>CAZADH010000008.1:7326-56951 GCA_964483805.1 uncultured bacterium
GGTCTGCGGGTTGACCACCGTGCACTCGCGCATGACCCCTTTCGACCAGGTGTTGAGCTCGAACTGGCGCCGCTCTTCATCGTAGAAATAGATGTAGCCGAAGGTGCTCTCGGTGAGCGTCAAAGCCTGATTGAGTGCGTAATCGAGAAAATCCTGCACGCCACCGGCCCGGTATTGCAGGATATCGATGATGGCCCGGAGACGTTTAACATCGCGTTCGACGTCGTGTCGGTCGGTCGTGGCCGGTGCGTGGGGTGTGGCATTGGCGTTCATTTGGTGCAAAGGATAGCACTGAAAACGGACATGTGCGAGTGTCGCAGGACCAGGCCAGGACAATATGCGAAGAACCAGCGACGATGTTTGCCTCGATCAGATCGGTTGCTCTGGACATCTTCAGAGGTTCACGGTACATTGGTGTAGGATGCGAAGTCCGCTGCATTATAGCCACCCCGAGTCCAGCAATCCGACTGTGCCACCGCGAAAACCGGGAGCTTCATCAAAGCTCCATTGGCTGATCGTGGTTGTTTTGTTGTTCGCAGTCGGCGTCTTTGGTTGCTTGGGTGGCGGTGGTGGCGGTGGCGGTGGCGGTTCGAGCGTGATTGGGCCGGCGGGGAACACGCAGGTCGCTGTGTCGGGGCGGGCCTTTTTTGCTGATCGCAACCTCTACGGCAACATTGCGATCAGTTTGGTTGCGGGTGGTAACGCAACGCTGGCATCAACATGGCCACGTGCATCTGTAACAGGGCGAGTTACCGCAACGACACAGACCGATGGTCTGGGCAATTTCTCGTTCGGGGTCAACGAAGTGTCGCCGGGGTTGTACAGTCTTGCTGCGACGACCGGTGACAACGAAGTTGTCTTTGCGAAATCTGTTCAAGTTGTTTCCGGAAACACGTCTTCGGTGATTGACACCGCTTTGCTTGCAGTGGCGTCGGCGAAGATCGACCAAATCGGTTCGGTGTCTTTGAGAATCACGTTTTCGAGTAACGCCGAAGCCACCAGTCGGGTTCGTTACTATCCGGCAAGCAGTCCGTCCAGTGTCATTGACCTGACCGTGAACGATTTGCCTGGAACACGTCATCAGAAGCTCGTCACAGGATTGGTTCCCAACACGGGGTATGTGTTCGAAGTTGTCTTGCATGGCAGTGATAATCAAGATGCCGGTTACGCCGGTCTCACGGCGAATACCACTCCAGGCGTCGGACCGAGCAATTTATCGATCGCCATCAATGCGGGGGACGTCGAGACGCATCGTAAGGAAGTTGAGATACTGTTGAGTGCTGAGGGCGCGACTCAGATGCGATTGGGCACAACAGAGGATCTCTCGAATCTCTCCTGGGAGGGTTATGCGTCAAACCGCGTTTACAATCTGCCAGAGGGCGACGGCACGAAACGAATCTATGTGCAGTTTCGCGACCAAGCGGGGCGAGTGTCGCCGATAATCAGTGACGCGATTCGTTTGGCCGCAGATGTTCGCGGTTACATCGGTGTCTGGATCAACAAGGGGTCCACGGTGACCAAGGATACGGCTGTCAACCTGACGCTGTTGTACCCTGGCGCCAGCAAGATGATTATTTCGCCAACCGAGGATTTCTTTGACGCGAGATGGGAGTTCTATTCCCCGTCCAGAGCCTGGAATCTTGCCGCCGGCGATGGTGAGAAACGCGTGTATGCGAAGTTTGATGCAGGGTCTGTGAGTCCGGCATTTTCTGCCGGGATTTCCTTGAACACGACAGGACCCGTTGTCGCAATCAAGATCAACAATGGTGCCCTGAAGACGAACAACGCGACAGTACTGCTCTCTCTCTCGGGTAACAATAACCCAAGTGAGATGCAGATTCAGAATGGGTCCAGTGATTTTTCCCAGATTCCGATCTGGCAGGGATTTGCCAATACGGTCTCCTGGACCTTGGAGTCCGGGGAGGGAACGAAAGTAGTCTTCGCACGATTTCGTGACCGACTTGGAAATGTATTTGGGCCCATTTCTGCCAACATCATTGTTGATACTATTGCTCCGTCCGATTATGCATTTACCATCAACGGAGGAGCGTCATCGACGATTTCTCCGAAGGTTACATTAGGGATATCTGCAGTTGATGCGAACTGGATAACGATTTCGAATCGAGAGGATCTTAGTGAACCTGTCACAGAGCGATTCAAGACGTTACGTGAATGGCCTCTTGCAGGCTATGGCTTGCAGACTGTCTACATGACATTTACGGACGATGCGAGTAACACAACATCTCCGATCAGTCGAACGATCAATGTGACCGGTAATGCGCCCGTATTGATCATCAATGGTGGGGACGCTTTTACGACCAGCAGCCGTGTCGACCTGTCGGTTGTGGCCACCCAGCAAGCAAAGCTGTGGTTGTCCAACGATGGCAATTTCAATGCGGTTACTCCTGTCAATCCGCCGGTCGGTACGACTACGATTTCTTGGAACCTTCCTCATCGGGCCGGAAACAGAACAGTCTATGCGAAATTTCTGGACTTACAGGGTGTCACCAATTTTGCCAATGATGCGATTCTGACTGTCGGCCCGGCGAGTTCTTCGATCACTTGTCGTGATGCGCAACCCTTGGTCACGAATCCGGTCAATCTGGGCCTTTATGCCGAAGGCGCAACGGACATGATTGTCAGCGAAGAGTTGACGGCAATGGGTGGTCTGACAGGTTGGATTCCATACTCGGCGCGCAGTGCTTTCGTTCTTCAGGCCGGCGTCGGTCCCCATTCGATCTATGCGAAGTTCCGCAATTCTGCAACAGACTGGATCGAGAGTGAGCCGATAACTCTAAGCGTAACCGTGGCAACAGGCGCAGTGATCGGTCTCGCAACGCCTTCGTTGGTGATCAACGGAAACGATCCGTTTACGCGGCGGAGCAACGTGACTCTGACGATTGCCGCCGCGAGCCAGACCCAGATGTGGTTGTCGAATGACGGTGCATTCACTGGTCTGTCGCCGTTGGTTCCTCCGGCACCGCCAGGATACGTATCCTGGATGCTGTCGCCGCAGGCTGGTGTAAAGACGGTATATGCACGCTTTGTTGACGCGTCCGGATCATTCAGCTATGCGAACGATTCAGTTGAGGCAATTGGGCCGGCCAGTACGAGTGTGTCGACGCGCGACTCCCTGCCGTTATCAAGCAACTGGGTGAATCTCGACCTGTACGCCGAGGGCGCAACGGAAATGATGATCTCCGAGGATCAAACAGCAATGCTGGGTAATGCAGGCTGGACCTCGTTCCTGCCCCGTTTCCCATTTCGTCTGCTGGATGGTGGCGGCACGCACGTGGTCTGGGTGAAATTTCGGAATTCGACGGTCAATGGCATTGAGAGCGTTCCTCAGAGTCTGGTGCTGACGGTCAATAACAGCGGTCCGGCTGGCAATACATTGGCAATACGAGCTGGGGCAAGTCCGGAATCCGCTGTTGTCTCCGCAGTTTTGGTGGCCTCGTTGCCCGTGTTTCTCCACACGAGTTTGACTGATGCGAACACGGCCACCGTTGCGTGGCAGTTGACTCGGGCCGGCGACCCTGTTCCGACTGCCTTTCGCGCGATGTCCCCGCCGATTCCACCGGTGCTGCTCACCGCAACCGATTTTCCGGGAAGTGGCTTGTTCTATCTCTGGTACAAGTTTCTCGATTTTGCCGGGAACGCCAGTCCGTTGCGCGTGACGTCGATCGATGTGCAGGCGCCGAATGTTGCCTATGGTGCGCCGGTGATCGGAATCAACAACGGCGATCCAACGACCAGTCACGGTGGCATAACGGTATCGGCCAATGCCCCCGGGAAGAGAACCATGTGGTTGTCAAACGATGGTTCGTTCGCGCGATCTTCGCCAATACTTCTTCCGGCGGCGATGCCGGTGGATGTGCTCTGGACGCTCACACCCCAACCTGGGAACAAAGTGGTTTATTCACGTTTTCAGGACGCATCCGGAACATTCACGTTTGCGAATGCCACAATCGTCGCGGTTGGGCCGGCCAGTCCCAGCATCAGTACGCGAGATATTCAGCCGCTGAACAGCAACTGGGTTAACCTCGAGTTGCGCGCGCCGGGGGCGATCGAGATGATCGTCTCTGAAGACCCATATGCAATGAATGCCAGCACGGGGTGGACCGGACTGGTACCCACCCTGCCGTTCGGTTTGCGCAGCCCGGGTGGCACGCACACCATTTATGCCAAGTTTCGCAGTGAGGTCGCCAGCTACATTGAATCCGTCCCTGTGACGTTGACGGTGACCAATGTCAGTGGACCACCAACGAACAACGATGCTGCCTTCCGCTTGAGCGGTGACCCTTCATCGGCGGCACTGTCTTCGTGTTTGATCGGTTCGTTGCCGGTGTATTTACATTTTGCCCTCAATGATGCCAATACCGCATCGATCGCCTGGCGCCTGACGCAGGCCGGTGACCCCGTTCCCACGACCTTCTCGATCGCGACGCCGCCGATGGCGCCGATTCCGATGACCATCGGGCAGTTTGGGAGTCCAGGGTTGTTCTATCTCTGGTATCGATTCACCGATGGGGCCGGAAACTCAACACCACTGAAGGTTATGTCCATCGAGATCCAGTCCCCCAATGCGACCTACGGTGCGCCGACCATCGCGATCAACGATGGTGACCCATCCACGGGTCATGCCGGGGTGGTTGTTACGGTGAGTGCGCCGAATCAACAGACCATGTGGTTGTCGAACGATGGATCGTTTGCTCCGTCGACGCCCGTGGCTCTTCCCGCGGTGATGCCTGCCTACGTATCCTGGACACTTCCTCCACAACCCGGCACCAAGAAGGTTTACGCCCGGTTTCGGGATGCATCGGGGACTTTCACCTTCACGTCAGCCTCGATTGTCACGGTTGGTCCGGCAAACCCGACGATTTCGACGCGCGATGTTCAACCAATCAACAGCAACTGGGTCAATCTCGATCTATACGCCGAGGGCGCGCTCGAGATGATTGTCTCAGAGAACCCTCTGGCCATGAACGCAACGACGGGTTGGGCCTTGATGCAGCCGTCGCTGCCTTTCATGCTGCAGAGCCCTGGCGGTGCGCACACGATCTACGCCAAGTTCCGCAGTGAGACGGCCAGCTACGTTGAATCGTTGCCCGTGTCGGTGTCGGTGACCAACGTCAGCAATCCGCCCACCAACAATACTGCTGCCTTCCGACCATCGGCTGATCCAGGTTCGGCGGCGATCACATCGAGCATGGTTGGTTCTCTCCCCGTTTATCTTCACTTCACCCTCAGTGATGCCAACACTGCATCGGTCGCCTATGCTTTGGCACCGGTTGGGAGTCCAATGCCATCGACGTTCACCATTGCCACCCCCCCAGTCACACCGATTCCCATGGTGGCCTCACAGTTCCCCGGAAACGGTCAGTTCTATCTCTGGTATCGCTATTTCAATGGCGCTGGCAACGCGACACCGTATGAAATCCTGCCGATGAACATCCAAACACCGTATACCAACTATCCACCGCCCGTGGTTAAGATCAACGAGGATGACGCGACGACAAACAGCCCCGCGGTGACGCTCAACATCGACGCGCCGGGGCAAGCATTGATGGCTTTGTCGGAGGATGGCAACTTCGCCGGTCATGTTGCCGGCGGGTTTGGTCCGGTGATGCCGTACACGTTCAGTTTGTCGCGTCGAGCCGGCGCGATGACGATCCACGCGAAGTTCATTGATGCATCCGGAACCTATACCTATGCGCGAGATACCATCACTGCAGTCGGCCCGGCGAGCCCTTCAATATCGACTCGCGATGTGCAGCCCCTCAATACAAACTGGGTCAACCTGCAGCTCTACGCAAATGGCGCACATTGGATGCTGGTTTCGGAAGACGCCAATGACATGGATCTGGCGACCGGTTGGATTCCTTATCAGACCACGTATTTGAAACAGCTCTTGACGCCAAGCGGTAACCATACGATGTATGCCAAATTCCGAAATGGACCTCTCATTGCTGACCCATATATCGAGACGGTTCCAGTATCTGTCGCCGTGTCCAATCTGAACTATGCCCCGTCGGGCAACTCGGCAGCCTTTCGTTTGACCGCGGCCCCGTCTTCGAATGAAACTCAGCAGATTTCTGTGGGGTCGTTGCCTGTCTATCTGCATTTCACGATTACCGACCCGAACACTGCGACGATCAGTTGGCAACTCGCTTCCGGTGGGGCGCCGCTGCCGACGGTGTTCAACAACACGAGTGTGCCAGTGGGGCCGATTGCGTTTGGTCCGGGAGGATACACGATTCCGAACGGTGTCAACAACTTGTGGTACAAATTCTCAGATGGTGTCGGTAACACGACGCCTCTGAAGGTGACATCGATCGACGTTCTGGGTCCGTTGGTGCGCATCAGTCCGCAATTGCCGCCGTCACTGGGTTCGGGAGAGACCCAGCAGTTCACGGCAACATTGGCGAATGTCAGTGACAACGTGGTTTGGTCGATGATACCGCCGGCGACCGGTTTCCGGACGGCAGCGACGCCGCCGAGTCAGTATTCGACGGTTTACAACGCCCCGAATCCAGTCTTGCCGACCGACAATTACGTCGACCTGAGCGTCCAGTTGCAGAGCGACGCGACAGTGTCAGATACCGTGCGGATTTATTTGCATACACAGATTGCCGTGAATGTCAGTAACCTGAGTCCGACCGTGACCTGGGGTAGTTCGCAGTCGGTATTGGCAACGTTCACCTTCATGCAACCGACCGACGTTATTGTGCTGAGTGCGCCGGTCGCCGGACAAGCAACCTATTCAACGCCGGTGACCATCGGAAGCGACATTGTGGCGACGATCACCTATACCGCGAATGGGCCATATCCGCCAACGTCGGTCACGACCACGGTCGGGCCGGCCAGTGACCCCGGCAAGTCGAAAACGATCACCTGGAACATCGTGTCGGGAGACTGGATCAACGTGAACCCAGCTTCGGCAAGTGTGCGACAGAATGGCAGCACGAATTATGTGGCAGTGACTTCCCAAGATCCTGCCCCGACGAACGTTTACTGGCATGCAACTCAAGGTGGATTTGGCGCGGTACCCCCGGGTGTTCCGGACCTGATTGCGTCGCCTGGCAACAGCGTCAAATACTGGGCGACTGGTCCGATCGGCCTGGCCAGCGTGATTGCCAGTTTCACAGACCCAACTCTTGTGGTCCGGACGTTCACGGTGCCCTTGAATATAACGTCGCCGGTTTCGGTCACTCTCTCCCAGAGTCCTTTGTCACCCGATCTGGCTCTCGCGACGGCAACTTCGATCTTGTATTCAGCTACGGTTACGAATGCAACCACAACTCAGGTTGCCTGGTTCTATCGGTGTGCCTCCGAGCCGACATGGTGGCCCGCTGGTTCGACGGCTTCGTCGGCGGTGGCCGATGGGTCGCTGAGTACCTCCGGTCAGTACCAACCCCCAGCTACGTATCCGCAGTATCCATGGGGGAACGGGGCGCCGAGTCGACAGATTTATGTCTCGGCGCGGAGTCTTGATGATCCGACGGCGTCGGCCGTGGCCACGATCAATCTGAAAGACCCTCTCGAGGTCCACATCTTTCAGGGCTTTTCCAATGCCGGTCCGGAGATCGGGACCACGAGCGCCGATGCAAGCACGCTTCCAGGTATTGATGTGACCCTCGAGGTTGGGACTCTGCAGTGTTTCGCGGAGATGCGCAATGCGCCGCTTGGCGCGAATCTGACGGCGAAATGGTATGTGCAAGATATTGAAGGTGGAAATACGACGTATGGTACGATCGATGCCACCGGAAAATACACGGCTCCAGATACTCGTCCCACCTCGTTCGTCATCATCAAGGCTGTCAGCAACGCTGACGTGTCAAAGTCTGCACGCGCGAAGATAAACCTGCTCGATTTCTGGGCACCTCGTTCTGGCCCGTCAGCAGCGGGTTTGCATGATGTTACGAACGCAACGGACTCGGTCTACTCGGTTCTGCTCGATCCGACTACGCCGGCGGCAGCCAACAAGCGACTGTTTTGTGGAACGAATGGGCATGGGGTGTATTCGGCCCAGGCACCGACGACGGGCACGGGAACCAATTGGCTGGATGCGGCCATTCAATGGGCCGGCGCCGTGCCGTTGTCAACGCCAGCGATCGGGGCCGGAAGTCAATACATCGTCAATGGTTTGACGATTAGTCTGCAGCATCCATTGCGCATTGTGGCAGCAACTGCGAGCGGGGCGTGGTTGTCCACCGACGGTGGTTCGACCTTCGCTGCTTTGACGATTCCGGGAATCCGGCCAATTCCTCTTTCTGCGCAGAATTATGGCGCTTCATTTACCACGGCATTTTCGACGGCATTGATCAGCCCGGTTGATGACACCTATCTGTTTCTGGTCGGTCGCAATCAGGGTGTGTTGCGCTACACATGGAACGGAGCTACGTATGTCTACAACGGTACGTTGTACGATGACATGCAGATCTATAGCAAGATTGAGTTTGCCAATACCACTTGGACGGAAGACCCGCCCGCGTCGCCTACAACGCATGTGTACGAGAATCCTTATGTTGTTCAAACCTCCTCGAGTTCAATGCAGTTCAATTGCATTGCTGCAGACCCGGTCAATGCCGACGTCATCTACGTTGGATACTCGGATTATCTGGTTTCGCACGCACCTGATGTCTTCGAACGCGGGTATCTCAAGTTTCAAAGTGCAAGGTCGTCTCATTACATTAGTGAGGCCACGGTCACCGTGTTCCGCCAAGGTATAAACCCCCCCCCCTTCACGGACGTCGATGACTATACGCCCGCGCTTCCATTTCCGCCGTACGGACGAATCTCGATATCCCCCTTCTACTCTGTTACGGCCAACTGTGTTCGCTGGATCGATGGTTCTGCCGTGGGTTTGATTTTGTCGATGGCGGTGGATCCGAACACGCCGACGACCGTCTGGAAAGGTCGGAGCGACGGCGTGTTCAGAACGACCAACGATGGGACCACTTGGTCGCAGTTGGGGGCGTATGCAAACGTGCGGAGTGTCTTGGTTGATCCGATCAATACGGTTAACGTCTATCTCGGCTGCGAAACCGGACTTTATCTGACCCGCGATGCTGGTGCGACGTGGAAACAAATCAAGACGGGGCTTGAAGGGCACACAACCATCAACTCGCTGTCATTGTCTCCTGGTGGCTGGGGTTTCCGCCGATTGTTCTCGGCAACCACGGCGGGTGTTTACATGGGGAACACCACACTGGATTTCTAGAATCGGTTACGCGTGGTAGCCCTTGATTCATGGGGCAATCGGGAACACCGAAGACATTTGGTGCGACCAGGCGCCGCATCTCGCCTCACCACCGAAACGCCGTTGGTGCGCCGACGTGGACCTCGTGACCGCCGAGATCGCGGGTGTGGGTGGCGTCGGGCGCGAGGGGGCACAACAGGTAGTTCTTGCCGGCCGGATAGGCGTCGCGAAAGCGTGCCAGGCCTTTGCCATCGGCACGGCGGTGGTCCCACTTGCATTCGATAACGTCGACTTATTACTCCTGTCCGAAGTCTGACCCGGGGTCTTCGCTTTATTGGCCTGCCTTGGGTGATCTCAGGCTCCTTGCCATCGCTCGAGATGCAGCATAGACTATTCTTGGATTCAGTTGAGCATCAGGTCATTTCGCGTGGAGAAAACGTCACTTTGGTTACACGAACTGACATCACGAATTTTGCGGCGGCATTGGCCCGCGAGTTTAGCCCACAGCGAGTCGTTCTGTTCGGTTCACACGCCCGAAACGATGCCCGAGTCGACTCCGATGTCGACCTGCTGGTCATCATGCCGCGCGTGACGCGGCCGATTTCTCTGGCCGCTGAGATGGTGACCAGACTGAGGCCGCGCTTCGCGGTCGACCTGCTGATTCGAACCCCAAAGCAGATTCGAGAGCGACTGGCAGCCAACGATTTTTTTCTGCGCAACGTCATCGAGTCGGGCGAAACCCTGTATGAAGCCGCTCACAACTGAGTGGGTCACCAAGGCCGAGGGCGACTTTGCCACCGCGACACGCGAGTCTCGCGCCCGCAAGGCTCCGAATCCGGATGCCGTCTGCTTTCATGCCCAACAGTGCATAGAGAAGTATCTGAAGGCATTGTTGCAGGAAACCGGGAACGAGTTTCCTCGCACGCACAACCTGCTTCACCTGCTTGATCTCCTGGGTTCCGCTGATCCGAGTCTGGACGAAATACGCGCGGATCTCAGTGTATTGAATGTGTATGCTGTCGCCGTTCGTTACCCCGGAGACTCGGCAGATCGGGACGACTCCAAGAGCGCCATGACGCTATGTCGCAAAATCCGAAAACGGCTTCGCGCAGCGCTTAATCTCCGGTGATCTGCCTTTTCTTCTCCGGAAACAGCCAAACGCGGACCTACCCGAAAGGCAGAGGGGACGCGGGTCCCCGTGTTTGATCAATACATTCGCCTTCAAGAAGGTAGCTTGACCCGAAACGGGCCCCACGTCCGGTAACATGTTGTATTGCCAACGCATCCACACTACGACGTAGTTCCTCGTCAACTGCGCGTGTTTTTGAGTATTCGGAGCAATCAGTGTCCACACGACCACCGAAACGCCGTTGGTGCGCCGACGTGGACCTCGTGACCGCCGAGATCGCGGGTGTGCGTGGCTTCGTGCGCAAGAGGGCACAACAGGTAGTTCTTGCCGGCCGGATAGGCGTCGCGAAAGCGTACGAGGCCTTTGCCATCGGCGCGGCGGTGGTCCCACTTGCACTCGATAACATCGACTTGTTCGTGGGCGCGGGGCAGGACGAAGTCGACCTCATGCCCGGTGCTGGTGCGCCAGAAATGAATCGGCTCATGCGGACGATGCGCCAACAGATACTCCAGGACAACGTGTTCCCACAAGACGTCCATGTCGCTGGGGCGCACGGGGTCCCAGCCGCGGAAAAAACTGACGAAACCCGTGTCGAAGCCGTACAGTTTCGGCGTCTTGACCAGTTCTTTCTGGCTGTCTCGATGGTAGGGCCGAACCACCGTCGCCGCGTGAGTGATCTCGAGCGCGCGCACGTGGGCCTCGATCGTCGGTCGCGAAATCCCCAGTTCGCGGGCAGCCCGTGATACCTCGAACAAACCGCCGCTCTGCCTCAGAACGAACTCGAGCACCATGTTGAACTTCCTGCTCTCACGAAATCCGAACAGTTGCTGAATGTCGCGAGAGAAGAACGAATCGGCCCATTCCCGATAGAACTCCGGATCCTTGTCGTCGGCCAACAAAGCCTGCGGAAATCCACCGTGATAGAGACGCTTCGGCAGCGATCGACACCCGAACTCATCCAGTTCGTCGAGCAGGACGGGCACGAGGTGAACAAGGCGTTTTCGTCCAGCCAGCGTATCCTTGAATGAACGGGTCGCGGCCACTGTCGATGAACCGGTGGCCAGAATCCGGATGTGGGGAAACTCATCGGCCCCGATTTTGAGAATGCGTGCGGGCTCTGGCAACTGGTGGATCTCATCGAAGACGACAACGGACCGGTCGAGATCGCGGAAGAACCGTTCCGGATCGGCCGTCCGCGCTGCGCTCGACGGCAGGTCGCAGTTCACATACACCGCGTCGTCGCCGAGAGCCTTGGCAAGTGTCGTTTTGCCCAGACGGCGTAGTCCAGCAAGCCAGACAATCGGCGCCGACTTCCAGGCCCGATGGATGCGATCGATCCAGAACTGTCGGTGAATCATGCAGCCATACCTACCATTTAGACGGATGAAATATAAAGTATAGGTTACTAATGCACCGATGCCCCTGCCACGGTTCTTGCGGCCGCATGGAGATTGCGGGTAGCGACCGACATGGTTGGTGTATCATGAGACAGCAGTGGGGTGCAGTCGATGAAACGTCCAATCGGCTTCGTCTTTGCCGAGGTGTTGACGATGATCGTCATCATCTCGGCCTGTCTGTTGCCCATTCTGGGCATGCTGCAAAACAGCCAGGTGCGCTCGAAGCGTTACGAGTTGGCGACGATCATGCAGAACCTTGCCGAGTCGCGGGTGAACACCTGTGTCGAACAATGGATGTACGAGCAGGGTTCGGTCAGCAACGGCATGGTCACCGAGTATTACCCGACGCTGGCCGCCGATGAGGTGCGGTTCCAGGTGATCACCCGGGTCGATCAGAACTTTCCGATGGTCGACGGCGCCGGCGCGTCGACGGCCCCCGCGGGCGTGCAATCCCTGCGCTTTCGTCACCTGGCGGTCAAGGTCGCCATCGACCTCGCGCACCGCCCCGACCTCGGAGAAGAGAAGCCGTTCGCGCACACGAACCTGACGCTGACCGCCGGATCCGACGCCGTGACTGGTGTCGGCACGCAGTTTCTGAGAGATCTCGCGGCCGGTTCGTATCTGACCATCGGTGGCAGCGGTGGCTCCGTCGTGATGGTGGCCGAGATCATCGACGACACCAACCTGCGCCTCGCCGCGCCCTGGGGCGGCGCGACTGGAGCGGTGACCGGGTCGCTGGTGCTCGAGCCGCTCGCCGCCCCGATCGTGCTGACCACGATGATGACACAACCGATGCCGCCCACCGATTTCATCTATGCCTGCGAGGCGGCCACCAAGAAGATCTACGTCGTCGACCCGCGCACGCACCAGAACATCGCCGAATACACCTGCCCGCACAAACCGCTGCATCTGGCCGTGCACCCCGGTGGGGGTTGGTTGGCCATCAAGTGCAAGGATTTCATCGATCTCATGGACATCCGCGTCAACAGCGGCACGCGTGGAGCAGTCAGCACGATCGCGACCGCGGGCGGTGGCGAGGATTTCTGCCAGGATGAATCGGCGGGTGCCGCCGGTGAAGACAACCACCGCAAAGACCGCGGCATCGTCTTTCGCCCCGATGGCAACTATTTGTATTTCACCATGCAGGCGCCGCAGGCGATCAGGGTCTTGCAGGCGCCGGCGGGGGCGATCACCAGTCCGTGGGTTGCGCAACCCGATCTGCCGATCACCAACAAGGCGTACGACTTCAAGCTGTTCGACGACGGCTTCATTTATCACGTGTCGGATGGGTCGGCCAAATGCCGCCTGGTCTGCACGCACAACAACCTGGTCAACGAGTTCGACGTGCCGTTCCAGCCGACGGCCGGCGGCGATGCCGACAAGAAGCGGGGCATTGCCCAGAGCTGGGGTGGGCGCGACTTCTTCGGGATTTCGAAGAGCTACTTCCTTGGATTCTTTACAACGTATGCACCGACGACGAACGAGCAGCGGGTACTGACCAACCTCAACCCGAGCCAGACCAACACCGACTTCAACGATCTGTGCGTGTCGCGCGACAACCGCTGGTTGTTGCTCGCCGACTGCATCAGCGGCGGCTCGAAGAACGACCTGCACGCGATTCGGCTGCCGCTGACCGCCGCCGCGCCCAACAGTTGGGACCTCAACAATGCGAAGCAGGCCGACCTGAACAACCCGGGAGTCATCTCGCTGCGACCGAGCCCGTATGGTGCCGAGATCATCGCCGATACCCTGGGTGACAAGGTGTTCTTCGTACCGGTGGCGACCTTTGCGGCAAACCCGGCGATGAGCGTGCCGTCGTGGTCGGTGCCCGGCGGCGGCAATGTCTCGGGCGTCGAGGCACGGGTGGCCGAGCGGTTGTTCATCGGCTGCGCGAACAACTCGATCCAATGTCTTGATCTCTACGCCGACGTCGATGCGTCGGTGGGTCAGATCGGCGGCCGACTCGACGACACCGAGAGTTACCTCAACCTGGCGGCGGCGCCGCGTCACCTGGCGCTGACCGCGGGTGGCGACGAGTTGACGGTGGCCTACGCGGGCAGCAGCAATGTCGGCACCATCGACCTTTTCGATCGGGTCGTGGGCAACGCGGGCATCAACGTGCCGGGGGGTGGCGAGGGGTTCATGCAAGGGGTGCGGCTCAACGATCGGAGCCTGCTGGCTTTGTTCTCGACGACGTCGTGCGACAGCCACTTTGGCGCGTATCCGTTCGACCTTGCCGCCCTCAACGATGCGCACAATGGGGCCAATCTCTACGAGGCCGATGCCAACGGCAACATCAGCGGCAATCCGAAGGTGGGCTTTACGCTGCCCGGCACCGCACCCGATGCGGCGACCGAGAAGGCCGGCGGTGCCCCCGGGGCCTACCGCGTCAAACAGGTTGTGGCCATGAACCGGCGCCCGGGCGGATACGCCCTGCTGAGCAACGATGTCGACGACAGTGTGTTGATCTGGTTCGAGAAGACCAAGATGGTGGGCTGGGACGGCAATGCCGCCAACAATGAATACAAAGTATTGTCGGTGTGGCGCACCGCCTACGGGGCGTTCCCGCCGCGGCGCTCGACGCGCATGGCGTTGTCGCCCGACGACTCGACGCTGGTGATCTGCAGCGTCACCGGCAATGGTACGCACCAGCAACTGCAGGTCTTCGATCTCACCAATCAGCGGTTCCCCATGCAGCCGGGACTTGGCTTCATGGTGCACGAGGGGGCGGCCGACGGCGCGACCGACAAGGATTTTGCCAACGCGCCGGTCAGTCCGACCAGCCCGGTCTGGCCCCGCAAGCTGCTCACCGACTATTGGACCGAGTCGAGCGGCGGCGGCAACACCTACAACCCCAAGCCGTATCCCGCCAATCACTGGTTCGACAGCGGGTTTCCGGGTACGTCCGATGTCGAATATCGGTCGTCGCGCTACTGGGGGTACCTGCTCTGCCCGTACCAACCCACGAGCAAGATCGCCTGGACCGGCGTCGATTTCTCGCGCTTCTTCATCGACGGCACCGAGTACAAAGACGGTGGCGCGTCATGGGACGTCGACAACAACCAGGGCACCTATCACACCACGGCGCTGGCTGTGAACCGTGGCCTGCATCACCTGCAGATCGAGTATTGCAAACAGAACAACCCGACCAACAGCGAGCTGGTCTGGGGGTTTGCGAAAGCGGCGGGCATCGGTAACGCCGTCGACGAGAATCCGGGGGCGGCCGGTGGCAGTGGTTACGAACTGCGCGATGGCGGCGGTAATGCCTACGACCGCCTGACCCGTCGCAACACCCAGGCCTGGCGGTTCCGCCCGCAGTTGCTGCACGCGATCACCCTCGACGGCACCAACCATCTGGGTTCACCGACGCCGGTGTTGCCTGGTGGCGCCGGTGGCGGCGACGATGTGCGCTTGGTCTACCATCGCGACACGACCAACCAGGTGCTGTTCGTTCTCGATGGTGTCAATACAAAGTTGTACGCCTTGGGCCTGTTCGGCGACGCGAACTGGGGCAGCAAGACCACGGTCTCGCCGCAGCCGCTGCCGGCCGGGTCCTATGTCGACATGACCGAATCTCCGGACGGCCGCCGCCTGGTGTTGACCAAGACCGGCGCCAACGAGGCGGTGATCATCGACATCGCGTATCCGGTGCCGTTTGCGCCACCCGATCTGGGCGCGGCCGCCGTGCGCGCGATCGGTCTGCCGGCGGCGCCGACTTGCATCGCGGCGCGGCCGTTGGCGGCGTTCAGCAGTCGACGCGAGACGATGCGGCACTATGCCGGCAGTGCATTGGCCGCCGGGTATCCGAACCGCATGGGCAACCAGAACTGCACCGTTGGACCGGGCGGTGTCTATATTCTCGGGGGCTGCTCGGGGCATGACAACGGCCAGTTGAGTTCGGCGTGGCGGTTCAACCCGGTGACCTGCACGATGGCGCCGTTGCCGAACATGCCGGCGGCTCTGGCCGACAATGTGGCGCTCAGTTACGACGGGCGGGTCTACGCGATGGGGGGCTGGACCGGTGCGGCCACGGGCAGTGTGTTCGTTTTCGACCCGACGACCGGCACCTGGGCAAGCGAGGGAACAGTTGCCGCTCAGGCAGTGCCGCTGCGCACTTCGGCCAATGCGCCATCGAATGGCACGCATGACCTGGGGTGTCTGACGCCGTATGGACCGATGGTCTTCGGCGGCACGGCGCGCGGTGCGGCGGGTGTGCTCTATGTCCCGCATATCCAGGTGGCGACGGCGCCGCCGCGCTGGGGTGACTCGTTCGACCTCATGGCGATGTCGGCGACGATTCACGACGGTGCTGCACTGTGTCATTACAGTGTGCATAACGGAAAATACTATCTCTATCGCTTCATGGGTGGCGTGAACGAGACGACCTCCGATGCCGTTGACGGTTACAAGCGGTTCGATCTCGAGGCGCCGGCCTGGACGACCCCGCAGACCTTCCCCGATCTGGCCAATACCAAGCGCAACGGTCCGGCCGCGTGCTCGTGGGGTTCAGAGATTTTTCTGTTGGGCGGGGCCAAGGATGCCGTGGCGCGCCCGGAGTGCTATGCCTGGAACCCAGACACCAACGCCTTGCGGCAATTGCCGAATCGCACCGACGCCTACACAGCCCGCTCGTGTGCGGTGGCCGCCGGCCCGTATATCTGGGTGATCGATGGGGCGACCAGTCCGAGCACCAGCGGCGTCGACAACGCCACCGGAACGATTCGGTGCTTCAAACCATGATGAGCAATAACACAGCAAGAGCCCGCGGCGGGACGACGCTGCTCGAGATCGTGGTGATCTGCGTGATCGTCGCCGTGGCCGCCGGGATCGCCTTGCCGGCGACGACGAACTTCTTTGCGAGCCAGAAACTGGCGGCGGCCGCCGCGACCCTGTGCGCCGACGTGCGCACAGGACGATACGGCGCGTTGCAGTCACAGGGCCTGTATCGTCTGGCGTTTTTCCGCAACCATGCCAAGTGGGGCGATGGTTACGTGATTTCGTTTTACAAGCCGACCACCGACCCGAACGACCTGGCCGCGGTTCCGGCTGGTGCGGCGATGAACAAGGCCCTGGTCACCGACAACGACCCGCTCAACGACGAAACGGGCGCCGACGACTGGATCCCGGTGGAAGGCAACGACGGGGTGCGCACGTTGCCCGACGGTCTGAAGTTCACGTTCATTCCGAATCCGCCGCCGGTGGTGTTTTTCCGTGCCGACGGTACGCTGCATCGGCATCCGAGCGAGCCGCAGCCGATCGGTTCGATCACGGTCATGCTCTCGACCGACGACGATACGGCGAATTACAGTGTAAATATATCGACGATCGGGGCCGTCGAAAGTGACACGGTGAACGAAGAATGACGATCGCGCCAGGCGCTTTGTCGCCCGCTCGCTCACGGGATCGGTCTGTGCGTGGGTTCAGCATGATCGAGGTGCTGGTCAGCTCGATTCTCGTGGCCTCGTTGATGAGCGCTCTGGTCTGGATTCTCAACTACGCCTCGCTGCTCTGGACCCAGGTGCACCACAAAAACGTGCTGATCAACGAGGGTGTGGCCCTGCTCGATGCCATCGAGAACGACCTGATGACGGCCAAAGCGGTGTCGGTGCCGGCGGTGGGTGCCAGCGACGTGATGCTGAAGTTCCAGGGCACGGTGCATGCCCAGAACGACGCGAGCAAACGGGCGACGGCCAACTTCGTCTACCAGCTCAATGCCGGCGTCGTCGGGCGCGCCTTCGAGAACTATATTCTCACCGACAACACCGGCGTAACGGCGATTGCGCCTGGTGCCTATGCCGATGCGTTGCCGACCCGGGTGCCCGAGATGTGGTACCGCTATGACCTGACCCGTCATGTCAATACATTCGATGTCTCGCGGCCGGCCAACAATCGTATCGATGTGGCCGTGACACTGCAGACGAGTGTGGCGCAAACCGCGCAAACACGAGAGAACAACGTGTTGCAGATCCGGCTGAGCCGCACGGTGATCGTGCCGAATCTATGAATGATCTGAACGAAATCGGCGTGGCGAGGCGGCGGCGCGAGGGTGGCGATCGCCGATGTGGTCGCGGCGGGTTCGCGGGCTTCATGCTCGTCATCCTGGCGCTGGGGTTGCTGGTGTCGTTGGGGTTCTCGCTCAACTACATGATGCAGACCGAGGCCGGGGTTGGCCGGGTGCGTCACCTGCAGAAGCAGGCGTTCTATGCGGCGCTTGCCGGCCTGCAGTTTGCCGTGAACCGCCTGCAGGTCGAGCCGGTTGTCAATACATTCGATGGCGCCGACCCGCCCAAAGCGCGCCTCTATTTCTGCCGCGACGGCACGGCGCCATTTGATGGCACCTACACGAATCTCTTCGTCGACGACCCGGCCGGCCGCGGTGTGTTTCATTCGACCCTCGCCCTTGCCGGGTGGGTGTCTGACAGCAACATGGCCTCGGCAGCCTTCCGGTTGAGCACCTTCCCGCAGGTCGGGCAGGTCGCCAATTACTGGGCCAAGGTGCAGGGTTACGCGCAGGAGTTCGACGACACCGGGGTGCAGACCGCAACCTGGACCGCCCAGGTGTGGGGACTGATCAAGGTCGACACCACAGCAAAAACCGTGCGCCTGGTGCGCTACTCGCCCATGGCCGTGCAAAAGTTGGCACACGACGCCACGGCTGCCAACGATTTCTGGGACTGGCAGTATTTTCTGTAGAAATACTACGTATTGATCATTGCCTCGTGACGATCGTCACGTAACGTGGTGCGACCGGCAACCAGGCAGCGTCGAAGCATCGCGGCGCCGTGTGCGGCAGGTGTGCTGCTGCCAGCAGTGCGAGTTGCTCGTCGCGTTCCTCGGTCTCGCGGTTGACGATGACCAGCACGCCGCCGGGCGCGAGCCGGCTGGCGACGTGGGTGAGTGTGGCGGCGGGGTCGAACGCGTGGTCCGGCAAGCCCCAGGCTGCCTGGGTGTCGGCAAACAGGAACGGCAGAAACCACGTAATGACATCGTATTGCTCTGTGTGGGCGCGCACATCGGCGACGAGATAGCGGGCATGGGGCAGGCCGCGTAGATGCCACTGGGCGTAGTCGAAGCGTGAATGCAGGTCACGATAAACCGGGTACCCGTCGATCTCGATGCCCGTGAGCATCAGGGCCTGTTGGCCGGCGACCCCCCCGAAGAATGCCGCCAGCCCCTGGGCATACGCATAGTTCTTCGCGCCGACATCGAGAACGCGCAACGGCGCAGACTTTTGCGGTGCGGGTTGCCAGCACCGGTCGAGCAGGTCGAGGACATACATCGACTCGCGGTATTCGGTCAGTGTCGAGCGCTCGGTCAGTGTGTGCAGGTCGTAACGCGCGGTCAGGTCGCGGGCACGTTGGCGCAGGCCTGGATGCGTCGACAACCATGCGTCTTTGTCTTCGTTGGCCGGCGCGTAACCGCCGCGCGCCCATTGCAGGCGCGAACGGATAGCGAATGACAACCGGTTGGCGAAACGCGACAACATGCCCATGCAGGTCAATATAACCGACCCGGTGATCGGGGTGTGACCGTTCGGCGAAGCCGGTCGGGGTCGGGCGCGAACGCGCCGCCGCCGCGATTACGCGCGGTCGCCGGTTCCCGATGGGTTGTCGATCGGAGTGTCGGGATGGGGCGCTTCGGGTTCCGCGATCGGCCGGGGCGGCCCGACGCCGCTGTCGTTCATCTTCGGCATCGGACCCGGGTCGGCGCTGTCGGGCGCCGGCGGCACGTGGATCTCGCGGGACTGTCCATCCCGGTGGTGGTGCTTTTTCTTTTTGCGCCGGGGCCGGTCGGCGATGGCGCCGCGGGCCGACGACAGGTCATGCATCCCGCCGTCGTTGCCGTCTTGCTGTGCCTTGGCGTATTCGGCGAAATCGACGACCATCTGTTTTTGCTGGATCTGCGACAGGTCGTTGACCTTGTCTTGAATGAACTTGCTGCGGTCCATGACGAACTTGCGTTGGTGGCGCAGTTCTTCTTGGATGTTGGCCATCTCTTCGCGCACATCGAGAATCTCGATGAGGATCGGCAGCACGATCAGCACCACCAGCACGTAGGTGTCGGCGCGCCACTTGAGAACCATCGAAACGATGAGACTCACCCACAACGCCCACAACAGGTGCTTGATGCGCATGTTCGTCAGGCCTTGCCGTTGCCCGGTGTGGTCGGCGCTGCGCCCGCATTGGCGGGGAGCAGTTCGCGCAATCGCGCAGCCACGCGCGCTTCATCGAGACCGGTCAACAGAAACTCCTTCTGCTTGCCCGTCGCCCCGCGTTGCAGCTTGACCGCGGACCGCGACAGGCCGAATGCCTTGGCAAGAAATGCCACGAGGGCTTCGTTGGCGGCTCCGTCAACGGGCGGAGCCTTGACTCTCATTTTACACCGGTCACCATGCAAGTCAACCAGTTCGGTGCGGCTGGCGCGCGGGACGGCGTGTACAAGCAAAAGGCACCCATCGCGGGTGCCTTTGAGACAAGCAAACTTTTCGGGGGCCATGGTTCAGCCCGAGGTGCCGGTGGCCGGCAGCGGCAGTTCGTTGTTCTTCACGAGCCGCAGGGCCGATGGGCTGTCCTCTTCGAGCATGGTCATGTACGACTCGAGCACGGTCTTGAGCTCGACGCGCAACATGCGCTTCTGCTTTTTGAGGTCGCGCAGGTCTTTGTGAATGACCTCGGCCTCGCTGCGAGCCTCGTCGAGCAGACGCTCGGCCTGTAGTTCAGCCTCTTTGAGAATCAGTTCGGCTTCCTTCTCGGCGTTGCTCTTGAGGTCGCCCGACGCCTTCTGGGCCGAAATCAGGGTCTGCTTGAGCGTCTTCTCGAGTTCGAGGTAGTCGCGCATCTGGCCGGTCAGCCGCTCGTTCTGCTCTTTGAGCGACTTGTTCTCGGCGAACAGCGCCTCGTACTCGCGACCGACCTTCTTGAGGAAGTCATAGACCTCGTTCTCATCGAGGCCGCCGATGTTCTTGCGGGTGAACTCGCGTTGGTAGATGTCGAGAGGGGTCAGACGCATACCGTCACCTCAGACCTTCCGCATCAGCACGATGCGATTCGTGTTCGTGCCCAGCACGTTGTTCTTCACATTGAAGCAGTTGGCCAGTTTCGTGAACGTCTGGCTCTGCACGTAGACGCGTTCGATCTTGAACTGGCCCGCGTTGTAGGCGGGCGATTCGGTCAGTGCGATCACGGTTTCATCGAGGTTGAGCAACGATCCGGCGTAGCGGACCTCGCCGACTTCGAGAGCGAGCCAACCGCCGCGGCGCAATACTCTGTGCATCTCTGCCAGGGTCGCCGAGATGAACTGCATCCACACTTCGAGATCGGGAGTCTGCACGATCTTCTCGTGCAGCGGCTTGGCGTCGATGTTGCAGAACCACAGCTCGAGCCAGTTGTCGGTGATGTAGTCGACCTGGTTGAGGAACGGCGGCGAGGTCACCACGAGCTGCACCGAGTTCGACGGCCAACTCGCGAGTGCCCGCGAATCCTCGGTGGTCAGGCGGTTGCCGTCGGCGGCGGCGCGAATCTCGTGAACGTTGCCGTCTTTCAACGTGGTGCGCGCCTTCTTGATCAGGCGGCTCTTCACTTCGCGGTAGTCGGGTTCGGTGCCGCGGGTGCGGTTGATCTTGGCCTGGTTCTCTTTCGGGATCGAGATCTGCGGGAACGAGTACGCCGAGAAAAACCCCGGCGAGTGCCCGTGGAGACGCGAAATCGCCAGCATCTCGATGAACCGGTCGGCTTCGTCGCGGTGGGTGTGCAGATAATCGCGCAGGTTCAGCAACTGCCGATAGGTGTCGCGATGATAGAACATCGACAGGTCTTCTTCGGCCGCCATGTCGCGCGGGGCGTCGAAGTCGATCTCGTCGAGGCGGGCCTCGACCTGATCGAGCGAGACCGGGTGCACCTTGGGATACACCATGCGCTCGGAGAGCGGATTGACATCATTGGAGAAGCCGTGACGACCCAGGATGTTGGCCTGCAGGATCGTCGTGCCGCGGCCGCCGAACGGATCAGCCACCACGTCGCCCGGCTCGGTGAGCTGGCGGATGAAGAAATCCGGCAGTTCCGGTTTGAAACTGCCCCGGTACGAGAGTGCGTAGTGCAGCGAGTGGAGCTGCCGTTGCCGGGCGGTCCAGAACTCGTCAATGACGCGTGGATAGCGGCCATTGGGAGTGACAATGTAACCGGCAGCCGCGGTCGCGGTGGTCTCTCGGGCTTCTACTTGTACAGCGTTACGCGCGCTCATGTTGCCTCCGGGCGAATGCTTCTCTGATGCTTCAGATGAACTATCGGCGCATTCGCCGGAGCGCCTTAGCGCAAATTGGGGATGGGGGGGGCGTTCACCGCGTCGCCGGCCGGGATGTCGTAGTTCCAGCGGGTGGCGAGCAGGTGATCGGTGAGGTTCGTCAGCGCCACCGATTGGCGCAGACCGACGCTCTCGGGAAAACTGCGCCAGTGCGAACAGTCGCGCCACTCGAGGCTGCGGGCATCGACGATGAGAAGCGACGCCTGGCGGGTCATCGGGAACGGCATCAACAGACCGCCCGGGGCCAGCACTTCGGCGGCCGCTCCGGCATCGAGCAGCACCCCGGTGCAGCCGGCGCGACGGGCCATGCCCCAGAACAGTCCGCCGACCCGATTGCCGATCAGATCGTAGTCAGCCAAGGCGCGGTTCATCACGATCGCCGCCGGCAACTCGCGGCGACCCTCGCGCTCGGCCAACAGCCCCAGTTCGAGTGCATACGCATGCGAGGCGAGATTGAGCACCTCGGCGTCGCCGGCGCCCGCGCCTTCGGGCCGGGTGCCTTCGAGATTCGCATAACCAAAGCTGTCGGGCACGGGCTCGAGCGCGGGTGGGGTATGGGCCGACTCGGGCTTGACGACGATCTCGCGTGTAAATACATTGTAAACAAACCCGTCCGTCAACTGGTCGTGTTGCACATGGGTGACCACCGGCGGCAGGCCGCTTTCCAGGCGGGTGGCCGATGAAGCCAGGCGCCAGAGAAAAGTGACCGTGCCTTCGCCGCTCACGGTGGCGTGGCCGAGGTCGTTGACCAGCAACGCCGTCTGCGTGTCGATGCCGATGCCGAGCATGCTGCGCTCGGGGTTTTCGACTTCGTAGCGGGCCAGCATCGGCAACAGGCGCAGCAGTCGGCCGCGGCGGGTGAAGTGCGGTTCGATGATCGCCGACGATGCGGTCGCGAGGATCCCGGCGCAGAACCCTGAGCCGGCGCAATACGGATCACGGATCACCTCGGCCGGATCGAGCGTCTTGGGCCCGCTCGCGATCATGATCTCGCCCAGCAGCGCCGCTCCCCCACCCCATCCGCACAGCGGTTTGCCGTTCTCCCAGGCTTCGCGGATGATCGCCTCGGCCTTGCTGGTGCGCAATATAACGTGCATACGCCAGGGGTCGTCTTCGGCGAGGATGATGCCGGCGGCGGTGCTTAGTTTTTCGACGACCTCGTCGGCATCGGCGAGCCACGGCCGTTCGATCAGCAGGTTTTCGGCGACACCGCCCAGTTCGTGCAGGTACTCCGGCAGGCGATCGTCACGCGGCACACTCGAGACGATGACGATGCGGCCCTCGCCGGCGCGCTGCAAGAACCAGCGACACGGCGCTTCGGACCACGACCCGGGATACCAGTTCTCGCGCCCGCCCCCGACCAGCAGCACCGAGCCGGGCGCCGCTTCGACGGCGCCGGTCCCGGCAACAAGCATGGCCAACAGCATGACGGCAAACGCCGCGACAGGAAGACGAGCGACAGTGCCCATGAAAGAAAAACCTCCTGCCGCGCATATCGGCCGGAGGTGGAGATTTGTGAATCACGAGACTTGATGTGCTACTCTGAATTGGATGACGCGAAAAACTCTCAAACCGACCAGACGTTGTACGACGAGCCTTGTGATGTCACGAATTCGTGACTGGCTGCAGAGACTGCTTGCTGAGTTCGCTCCGCGAAGAGTCGTGCTGTTTGGTTCTCATGCGCTTGGTTCAGCCCGCGATGATTCGGACGTTGATCTTCTCGTGATCATGCCGTTTAAGGGAACCTCCGCTGACCAGTCGGTGGCAATTCGGCTCAAGACAAATCCGGAATTCCCCTGCGATCTGCTGGTCAGAACGCCACAACAGGTGCAGGAGCGATTGTCGCTTGGTGATGATTTCATGCGTGAGATCATGGCCCGCGGGCTCACTCTTTATGAAGCAACTCACCGCTGAGTGGTTCGCCAAGTCAGAGGGCGATTTCGCGATGGTCGAAAGAGAGTGGCGCGCGCGTAAGAGTCCGAATTACGATGGTCTTTGTTTTCATGCTCAGCAATGTGCCGAGAAGCTGCTCAAGGCATACCTGTGCGAGGTTGGTTTGATCGTCGATCGAACCCACGATCTGATTGCTCTTCTGGGGCGGGTGGTGTCGGTTCAACCACAGTGGAGCATACACCGTGAGGATCTTGCCTACCTCACGACCTTTGCCGTCATCTATAGATACCCTGGAGAGTCGGCTGACCGTGAAACTGCGCGGCGCGCGCGGCAAGCCTGCATCAGGTTTCGCAAGGCCGTGACGCCGGTTTTTGGTAAACGTCGGTCCGCGCTCACTCCCCCTGCGGTAGTTCCGCGTCGGGGTCGATGACCGGTTTGCCGCTCAGCGGGTGGCGGTAGCCGGCCGCCGGGAAGATCTTCTCGTTCTCGGCGGCGAACACCATGCGCACGCCATTGGCGGCGGCGACGCGGTGCCAGGCGGTGACGAGTTCTTTCAGTTCGCCCTGCAGACGGTTGAGTTCGTCGAGGGCCTGCGCAATGTCGCTGACCGGGAAGTCGTTCACGGCGCTCTGATAGTCGCGCACCTCATCGAGGAAGAGATCGCTCGCCTTGCGCAGTTCCTCGGCCACCGGATAGATCTCGCCGAGCCAGTCGCGGAAGGTCGATCCCTGTTCGTTGGCGAACGAACCCTCGGTGATGAAGCGCTTGATCTCGGGGTTCTTGAAATCGGTGCCGACCGATTGCGCGGCGTTCAAGCGGTCCTCGCCGAACTTCTGCATGAGGCGGGCCGTGTCGCGATTCGCGAGGATTGTGTCTTCCATTAAGATGAACTCGACCGCCTGCATGCCATTGACGATCGGCAACATCTGCAGCGCCTGTTCGATCGTCGCCTTGTGTTGGCTGATGATATTGCGCGGAGTCTTGGCAGTGCCGCTGTTGGCCCAGCGCAGGCCGAACGCCCGTGAAAGCTCTGCCCAGACCGCATCGTCGACCGGGGTCGTGGCATCGCGCTCGCATGCCTGCTGCAGGGCGTGCAGTGCCTTGATCTTCGCTTCGATCTTGTCGATGCACTCCCGATCGCGGAAGCCGCGCAGGCGTGTGGTCATGTCGTTGTATTTTTCTTTGACTGTTTTGATTGATGATTTGACCAGACCCCGCAACGCCACCATTTCTTTCTGGCCCACGGCCATCGCATCGGCCTGCACGGATTCTTCGAGCACGGCCGGCGTGATCGCGCCGGGTTCGATGGCGATCAACGGCAGATAGTTGAAGGGCGCCTGTTCGAGGCGCAATGCAACCGTGTCGTAGACGCCGCCGCGCGCCTTTTTCATCAGTTGGAAATTCTGATATTTCTTGATGAGGTAGTAATCGGGATTGAACCAGGTGCGCGGCAAATTGTTGGCCGCGAGCTCGCGCTCGTAATCCTTCGATTGCATCTTGTTGCCGGCCCATGCGACCCAGGTCATCGGATTCACGGCGTTGAGCACCCTGCCGAAGAACCCGCGCTTCTTGGCCGCGTCTGCCTCTTTCTCGGTCGGTTTCCACGACATGAAGTCGGCCTTCTTGCGCCACAGTTCGCACATGCGCTCGACCGGCAGGTCGGGCTGCACGAAATCGCCGCGGCTGTAATAACTCATCAATACGCCGTTCTTCTGCATCGATGCGTAAACGCGCTGGCCGCGCTCGTACGACTTCTTTTCGTCGTCGGTCTGCGGCGTCTGGCTGGCGAGCACCGCGCCGAACTGCCGCTCGGCCAGCAGCAACGAGGCCGCTTTCTCTTCGGTGCGCAGCGCATTGCGGTTCTCGTAGAACGATTTGAACTGCAGGTCGTTCTCGTAGAGGAACCAGAACGAGGCGCGGTAGGCGGCCCGCCAGCGGCGCTGATAGTCGCCGAGGAAATCACCGAGGAAGTTGGCGATGCCCCAGACGAGCAGCCCGATCTGCAGGATCTGGCCCAATGGCGGTGGGCAGAGCATGGCGATGAGCACGAGTGCCGACAAGCCGCCGGTGATGCCGTTTTTCACCGTGTCATACGATGTCCAGCGCCCGCCGTGCGTGTCGTCGGAGGTGGCGAGGCGGAAGGCGGCGAGGCCGGCCGCGAGAATGGTCAGGCCGATGCCGAGTGAGCGGGCCACGCCCTGACTGGTCGACATCTCGCTGGCGCCACCGGTGGCTTTGGCGCGCACCCACTGAAAATAGGCCTGCGTGCCTTCGACCGGATGGGCCGCGTCGATCCATTGGATGGGCGGGTTCGTGAACTGACAGAACTGCAGGGTCTTGTTGTTGGCGATGAACGCTTCGAGGCGATCGAGGTGCCGGGTCAGGGCGGTGAACAGATTGGTGCCCCAACGGCCGACGCCGATGCGGGATGCAAAAGCAAAAGCCATCGAGCAATACTTTGTAACTTTTGCCACGACGCCGGCGCCTTGCGCCAGATCGCGGGCCGCGAACGCACCGATGGACTGGCCCACATCGCGGATCGCTCCCAGGGCGCCGTAGAACGAGAAGACGTCTTCGTTGCCTTCGTCCATGACGCCGTAGGAATTGCCCAGCGTGGTGGCCCACTCGCCCCAGGCCCGGTCGGCGCTGCGCGCTTCGTTGTTGCCGGCGCGCAGTTGCAGCATCTTCTGTAAATACTCGCCCGGGAGCACGACGTCGCCGGTCGGCACCAACCCTGCCGGCAATGCGCGCGTATCGACCGTCGGTGTCGGTAGTGCGACCGGCGGGGTGTCTTGGGCCAGGGCGACGGCCAACGGTTCGATGGCCAGCCAGCAGGCAAGAACAAAGGTCAACAGGCGGCAGTGTCGGTGTTTCATGGTGGACTCCCTTGGCAATGGCGGAAAAACAGGGCGGCGGCCCGTTCCTCGTGAGTCGGGCCGCCGCCGGCTGCTATAGCAATACTACGTATTTCACTGTCGGGTCGGGGATTACATCCCTGGCGGATACAGGATGGTGACGTCGGGCACCGCGGCCTGGACCCCGGCCGGTTGGTTGGCCGGCGAATCCGGATCACCGATCGGTTTGGTCGGGTCGAGCACTTCGATACCGGCGGGCAGGTTGTAGCCGCCGCCCGGGAAGACCTGCTTGTCGTCTTCCTTCACGACCACGCGGATCTGCGCAGCGCTGGCAATCGAGGCCCACAGCGCGACCATCTCTTTGAGCTTGGTCTGCGAATCGTTGGTCTGCGCCAGGATTTGGCCGACATCGCTGTTCTTGAAGTCCTCGACCTCTTCTTTGTACTTCTTGACCTCATCGAGGAACAGGTCGCTGAACTTGCGCAGTTCTTCGGCGGCCGGATACACCTCGCCGAGCCAATCCATGAAGGTGCTGCCCTTCACATCGAGGAAGGTGCCTTCGCGCAGATACTTCTTGATCGCGGCACTCTTGTAATCCTGCTCGATGCTCTGCGACGCCTTCAACCGGACCTGCCCCATGTGTTCCATGATCGCTGCCGTGTCGGCGTTGGCCTGCACGGTCTCTTGCATCTGCATGAACTCACCGGCCTGGTAGCCGTTGGTCACCGGCAGCATCTGCAGCGTCTGCTCGATATACGGGCGATACGCGTAGATGATCTTCTTGGGCGTCTTGGGGCCGTTGGCCGAGTTCCAGGTCCAGCCGAACGCCTTTTCGCAGTCGGTGAACACTGCATCGGCAGCGGTATCCGGCGCGGTCTTGAACGCCTGACCGAGCTTCATCAGCGCGTCGATGCGCACCTCGAGCTCGCCGGCGAAGTCGTTGTTCTTGTAGTCGCGCAGGCGGTCGCGGAACTGATCGTAGGTCTGCTTGATCTGGGCCGTGGCCGTCTTGGCGAAGTTGCGGAACACCACCATCTCTTTCTGGCCGACCATCAAGCTGTCGGCGCGGAACGCTTCACCCAGCAGTTCGGGCGTCCAGGCGGCCGTATCGATGCCGACGAGCGGAATGTAGTTGAACGGCGCCTGCTCGATGCGCAGCGACACCAGATCGTAGAGCTTGCCGCGAGCGCGCTTCAACAGCAGGTAGTTCTGGTATTTCTTCAGCAGATAGAAATCGGGGTTGAACCACACGCGGGGCATGTTGTTCTCAGCGATTTCTTTGTTGTAGCCGCGCGACTGGATCTTGTCGCCGGCCCACGCAACGTAGGTCATCGGGTTGACCGCATGCAGCACCTTGCCCCAGAAACCGCGCTTCTGCGCTTTCTCGGCTTCTTTCTCGGTCGGCTTCCACGACATCATGTCGGCCTTCTTGTGCCACAGTTCGAGCAGGCGTTCGAGTTCGAGGTCGGGCATGGTGAAGTCGCCGCGGCTGTAGTAGCTCATCAGCACGCCTTGCTTCTCCATGGCTTCGAACACGAGGCGACCACGATCGAAGTCTTTCTGCTCGTCTTCGTTCTTCTGCATCGGGCGCTGCTCGTCGACCATCTTGCCGAACTTCTGCTCGGCCATCAGGAGCGAGGCGGCCTTCTCTTCTTGTTTCAACGCACTGCGGTTGTCGTAGAACGACTTGAACTGCAGGTCTTGTTCGTGCAGGAACCAGTACGAGTTCTTGTAGGCTTCCTTCCAGCGTTTGTTGTACGAACCCAGGAACGCGCCGATCTCGGTGACGACGAACCAGATCAATGCTGCGGCGGCGAAGATCTGGCCAAACGGCGGCGGGCAGAACATGCACACGAGAATCGCCAAGCCAAGTGCGCCGCTGATCAGGGTCTTGACCGTGTCGAACGACGACCAACGGCCCCCGTGCGTATCGTCGGAGGTCGCCAGATGATACGCGTCGAGGGCCACGGTGAGCACGGCCAGGCCGATGCCGATGGTGCGGGCCACACCCTTCGAATTGTTGATGACGAAGCGGCCCCTCTCGGCTTTGCTTTCGGTGTGGGTGATGCGCTTTACCCATTTGTAATACGACTTGAAGCCCTCACCCGCGACTTTCGGGTTGTTCCAGCACGGCGGCGGCATCATGTGCTCGAGGAACTTCAGCGTCTTGCTGCTGTGGATGGCCTTTTCCATGGCCTTGGAACCGCGCACGAGGTTCTGGGCGAACCCGGCAAACAGGTTCTTGCCCCAAGCACCCACGGCGGTCTTTTCCAGAAAGACGAAGCCGAACGCGGTCGTCTCGGCGGCCTTGGCCAGATGCACGGCCAGTTCGGCGCCCTTCTCGATCGCCTGGGTCTCGGTCACCAGGTTCTTCAACTTGTAAACCTTTTTGACCTTGGCCATGCTCTCGTAATACGAGAACACCTCGTGACAGCCGTCGTCCATGGCCGTGTAGATGTTGCCCATCGTCATCATCCAGTCGGCCCAGGCCCGGTCGATCTGGGCCTTGCGGTCGAGGTCGGCACGTGTGTGCAACAGACCGTCGAAGCTGGTGTCGGTGGTGACGGCCTTGTCGCCCTTCGCCTCACGCAGCGAGTTCAAATACTCGACCGGCTTGACCACCTGGTCCATGGCGACAATGCCATCCGGCAACTGCTCGGTGTTGATGATCGGTTGCGGCATCCGCTCGCCCGGAGCGGACGGCTCCGGCATGTCGTTCGCCTGCGCGATCGATACGACCATCGGCGAGATGGCAAACCAGAACGTGAAAACCAGGATCAGACCCCGTCGTTTACGCCACATAACTGACCTCCTGCCCACACGGATACTCATCCGGAGAAACAATACGCCGTACCCCCGCGGAAAGTTTGCTCATAGACAACTTCGCGGGATTCGTGACCATCACGGTATTTAACCAATCATATCAAATGCGGGGATCGACCCGCGAATGCCCGGGCCATTGCCGTTACGACCCGGAGCCGGATGAGGCGCCGCCGCCGTTCAGCCCGGCGAGGCGTTGCTCGGCGACCCGGGCCTCGAGCGAACCGCTCTTGTTGTCTTTGGCGATGACGTTCTGGTACATCTGGCGCGCCTCAGCGGTGTTGCCGATCCCCTCGAGGGCTTTGGCGTAGTCGAGACCGAAAATGACGTAGTCGCGGTCTTTCATGTTCGGATTGTTCTTGAACATCTCGGCGTACATCTCGGTGACCCGCTTGTGATTGCCGACGGCCTTGTACGAGTCACACAGCCGGTTCATGGCGAGCGGGACACCCTGCGAATTGGGATACCGCTTGACGAAATGCTCGAGCACCTCGATGCAGGCGTCGTGATCGGGATCGTCTTTGCCGGTGAGAAACAGGTTCGACAGCCGCCAGCACGATTCCTCAGCGCGCTCGGTGTCGCAGCACTGCTCGATCACCTGCTTGTGCAGGCGAATGAACGTGTCGATTTCGAACTTGTCGGTGGCCGACATGGTTTTATACAACTCTTCAGCAAGTTTTTCCTGTTCGGCCAACGGGAGCGTGCTCTTGCCCGTGTAGGCGCCGCCCGACGAAGGCGTGCCGCTGTCGGGCGTCCCACTGTCGGCGCCGCCGTTGCCGACCGTCGCCGCGGTGTCGGTTCCCGATCCGCTGCCGGACCCCTTGCCGCCGGCCTTGGCCACCGGGACCTTCGCCAGCCACTTCGTGGCGAAGCCGTTCTTCGGGTCGAGGGCCAGGGTCTCGCGCCACCGGTTGGCGGCTGCGGCCGTATCACCCTTGCGGAAATGCAACAACCCGGACACGTTCAGAAGACTGGTGTCTTTGGCGAACTTGCCGATGCCCTCGTCGACGACCTTGATCGCGTCCTGGTATTTACCCATCTTGCCCATGGCCGCGCCCAGTGCGCGATACAGCGCGGGAGACGGCGATTTGGCCAGTTCGTCGCGGTAGAACTTCACGGCTTCGGCCATTTTGTTGGCCCGCTCGAGGTTGCCGCCATGGGCCAACACTTTGCCCACGGCCTCGGGCACGGCCGCGGCCGAGCCGCCCGGCTCATCGGAGCCATCGGAACCCGCCGCCACCGCGAACGCGGGCGCGAACAGCGCTGTGGCCAGTATCAGCACGAACAGAAGAGGGAAACGAAGCCGGATCATGACGGTTACCTCCGGTAGGGATTGGGTGACTCGAGGCATTTCGAATAGAAGTGGCACATGATCGACAGGCGTGAGCCGGGTCCGGTCCCTTTTTCATCGGACATCAACTGCACGGCCAAGTCGAGATGGTGGAAGTTCTTGCTCATTGGCGGGTCGACCACGGCATCGAACACCAGGGCCATCACCTGGCCGGCGCCGCGAAAATCGGTCTTGTTGTCGGTGTTGACCGGCGTGCCGCCGCCGCTGGGCACCGCGCCCGCCACGCCGGTCTCGGTGCGGGTCAACGTTTTCTTGGCCTCGTCGTACTCGTAGAGAATCTTGCGTGGCTCGCCGCGCAGATTGGCGATGAACTCGAGGCGGTGCGGCTTGGGTTGGTCGATGTAGACGAGCGAGCGGATGTCGGTGCGCAGGCGTTCGACGATGCTGTCGAGCAAGACCTGCGTATTGATCATGTCGGTACCCTTCTTGTATCCCCGTGACGTGCGCGACATCAACACGCTGCCGCCCAACAGCACGAGACTGGCGAGCGCCACGACCACCATGATCTCGATGACCGACAGGCCACGCCGCGCCCGCGGCGGGCGCGACGTCGCGACGGCAGTCTTCTGCCGCCGCGGTTCGCCCGGTTGTCGGTGGGCTCCGTTGCACTGCGCGAAACTGGCGTTTCGCGCCCCCATCCGTGGGGCAAAGGAGCAGTGCGCGCATCGTGCGCGGGCGAGTCGGCTCATCGGTCGTCCCGATACTTGATGCCGGCGACCGACATGAACTGTTGGGTCTTGGTGGTGCCTTCTTCGACGAGCCACTCGACCTTGACCCGCACGAGAAACGCCTGGCCGGCGTCGGCGCCGGAACCGTCGGTCATCAATACTTCGTATTTGAAATTGCGAAACGCGCGCAAGAAGTCGTCGTGAATGCCGGTTTTGGCCGTGGCGATCGCCGGCAGTTCGAGGATCTCGAGCAAGGCCGGGTCTTTCACGACCTCCTGGCGAACCGGCCCGCCCTTGAGCAGGTTGTGGGCCTCGTCGAACTTCATGGCGAGATACCGGTCGAGCAGGCTCTGGGCGATCTGGGTCGCCATCATGTGTTTGCCGACCGAAAACGCCCCCCGTGAACTCGACATGCTCAGCGACAACATCGGCAGCATTGCGAAGCTGAAGATGACGACCCCAAGCAACAGTTCGAGCATGCTGAAGCCGTCGCAACGACGCGGTGTTGCTACTGTAAATATAGTGTATGTGCTCGCGTTCATCTTGCTCGTTGTGCCGCTCAATCCATGCGCAGGTAATAAGCGCGCATCGACAGATCGACATCGGTCGTGCGCGGCGGATTGGGTGTGGCCATGTTGGGGGGGTAGTAGAACAGGCTCTGTTTGGGCATCCGGCTCATCAGCAGGCGCAACCCCGGGCGACTGAGGGCCAGTCCGCCGACATAGATGAACCGTTGCGTCGGAAAGTTGATCGGGGTGGCGCCATCATAGAGACTGACCAGTTGGACGCCGACGTAGACGTCACCTGTCAGCGTGATCGGTGCGCCGTTGAGGACGACGAAGGTGAGCATCTGCGACGGTGCCAGCGTCGTCGCGGTCTTTTGCAGTTTCGGCATAAACGAGGCATCCGACAACGGCCCGGCCGGCAGGTCGCGGCGGACGGCGCCGAGTTTGAGTGGGCCGTTGACGATGATCGTGCCGCCAGGCAACGCCGCGACGTCGGTCTCTTTGCTCAGGTCGAGACCCCGGTCGACAAAAACGACACCGCCGGTTTTGGCCGACTCCAGGAAGGTCGGTCCGTCAGGAAAATACCGGGTGATGCGCGATTGCAGGGTGGCGGCCGGTTTGCGGTTTGCGGTCCAGACCGGTCCCGATGTGGGATTCTTCGTCATCGTCAGGTAGGCGCCCGCGTACTCGCCAAAGCCGCTCGAGGCCGCCACCTTCAACCCGTCACTGCCTGCGAAATCGACGTGGGTGAGCGGCGTGTTGTGGTCGTGGCCCGCGGTGACGTCGTAGGTCTGGTACGACGACGGATACTTGCCGCCGCTCGCGGCCGCCCCGCCCCCCGAAACGATGCGCGACATCAGGGCCTGATAGCTGCACCCGATGCGTTGCAGGTCGATCTGGTCGCGCGTGCCGTCGGTCTTCATCAGGTTGAGCGTCTGGTGGAAGTTCGGGTTGTCGGAGTAGACCAGTTCCTGCATGTAGCCCTGCAGACTGGGTGAACTGTAGAACGACAATACCGCGAACCGCCGAAACACGTGGCCGTAGATATACCGTTGCGGCAGCGGCGATGAACCGGCCACCGTGGCGAAATCGGCACCCTGGGCCGCAGCCTGCTGGGCGATCAGCGGGTCGCGCGACAGGCCGAGCGGTTTGATCGCACTGCCGCAGCGCAATTTCTTGGGGTCTTTGCCCATCGGCCCGCTCCAGGTCGGGTCGGGGCCGAGGAAGTCGTCGAGTTTCCAGTTCGAGTCGGGCGAGAAGAACCCGATGCTGCTGTCGACCAACTCGTCGCTGAACCCGACGGCGAACATCTTGATGAAGATGCTCTTCTGCGACAGGCTGCCCGGCGCGTTCAGATCGAGCACGACCCCGCGCAGGCGGATCGCCTTGTTCTGCGTGCACAACGCGTCCATTTTCGTCAATTGCATGTTGTCTTCGAGGGCGGCTTCGGCTTCCTGATCGGGGTTGGGCGTGCCGTTGCTGGTGTCGTCTTTCGGTGGTTTGGCCGCGTTGCCCAGGTCGAAGTGCGATTTCTTGATCATCCACAGGTCGCTCATCGGCGCCTCTTCGGGCAGATTCTCGCCGGCCAGATTCAGGTAGACCGGCGTCTTGTCGCGCCCGAAGAAGACCCGCCCGGTCTGTTTCGGATCTTTGTAGAGCTTGTCGTTGAGGATGTCGGTGGCCAGCGTATCGAGAATCAGCGGCCACTGACCGCCTTCCTTGATTTCGTCTTCGCGGATGCGCAACAGGTTGATGTCGTCGTTGTCGATGCCCTTCTGTTCGTCGCTCAGGTGCGGGAAGAACCAGGCGAACTCCCGGACCAGGGGTAGCATTGTAAATACAACCTTATACGGATGGGCGACGGTGAGGCTGTATTTACGTTCAGCAAACTCGACCTGGACGGTGATCTCGAAGTTGCCTTCCCATTCGCTGGGGGCCTTGCCCGGGTCGAGGTAATACAACATGTTCGGCAACGGCAGCAGCTTGAGTTCGGCAAGCGCCAGTTTCGGATTCGCCACCAGTTTCAAGCGAAAGCGGTCGTCGCCGTCGTACTCTTTGACCAGGGCCTGCAACAACGGTGTCGGGGCGTAATCGATCTCGCCGGCGGCAAACTCCTTGCGCGGTTGGCCCGGAGCGCCGGAACGCAGAAGATCGTGCAGCTTGCTGCCGGGTTTGTTGCAGTTCAACCGCACGAAACGCAGCACATCGCCCGCGTAACTCTCGAGGATGTTGCGCGCGATCTGGGTCGTGTCGACCACGGTCAGCAACGTGGTGTGGCGCTGCAAGCGCTGCGACAGCGAAAAGACGAGAATGATCATCACGCTCAGCGTGCCGACGAGCACGAGCGTGATCGAGGCGCGCCGTGCCACCGGGCGCCGATGGGGTACAAGTTGTCGGGCCAATGCTGATTCAGGCATTGCCATCATTATAGACGGGGAAAACCAGCGACGCACACCTTTTTCCTATGCCGAAGGCGGCGGGTGCGGTCGGTCGTTAGCCGCCGAACTTCTCTTTCATCAGGGCCCGGCGCAGCATTTCGAGGGGTCCGGCCTCTTCGTTGTCTTCCTCGGGTTCGGGATCGAGGATGCGCCCGTCGGCATCGATGCGCATTCCGGTGCCGTCGAGGATGACCAGTTGCCGCTCGTCGTCCCAGCGGCCGACGTCGGAAAACGCCGCGACGGTGACGGCCGCCCGGCTGGTTTCGTGCCAGATGGTGATCTGGCCACGGCCGGTGCGCCAGTAGATGGCCCAGGAGCTGATCAGATCGCCGACCCGGATCGCTTCCGCATGTGCGGGAATGCCGATCGTCTTGCGAATCAGGCCGATGTTGTCGTTGCCGATCCAGACCTTCTTGTACACCGGACCACTCCTTGGCGATTTCGAGAATGCTGCCGTCAATGTAGCACAAGGCCCATGCCGTCGCCACGGTGTCGGAGCCGGTGCGCGTCTGGTGGCGGTCGCCGGGGGTTCTGTGCTATCGTGCGAGCCACGATGAGCGGCGAAAGCAATGCGACGGGCAATCACCCACTGGGCCTGCTGCGCGAAATCACCCAGGCCATGGCCGGCCTCGCTCCCGAGCGGGCGCTGCGGTTCCTGCTCGAGGCCACGCTGCGCACGACCCAGTCCGCGCGCGGTCTGTTGCTCGTGCCCGACGAGAAAGCGCGGCGCATGGTGCCACTGCTGGCCGCGCCGGCGGCGTGGGCCGGCCCCCCGGCCGACGGGGCCATCGTCGGGGCCGAGACCTGGCTGTTATATTCACAAGGTATTGCTCGCTTGTTCGAACCCCACGAAGTGGTGGCGCTCGGGCTGGCGCCGGTGGGCACGAATCCGGGGCCCGGGTTGCTGGTGCCGCTGCAGTTCGCCGGGCACAACATCGGTTGTCTCGTGTTGATGCGGGCGTTGCCCGAACAGGGGTTCGATCCGGATACCCGGCTCACGGTCGAGATCATGGCGCCCCTGATCGCTTCAATGGTCAACGACGAGCAGGTCCACAACGAGGTGTTGCACAAGAACGCCCGCCTGTCGACGCTCTACGAGATCAGCCGCAAGACCGAATCGATGATCGATCTGCGCGACACCTACGACTCGATGGGCGCCGTGGTGCGCAGTTTCATCGATTGCGACATCCTGATGATCTACCTGGCCGACCCCGATGGCGAGTGGCTCGAGACCCGCGAGGCGGTGCCGGCGTCGCCGTTCCCGCAGAGGGTGCGCAAGGGGCAGAGCCCGATCGGCCTCGCGGCGAGCGAACGCAAGCCGCAACTCACCTTCACCCAGGATTTCAAGTCGGTGCTGATCCTGCCGCTGGTCGTCAGCGAGAAACTGATCGGGGTGGTCGCGATCGGCACGCGCAAACCTTACGCCTACCGCGAAGAGGACATCATCGGCCTGCGCATCATCACCACGCAGATTGCCAGTGTCGATGAGCTTTTCAAAGATCTTTTGCGCCTGCGTGGCCTGACGCAGCATCTGCTCGAGTCGCTGCCGGCCGGCGTACTGACGTTCGACACGGCCAACCGGGTGACGTTGACCAATCCGGCCGTCAAAGAGAATCTCGGAGTCGAGGTGCCGGTGGGCTCGTCGCCGTTCGATGCCACTTCGCCCTTCCCCGACGAGTTTCGCCAGATCGTCCAGCAGGCCCTCGAGAGCCGAAAACCGGACGAGTCGTCGCGGCGGTTCGAGTTGCCCAGTTCGACGGGGCCGGCCCGGGTCATCGAGTCGAGCGTGTTTCCGTTTCGCGACGAAACCGGGCGCCCGTTGGGTGTTGCCCTGTTCTTCCGCGATGTCACGCAGTTGCATCGCATGGAACTGCAACTGCGGCGGGCCGACAAGTTGTCGGCACTGGGCGTGCTGGCCAGCGGTGTGGCTCACGAGATTCGCAATCCGCTCACCGGCGTGAAGATGATCGTGCAGTTGCTGTCGGGAGAATTCGCGCCCGACGACCCGAAACGCGAACCGCTCAAGATCATTCAAGACGAAATCGACCGGCTCGAAAAACTGATCAGCAACCTGCTCGACTTCGCACGTTCGTCGACGCCGCAGTTGGTCACAGTCAAGCCGTCCGAGTTGGTCGATGCCTGCCTGTTGCTGTTGCAGAGCCAGATTGCCAAGCTGGGCCTGCAGTTGTCGCGCGAATACCATCCCGACCTGCCCACGGTCGTCGGTGACCCCGGGCAACTCAAGCAGGTGTTGCTCAACATTCTCACCAACGCGATTCAAGCTTCGAAGCCCGGAGGCCGCCTGACGGTGCGTCTCGAGACGCTGTCTGAGTGGCTGCTGGTCGAGATCGAAGACACCGGCTGCGGCATACCGAATCAACAATTGAAGAACATTTTTGACCCATTTGTAACTACAAAAGATGACGGCACGGGATTGGGGCTGTCGATCGCGCTGCGCATCATCGAGGACCATCGCGGCCGCATCGAGGTCGACTCGAAAGAAGGCATCGGCAGCCGGTTCACCATTCACCTGCCGTTGGCGGCGCCCGCAGTCGCCGAGGTGCCGGGTCAGCCGACATGACGCGCGCCAGCCCTTGTCGCAAAGTGGTCGGCATCACCGGGAGCACCGGGGCCGGCAAGAGTCTTTTAGCCACGCGGATCTGCGCCTCGCCCCGCGGTCTGCAACTCGCCGCGGCCCGCGGTGTGCCGTGGGCCGTCAATCTCGAAGTCGATGTCATCGGTCACGAACTGCTTGGCGAACCCGAGATGCGTTCGTCGCTGTGCGTCGAGTTCGGGCATGACATTCTGTCGCTCGATGGCAACGTCGATCGCAAGCGTCTCGGTCGCATCGTGTTTGCTGATGCCGAAGCGCGGGCCCGACTCAATCGCCTCATGCATCCGGCGATGGTCGCGCGGGTCGGGGCCCGGTTGACCCATGAACGCGAGGTCGGCACCATGCTGGTCATCGTCAATGCGGCCTTGCTGCTGACGATGAACCTCGATCGGTGTTGCGACCTGGTGATTCAGGTCCGTGCCGGTGAGGATGTGCGTCTCGACCGCCTCGTCACCTACCGCCGTATGCGTGCCGATGATGCCCGGCCCCGGCTGCGCGCGCAGGATCCCGAACCGCCGGCCTCGGATCGCCTGCTGACCTGCGACAACAACGGCACCATCGCCGATCTCGACCGTTGGGTCGACGACGTCCTACTGCCGCTCGTTGATGTTGGTGATGTTGGGGACAGACGCTAGGGTCTGTCCCTTATCTACAATCAGAAGCGGCGGCTGCGCGTCAGCGTGTTCTTGGTGGTGGTTACCGTCAGGTCGAGGCGTTCGATCTTGCTGATGCCGGTCGTGAAGGTCAGCACCTGCACGTTGTTGACGATCGCGCCCAGGCGCGGGAACCAGGTCTTCACGTCGCTGCTGGTGGGCAGGTAGATGTAGTAGCCGTCGGTCTCGTCGGCGATGCGCTGCAGTTCGCTGACATCGAGGTAACCGAAGCCGAGCACGAACGCCGACACCTGGTGTTGCCGGGCGCGGTTCAGCACCGGGTCGAGGTCGGGTGGATTGTTGTTGTTGCCGTCGGTGGTGAGCAGCAGAAAACGAAAGTGCGGCCGGGCCTGGATGGCGGTGATGCCGTCGTCGATGGCTTTGAACAGCGCCGTGGTGCCGCCGCCGGGGAAGTGTTGCTTGACCCCTTTGATGATGTCGTCGCGGGTTTCGGTCAGGCGGGCCGTCGTCAATACGTTGTCGTCAAATTTCAATACGGTTCCCGCGGTGTCGGGGATGACCAGGGCCTTGAAAAACTCCTCGTAGGTGTTCTCGACGATGGACAGATCGCTGACGAACATGCTGCCTGAATAATCCATGATCGCGGCCATGCCGACCCGGTCTTTCCAGGTGTTCATCAGGTGCAGCGGCATGACCTGATCGACCTTGACCGGTTGCGAGGCACCACCGCCGGCAGGGACCGCGGCCAGCGACACGGCGCTGAGCGGCACCACGTTGACCGGATCGCGGTTGTCGTCGGTAACCGAGAACAGCACGGCGTGCCGGCCGCCGCCGAGCGCCTCGAACCCGTGGATGCGCAAGGCGGCGCCGAGGTTGTCGGCCGGTTTGGCTTTCGGCGAGAACACGCGCAGCGGGGCAAAGCGCCGCAGGCTCTCGCTCCAGGGATTGCGCGCCCCGAACTGAGTGCCCAGCAGCGCCCACAGCGCGATCAGCGCGAACACCGCCAACAGGGCCAACAGAAAAAAGCACCCGCGCAGCCGGATGCGAATCTCGGTCTTGCGCGGGACGACTTCAACCATGGTTCAGATGCCCGTCAATGGGCGACGCTCAGGTAATACTTCCAGACGAGGGCATAGGTCAGGGCCGAGACGAGCACGACCACCAGAAACGGCATGGGCGCGCGAAAATACCAGCCATCGACGATGGCCGCGACCACGATGCCCGCGGTGAGGGCGTACCAGTACCACCCGGTGTTCGGCACGAAGTAGAAGGCCGCGGCGAACACCACGATCGCCACCACGGCAAAGAACAGCCATCCGAGACTGATCTGGATCTCGCCACCCTTGGGACTGACTTCGACCATCGTCGTTGCTCCGATTTGGTGTATTTACGAAGTATGTTATGCTTCGGTCGTCTGTGGTGCCGTTTATGAACCGAGTTTCACCGCCGCCGCCGGTTTCTGACTGAGAATGCTGTCGTAGTGGTTCGACAGGTCGGTGATGATGCGGAGAATGCCCTTCTTGATTGCCAGCAGTTCGTCGTTGGCCGCCGACACCTCGTGGTGGGTGCGGATCTCGACCTCGATACTGTCTTCGATCGTCTTGACCTTCTCGGTGAACAGTGGCAGATACTTCTTGACGATCGCGTTCTGCTGCGGCAGCGCCATGCTGTTCCAGCCCTCTTTGTAGAGGGTGTTGATCAGGTAGACGCCCATTGTATTGTTTTGTAAATACTTGAACAGCTCGGGCACGGTGCGGCCCATCGGCTGCGGTTTCTCTTGTTGGTAGAGCAGCTCGAACTGCACCAGTTCGTCGTTCCACTCGATGCCGTGCTTGGTCTTGGCCTCGTCGGCATGCACCTCGTAACGCAGCAACAGGTAGACCAGGTAGAGCTGCTCGAGCGTCTTGGCCGGGATCAACCCGTAGCTGGCCCACAGCACCGGGTAGCCGTCGTTGGTCAGCACCGAATGGCAGTTGATCTTCACGTGGTTCTTGCGATACAGATCGTGCCACTGCGTCAGTGACGCGAGGTTCCAGGGGCAGATGCCGTGCAGCGTCTGCACGAACGAGATCTCGAAGTGGTTGCGGGTCGGCGCGATGCTGATGCCCAGTTCGCTCTTCTGCAACTGTTCTTTGATCTCGGTGGCCAGTTTCGAGTTCTCGTCATGAATGCCCAGTGTCGCAATGTTCATGCGCTGCGGCTGGTTGTTGCCGCGGTCGTTGAGGGTGATCAGCGGCGTGCTCTGGTTCATGAAGCTCTGGATCAGGCTCTTCTTGAAGCCCTTCTTTACCGAGTCCTTCCAATGAATGAAGTCTTCGATGCCACCGATCATGCGCTTGCCGATGACGTAGCGGCAGTATTTGACGATGTCTTCTTCGAGCGAGTTGCTGGTCGGATTGGTGTAGCCGTCCCAGTTCTTCTTCAAGTCGATATTGAGCAGGAAGTCTTTCTCGATGTCGTTGTTCGAGAGGTCGCCCAGCAGATACTTGTAGAACGGCTCGATGTCGCGGTCTTCGAAGATGTAGGTGCGCACGAACGCCTGGGTGCGCGAATACGGCTTGATCTTGTCGAGGCACTGCTCGTAGAGCCGCTCGATGAAGCCGTTTTTCTGGACCATGTCGAGTTTGCGGGCGAACTCCTCGACCTGCTTCTTGAGGTTGGTGGTGTGTTGCGACAGGTAGCGCAGATACTCGCCGGCGCAGGCCAGGCAGAAACGCTCGTATTCCATCTGGACCGCTTCGCTCGCCTCTTTTTCGAGTTTCTCGTAGTCTTCGCGGATGTTGGCCAGCGACAGCGCCGTGCCCAGTTCGAGCAGTTTGCCCATCAGACCGAAACCACCCTCGAGTCGGCCCTGGAGCCGTTCGCGCGCCTGCGTGTATTCGCGTTGCTCTTTCGCCCATGCGGTCTTGATCTCTTCGTCTTTGCGGACCAACACGTCTTTGGGGAAGCGGACGAGGTATTTTTCGAACGCTGTCAATACATCGAGGCACACATGGGCGCCAAGGTCGGGGTTGTTGATGATCTCGATGGCCCATTCGCGCACGAGCTTCGCCGCGTCCATGGCGGCTTTCTCGAAGTCGACCTGGGTGCGCTTCTTGATCTCGTCTTTACGCACCTTGTTGGTATCCATCTCTTGGATCTTGCGCAGGATGTAGGCCGACGCCGACTCGCCCTCGCGCTGATTCGGATCGGTGCGCATGGTGTGGTACATCGGGTTGTCCCAGTATTTCTTGCGATCGACGATGGTCTTTGCCGTCTGGAACAGCCCTTCGGCGGTGAGGTTGAGCTTGTCGGGGTTGCCTTCGACGAACTCCTGCACGATCTGCTCGAGGACGATCTTGTCGGTGGCCAGCTTGAGCCAGCGTGTGACATCCATCGAGAGCTTGTAGGTGTAGAGGTCCATCAAGATGTCGAGCGGGTAATAGAAGCTCTTGTAGCCCAGCGAACTGAAGCACTTCAGTTGCTTGCCCTCGAGATCGGACGACAACTGCCCCAGCACCTGCGAAGCGTTGTCGAGCATCGAGTTCTGGGCGGCGCGCAACGGTGTGGCCAGCTTGGTGAAGATGAACTCGGCGCCGATCGAGTAGTAGGTCGCCGAGTCGTCGAGGTTGCTGGTGCCCACGAGATAGGCCTGGTCAAACGGGGCATCGAGGCTGACGGCCCCGAAACCGTTGGGGTCGTGCGACTTGCCCAGGGGCCCGAAGTTGACCATGAACTTGTTGCGACGGTCTTGTTTGAGAATGTCTTTGGCGCTCTTGCTCGGCGGGAAGTTCTCTTTGGCCATGAAGTAGAACATCTCGACGAGCGACGAGTAACCGTTACCCTCGAGGCGGCCGGTGGCGTTGACGTTCGGGTCGATGGCGATCTGGGTGAACGCCTCGGGGGTGAGCGTGATGCCGACGACGGTGGGCTTGCTCTTGCCGCCCGAAAGTTGATAGTAAGCCATACGGAGTAAATACGCCACGTCGAGGAGCATGCCGGCGCCGCTGCCGCCGCAGATCGAACTGACGATGTAGAACTCGGGGGTGACGATCTGCCCCTGCTTGTTGGTCAGCGGGACGATCAGGTCGTCTTGATTGACGTTCTTGCGGGCCATGATCTTGGCGATCTTGGCCTTGAGTTGCTGGTAGATCTTGTTGATCTCGACGAACAAGCCGAACCGGCCGGTGAAGCGGAACTGGTGCGCCCCCTGGCTGATGTTGCCGATGTGGTTCTGGAGCTTCTGCGGGAACCACTCGAACAGGTAATTGTAGGTCTCGGTGTCGAGGTTGGTCGTGATCTGGTTCGCATTCTGGATGTTGATGCGATAGTACTCTTCTTCGCGCAACCGCGCGCCTTCGACCTTTTCCTCTTCGTTGGCGGCAAAGACATCGGTGTCAATACAAAAGAGGTCAATAAAGTCGGGCAGCGAGGGGGTGACGCCGTCGGGGGAATCTTTGAAAATGGCCTTGATCTGGGGGTACGACAGAAAGGTCTCTTTGAAGTTCATCAGGACCTTCTTGCCTGTTCCGCCCAGGCCGACGATCAGCGCCGGATTCAAGGTCAAACGGTTCTCATAGTTCAGCGGCATGGTGTTGCTCCCCCCGATCGGATTATCGGTTGTCGGTCTGACGGCGTGCGGTGCCGTGGTCTGCGTGGTAAGCCGAGCGCACTGCTCAATCACCCCTGGATTGCAACCGTACGTGCATGACCGGTGGTCCGTGCGATCGCGTTCCCGTGCCGCCGATTATAGACGGGCGCGAAAAATCGTGTCAAGGAAAACCGGGGCCGACAGGCAGTGCGGGGGAGCACTGTCGATCGGCCCCGGAAAAGAAACCGGGCGCGAGAGTTCAGGTGTTCAGGCGGTCAGATCCAACAACGGCATGGGCAGCTTGACGTCGGGAGCGTCGGAGGAGGCGACTGTCGCTGGGACAGAGGTGGCCGCATCGACGGATTTGGCCAAATCGACAGCGTTGGTGGCGCCGGCTGCTGCGTTGGTGTTCTGGCTGCCAGCACTGGTCATCCCCGGGTAACCGGGAATGCCGGACACCAGACGCTGGCTGAAGTGGAGTGACAAGCGCTGTGAATAGTGCGTGAACAGTTGGAGGAATTGCCGATAATCTTCCCGCCCGACCTGAACCCCCTTGGCGCCCGCCAGGGGAATCAATTCTGCGTCGGCGTTTTCGCCGTCCGCGGTGGTCCCGTTCTTGTTGTCTTGCGCATTGATGCGGGTGGCGTCGTCGTCCTCGGCGTCGTCATCCTGGTCGGCTTCGAGCGACTCGAGCAGCTTCGACAGGTCGATGGGCGTCGCCAGGCCGGCAAGACCCGCGGCCGCGGCGGCTCCGCCTTCACCATCCTCGCCATTGGTCGGTGGCAGCGGCGGTGGCGGGGGCGGTGCGTTGCGCAGACGCGCGCCCAGTCCACCCGGCATGCCCATGTCGTTCTGCAGTTGTTGCACGTCGGCGAAAAACGCCTCGGCTTGCTGCTTCACCAGGTCGCGCATGTCGTCGAAGGCGCCGCCGAAGTCGCCGAACTTCGCCTCCAGCTCGGCAAAGAAATCGTCGGCCTCATCGAGAAAGGTGTTGAGCGATTCGGCCGTCATGTCAGCCATGCCGTCGATCGAATCGAGAAACTCGTCGGTGACCGCCGGGTCGATGTCGAGGCTCTTGTCGGTGGCATTCAGATACTTGCCGACCCCATCGATGTTCAACGAAAAATCGGCCCTGAACGTCTCGGTGACCTTGGCGGTGACCCGTTGGAACTTCTCGCTGCCCTTGCTGCCCATCTCGGCGTGGACCCGCTGCGACAGCGAATAGAACAGATTGAAGTGCATCGAGATCTGTGCCCCGGATTGGCCGCCTTCGGTGTTTTGGGCGGCGTCGGTGGTCTCTTTGGCCGCCGGCACGTATTCGTCGACCGCTTCGGGGTCGGAAACCGTGGCGGCGGGTGCGGGCAGACCCGGCAAGACGCTGGTATCGGCGCGACGCGGCGTGGTCGGGGTATCGACGCGCAACCCTTCGATCATCTGATTGAAGCGGTTGAACAAGCTCGAAAGACCCTGAGCGTTCATAGTATGGAGTGCCTCCTGGCGCGGCGGTGGCCCGCGGGCCCTTCGTCGCGAGAATACCTGTTATCCCTCGTCTACTTTAGGTATCGGCACTTTTGAGCGTTCTCTTGAGGAACGTTGTGGGTGATTGATGGCGATCGGTTGCTATGAAAGCGATGTATCGCGGTCAATCGTCGCAAGATCGTCATTTTTCGATGCCGATCTCTCGATTTCTCGTCGACGGTCTTCGAAATGTCTCACGAGAAACATTTAATTGTGAATAGTGTGGATAGGGGACAAACCCTGGGGTCTGTCCCTTAAATAAAAAAATGTGCCGCCGTAACGACACATTGAAAGGGAGTAAGGGAAATTGATTGACCAAATGAGAGGGTCCGGAACGGACCTTGAAGTTCAAGCGAACATTCACTTCAACTTCAACATGCATATCGGACGAACTGATTACGGACTTTAGGTCTTTTTGATTGTTGCCCATGTATATTTTTTGTATTGCGATCGTGTGGCAAAGGGGTGTCAAGCAAACCGGTCCGGGTGACGATAGGGAAGGAAGACGCGTGCAAAAACCGCGACCAGTGAACTCGTGGAGGCCAAACATGAATCATGACTGCTTGATGACCATTCCTGAACTGATGAAGTTCCTGCAGGTCAAACGCAATACGATCTACACGCTGCGCCGCCTGGGATTGCCTACCGTCAAGATTGGCCGGTCGGTTCGCTTCCAGAAGGACAGCATCACCAAGTGGCTGTCGGGACTCGAGGCCACCGAGCCGAATCTGATGAAGAGCTTCGGCCCGCAGAATCCGGCGCATCTGTTGTAAATACGTGCCGGTCCATGATCGATCCGACGGTCAGGGAGATCGGATTCCTGTTAACGGCGTCGATTACGCTGGGAATCCTGTTCATTCGCACCTATCTGAACCTGCTCGAAGTGTATGGCGAAGAGCGGCAGCATCGGGCCGACCAGGCCCGGTTGCCCAAACGCTTCTTCCGCCGGTGGCGCGGCTGACTTAACCGAGCAACGGCCGCTGCATACGCGACCCCCGGGGACGGCTCCCCGGGGGTCGCGTGCTATCAATACGACATATTTACTTGGTGTAGGCCGGTGCGCCCTCGCCATAGAGTCGGTGATAGGTGTCGAAGCTGCCGAGCACCTTCTTGTAGTAGTCGCGCGTCTCGGGCATCGGTACGGTGTCGATGCGCTCCCAGAGCGGCAGAGAGGCGTTGGGGCCTTGCTCGACCTTGCGGCTGACGTTGCCCTGGCCGCCGTTGTAGCCGGCGACGGCAAGCACCATGTTGCCGTTGAAGAAGTCGAGCAGGTAGCGCAGATACCAGGCGCCGAAGCCGATGTTGGTGGTTGTGTCCCAGAGGTTTTCTTTCTTGAACTTCTTGATGCCGAGCTTTTCGGCGATCCATTTGCCGGTGCTGGGCAGGATCTGCATCAGGCCGTGGGCGTTGCTGCGCGACAGGATGGTCGGGTTGAAGTGGCTTTCCTCGCGCATGATCGAGTAGATCAGATACGGATCGAGATTGTATTTTGCGGCTTCGGCCTTCACCACATTGAGATAGGGCCGCGGATACATGGCCTCCCAGACCCGGGCCGGCAGTTCGAGCGGGCTGCGCTCGGCGGCATGGCAGGCGCGAAACGCCTTTTCGGCGAAGGCGGTCAAGAGAAAACCGTCACCGACCTCGGCCAGCACATCGACGATTGCCAGCATGAGCGCGGGGTCGCCAGGGTGGCGCGCCAGTTGGCGGTCCATTTCTTCTTTCGCCCAGTCGCGGTAGTCGGTGGCGATGAGAATGCGCCAGCGCGCCTGCCAGCGGGCGACCCACGGGGGCGTCGCCGGGGTGCGGCCTTGCGGCACGAGTTTGGGCAACGTGGCCGTCGGCTGCAGCCAGCGGTGAAAGAAGCTGTTGGGATAGAGGGTTTCGAGGCGTTGGCGCAATGACGCGGCCTCGGCGACCTGCGGTTGCCGAAGCAGGATGTAGCCCAGCGCGTCGTCGGCGCGGTAATGATCGGGGAAACTGCGGGCGAGATGGACGAACCACGGGACCGCGGCGGCGAATTTGCCGGCATCGCCACGTTCGAGCGCCATCTCGTACAGGTGGATCGGCAGGACCGGCACCGCTTTGAGTTCCTGGCAGACCTGGGCGGCGACGGTCAGGGCATTGGTGTCGTCGCCGGCGGCGAAGAGGGCGCGCATGCGCCGATAGAGGCACTCGGCGCGGCCGTCTTCATCGAGGCCGGGTTGGGCGAGCGCCGTCGCGAACATGCCGGCCGCGGCCCGTGGATCGTTGGCCTCGAGCAGCAGGCTGCCGGCGATGCGGGCGGCCTGGGCGCGGACCGCGGGATCGAGGCGCGGGGTGCCGAGCAATTGCTGCAACTGGCGTCCCGCTGCAGCGCGCTGGCCGGTCTCGGCATGCAGGGCCGCCTCGGCCACCGCGACCAACAGCGCACCGTGCGCGCCCATCTGGCGGGCGGCAATCGGCGACAGTTTCTGGAACAGCGCGCCCTGACCGTGGCGGGCCAACTGAAGCAATACAAAGTACCACGTATCGGCATCGAACTGGAACTGGGCGGCATCCTGGGCGACGGCCGCCAGCACCGGGACGATCTCGGGGGTCTTCTGATAGAACCACGATTTGGCGCGGAACCCCTTGACGGCGGCGATCAGGCACTCGCCGCGTTCTTCCGGGTTGGGAGCGAGCTTGGCGACCTCGAAGAGGGCGCGGCCTTGTTGATACGGCGTGGGCAGCATCGACGCCAGGCCGCGCAGGTGGCGGAACCGCGCCGGGGTGGCGGACGGACACTGGGCCAGCACGTAGGGCAGCCCCAGTTTGAAGGCGGCCTGGCCTTCGGGCCAGATCTTCAGAATGCGTTCGTAGGCGGCGATGGCGCCCGCCGGATCGCCCGACTGCCGTTTGGCTTCGGCAGCAAGCCACAGCTTCAGATCTTCGATCTCGGGCATGGCCGGCAGTTGCTGGGCCGCGGCAAACAGTTGTTGGGGGGAGCCGTTGTCTTCGAGCGCGTGGGCCCGGTCGAGCAGCGAAACGACATGGGCGGCCACCGCGGCAGGTGCCGGGGCGGGCAGCGTGGCGAAGAGAGCGCCCAATGAAGCGAGCGCAAGGCACAGCGTCCGTACGTGACCAATCGTACACCGGATCATGAAATCCTCCATAGGCGTCAGGGAGTGGCAAATCGTACTATGAATGGCCCGCAGTAGCCGTGAGGGCCGGCGGATCGGCAGCGGCGGCCGTCGCTGATCCCCGCGCCCCATGGTACCGCAACCCGGGCCTTGTCGCCAGTCGTTGCAAAACCGGTGTTGGTACGGTATAGTGAGCGCTTACAACAAATGGGATCGTCCCAAAGTTCCCGCACCTGATGCAAGGAGAGTTTCCATGAAATCGTACGCTCCCGCCAGTATCCGCAACATTGGTTTGTATTCGCACGGTGGCGCCGGCAAGACCACGCTGGTCGAGGCCATGCTGTTCCACACCGGGGCCAACTCGCGGATCGGCAAAGTCGATGACGGTAGTTCGATCATGAACTACGACCCCGAGGAAGTGAAACGCGGCATCACCGTGTCGACGTCGCTGGCTTATCTCGAGGTGCGTGACACCAAGATCAACATTCTCGACACGCCGGGCACCGACGATTTCGTGGGTGAGGTCTACAAGACCCTGCCGGCCATCGATGCCGCCCTGCTCGTGGTCAACGCCGCCGGTGGTCTCGAAGTCGGCACCGAGAAGGTCTCGAAGATTCTCAACACCCACGGCAAACCGCGGTTTGTTGTGGTGTCGAAGCTCGACAAAGAAAACATCAATTATGAAAAGATCGTCACCGATCTGAAAGCGTTCGACGCGCGCTTCGTGCCCGTGCACATTCCGCTGGGCACCGGCGACAAGGTCAAGGGCGTGATCGACCTGCTCGACATGAAGGCCTACACCTACGACGAGACCGGCAAGAAAGCCACAGCGGCCGACCTGGCCGGTCCCGAGAAGGCGCTCGCCGAGAAGCTGCGCGGCAGCGTGATCGAGTCGATCGTCGAGTGTGACGATGTATTGCTCAACAAATTCTTTGAGGGTGGCGAGATCAGCGTGGCCGAGTTGCGTGGCGCGCTGAAGGCGGGCGTGCGCAATGCCAAGATCTTCCCGATGTTGTGCAGCGTTGGCACCCGCAATCTGGGCACCGACAAGATCCTCGACTTCATCATCGATTGTCTCCCCTCACCGGCCGATGTGGCGCCGGTCATGGCGACGGTCAAAGGCCAGAGCGAGAAGATCGAAGCCAAGGTCGACGGTCCCGCCGTTGCCGTGGTCTTCAAGAAGGTCAACGAGCAGCACGGCGAATTGTTGTTCGTGCGCTGCTACCGCGGCAAGTTTTCTCCGGGCAATGAGTATTTCAACTCGGTCAAAGAGAACAACGAGCGTGTGTCCGCTTTCGTGACGCTGCGCGGCAAGAATCGCACCGACATGAGCGAGCTGACCGCCGGCGACATCGGCGTCATGCCGAAGCCCAAGATCACCGGGCGCGGCGATACCCTGTGCGACAAGAACAGCGTCACGGTCGTGACGATTCCGGCGTTGCCCGAGGCGAAGTTGACCTACGCTGTATTGCCGAAGACCAAGAACGACCAAGAGAAGATGAGCCAGGGTCTGAACACCCTGACCGACGAAGATGCCGTGCTCAAGTTTGCCTACGACGCCGAGATCTGTCAGGGTCTGATGTCGGGCATGGGCGACACGCACATCGACGTGGCGATCAGCAAGCTGAAGTCGCGCTGGGGCGTCGAGGTCGAGCTGGCCAAGCCGCGCATTCCTTATCGCGAGACCATTCGCGGTAAGAGCGACGTGCAAGGGAAACACAAGAAACAATCGGGCGGCCGCGGTCAGTATGGCGACGTCTGTATCAAGTTCGAACCGGCGCCCGGTCAAGACTTCGAGTTCGTCGATGCGATCGTCGGCGGCGTCGTGCCCAAGAACTTCATTCCGGCCGTCGAGAAGGGTCTGCAGGAAGCGCGCAAGCGCGGCGTTCTCGCCGGCTTCACCACCATCGGCTTCAAGGCGATCCTGCACTTCGGTTCGTACCACGATGTCGACAGCTCCGAAATCGCGTTCAAACTGGCGGCAACGCTGGCGTTCAAGAAGGGCATTCCGGAAGCCAAACCGGTTCTGCTCGAGCCCATCTACGAGATCGCCGTCACCATCCCGGATTCCTACATGGGCGACATCATGGGCGACCTCAACAAGCGCCGCGGTCGCGTGCTGGGCATGGAGCCGGGTGACGGTTGCCAGACCATCAAGGCCACGATTCCTCTGTCCGAGACCTACAAATACGCTACCGACCTCAAGTCGATGACGCAGAGCCGCGGTGATTTCACGCTGAAGTTTGACCACTACGAAGAAGTGCCCGGGAACGTCACCGAGCAGATCATCAAGGAATACGGCCGCGAGGCCGCCGAGGAAGAGGCCGAGTAAGCCTTTTTCGCCCGGTTTTCCAACAAGACACCCCCGGCCGTTCGGCCGGGGGTGTCTTGTTGCCGGGTTTTTTTGGGGGGCCGTGCCACGTCTGTGAGACGCCGCCGGGCCCGGGGTCGGGCGAGGCGGATGCGGCAAGGTCACGACGAGAAGGCGACAGAGAGGCAGGACAAATACGACGTCAATACAACGTCAATATTATGGTGGTGGTAGCGCTGTCGCGCGCAACAGTGCGGCGGGGCGGTCGTCGTGGGGTGGGGGCCCTTCGGGCGCACCCGACGACGCGTGGCGCAAAAAACGGGGAGGGACAGCTGCAACACG
>CAZADH010000008.1:56961-60962 GCA_964483805.1 uncultured bacterium
AAAAACCTCAATTTTTTGGGGGGGGGTTCGGTTGGCCCGCCCACCGGGGCGGGGGGGGGGTGGGGGGGGGGGGCGCCGTCCGCGCCCCCCCCCCACGACGAGTGCCTCAGAACTCGTCGAGGAACTGCTGCAACTCGGGCGCGTTGCCTTCGTGGACCCGGTGGAATCGCACGTCGTCGCGCACATTGCGGCGGACCTCGGCCAATCCGGCACCGGCACCCTTGAAGGCGCGGCGGATCACGTCAAACCGGCCCTGCTGCGCGTACCAGAGACTCTGCCGGCGCACTTCGTCGCTGAGGACCTCGTAGCGAGTGGCCCGCAGGTCGGCATCGTCGATGTCGTCGAGCGCCATCAGTTCGGCGACCCGGTCGGCCAGCGACTTCTCGCGCGCGGCCAGCAGCCAGCGCACGATCCGCTGGTTGAAGACCGGCACGGTGTTGGCGGCGTCACGGCCATACCGCTTGCCGTCATACATCGACTCGCCGCAGGCAGCGACCCGTCCGAGGCCGATGTCTTCACCGGCAGCGATCGGGATCGGCAGCACCGGAGTGTGGGAGCCATAGTAATACGTTTTATTGCTCGTGCCGAGATTCAGTTGATACGAGTCGTTGTCGCCGGTGGCAAACAGTTCGACGGTTTTCGTCTTCGCCAGGCCGGTCATTTTCGCGTTCAGCAGCGAACAACAACTGCGCACCGGCACCTCTTTGATGCCGTGAATCGCCGGCGACGGGAAGGTGTGGATCAGGGCCGTCCAGGGTTTGCCGAGGTTGTTGGTCGGGTCGCACACCTCGTCGTTGTTGAAGCGGATGCGGGAGCCGACGCCTTGCAGAATCTGATTGAGGACGTCAGGGTGACTGGCATCGTTGTAGTTGGCGCGCGAGAACAGCCACACCGTGCCGCCGCGGGCCACGTACTCTTTCAGGGCACTCAACTCGGCCGCTGAATAGTGTTTCGGAATGTCGGGGATGACTAGAACAAACACGCGTTTGAGCGCATCACGTGTCAGTGCCTTGGTTTGTGGTTTGCATTCGATGCCGCAGTGCCGCGCCAGGTCCATCTTGAATGCGGCGAACCGACCGGTGTTCCAGTCGAAGTTGCCGTGTTCGGCATCGATCAGCATCAGCTTGGGTTCGATGGTCAGCGACGTGCCGGCGGTATCGATGATCGTATCGCCCTGCTTGAGCACGGCGAAGACCTCGACCGTGCCGGTCCAGGTCAGGGTTACCGGGAACACGCCCGTCGCCTTGCCACGGGCGCCGCACTTCGCCACCTCGTGCCCGAGCGCGGTCGCCGGAGTCACGGCCGTGTGGTAGAGATCGATCGACAAATCGGTGGCCTCGCGATCGGCCGGGTTGGCGACCGTCACCGTTACGGCGAACGGGTCGTTGACGTACACGTCGGCCGGGCTCGTCTTGATACTGGCAATGGTGGGTAACGCCACGCCCGGGCTCGCCGGTGTCTTGAACTTGCCGGTGGCGGTGACCACCTGTTCGGGTTGGCGCGCATCGCGGGAGGTGACCTGGAAGGTGTAGGCAACGCCGGGTTTCAGGCCCGTGAGGGTCACCGTGTGCACGGTCACGGCGTTGGCGATCTGCTTGTGGTCAGACAATTGGCCGGCCCCGAAATGAACCTCGGTGTTGGCCGGTTTGCTGGTTTCCCATTGGATCGTGGCGGAAGTCATCGTCGTCGCCAGCACCTTGGGTGCTACGGTGACCTGCAACGGGGTCTGGTTGCTGGTGAAGCGAACGGTCTGCCCGTCACAGAAAGAATCGATGGTGCCTTCCTGGTCGGTGCGGAATGTCTTTACGTTGTAGTACGAGTAGGTGTCGAAGGTTTCGGGTGACGGGTGACCGAACGAGTTGCCGGTGCCGACCGAGATGACGGCATATTCGGGCTTCACGCGGTCCATGAACTGGTGCCACGACGAAGTCTTGCTGCCGTGGTGGCCCGATTTGAGCACGGTGCTCTTCAGGCGGGCGCCAAACTGGTTGGCCGTGCTGGTTTCAGCGAGAATCTCGGCGTCGCCGGTAAACAGGTAGCTGACGCGCCCGGCCGTTGCCTTAATGATCAGCGAATGTTCGTTGTCGGACAGGTCAATGGCGGCACTGGCGTCGGCGACCTTCTCGCGGGTGTGCATCACCTCGACGTTGACCTGGCTGCCCCAATTGAGTTTGTCACCGACATCGAGCTGCCGGTACGCGATCTTCTTGCTCTGAATGAGTTCGACGAGCTGGGCATACAGCTTGGCGTCACCAGAGACGGCTTCGGGGCCGGTTTCGCTCCGGTTCGGGTCTTTCGAGTAGACGACCTCGCCGACCGGGATCTCGGAAATCACTGCCGGCAAGCCGCCGAAGTGATCGCGGTGCGGGTGGCTGATCACCACTTGGTCCAGCTTCTTGATGCCGGCTTCCTTGAGGTAGGGAACGACCACACCGCTGCCGAAGCGGGTATCGCCGCCATCGATCAACACCGTCTTGTCGGCGGTGCGGACCAGGACGGCGTCGCCCTGGCCGACGTCGAGGAAGGTCACGCGCAGTTGGGGCGCCTCGGCCCACAATGGCGCAACAAGGGCCAAGACGAGTGCAAGGACCACACCCCAACGGGCGGTCCACGACCGGACACTCATGGAAAGCACGACTTCAGAACGGTGCGAACGCTGCATACTGGATTCTCCATACTCGCTGGTTTCGCGCCACGACAAGACGTCGCCGAATCGGTACAGTGCCGAGCATTCCATTATATCAGAAGAACACCCCACCCCGCCCGCTCGTGTTTAACGGTGATTTTGAGGTGATTCTTACGGGGACATGATCCGCATTGTTTTTGCGGTGACATGATATCCGTGCGAATCCCACCGCAATTGCTCGAAAATGGAGCACCCCGGGATCACGACGAGGTGACCCCGGGGTGCAGGGGATTGCGAATTACAGTTCCAGGTTCTCGATGAACTCCTTGGATTCTTCTTCCGTATACTCTTTTGTTGATTCCCAACCAGGCGGGCAGAGGAGCTTTGCTTCATCTTTGAAGCCGGGGCCCTCCCAGTCACAGAGGAAATTTTCGGGGCGGATCATGTTGGCAAAAAGCTTGAGCGCGCCCTTGAACTCGAACTTTTTCTCTACGGCGTTTGCGTTGGCAACCTTCGGATCCTGGAGCTTTTCATAGATAGAGGGATCGGAAGCGTCTTTCAACAAACTCAGAAGATCGCGAGGATTGGCATACTTTCGCACCATGCCAGCGGCACTTCGTCCACGGATGACCGTCTTCCCGGTCTTGTCTTTCACGGTGCTGCGGTAGTTGAACAGGAACTTGGCTTTGAGTTCCTTGATCACGTCGCCCTCATAAGGAGACTTGTCGAGGAAACTCTCGAGGGCGTTCTTGTCGCCGGCGATGATCATGAGAATGCTGTTGCGCTGAACGAACAAACCACTCATGGTCAACTTGGTGTAAAGGACTTCGCCTTCCGGCCAACTGCGGACCAGCTTTTCGAGCGATGCCTGCTCGGTGCGCAGTTTCTTCAGATCGCGCCCCGACAGTCTGACATACCCGAACTCGGCGGCATCAGCGGCCAGACCACCGACGAGAACCAGGAAGAGGACCAGAGCTACCCGTCGCACCGTTCGCATTCGTAGAATCCTCCGTTTGAGCAAGCATTCCGAGGCGGATCCGGGTGGGAAGAATCAATGTCCCTCCGGAACGTACACCTCATACACCCCTATGAGCCTAACAAGCTGGGCATGAAACGTCAATCATGCCACCTGCTTCAGCTTCAGGTTGTACGCGCGGAAAGTCGGTAGACGGACCAAGGTCCTTGCATTGAAAGGGAGAAAGGTAAAAAATGGTGTCCCGACCTGAACAAAAGTTCGAAGAGGAGACACCAGCAATAATGTATCAGCGCAGCATTACGAAGGAAGAGATGGCTCGAGTGGCAGAGACGAATTCGTATCATGTCCCGAATGGTACTAAGTTAAGCACCCTCGGCCCTCTTGCCGCGATGTGGGACC
>CAZADH010000009.1:0-39411 GCA_964483805.1 uncultured bacterium
CGCACCCGGCGGTGGCACGACGCCCGGCGCGGCCGGACGCGCTCCGGCGGCGGGACGCATCGGTGGCATTGCCGCCGGGGCAGCCGGGGTCGCACCGGAAGCGGCGGGCGCAGCCGCTCCAGGAGCGCGGGGTCGAGCCGGCACCGGGCGGGGCGCGGGTGCACCACCGGTGATGGTCGGCGGAATCGGCGCCGTAGGTCCAGAACCGGCAACCGGCACGGAATCGGGCGGCATGACCACACCGGGCGGCACCGCTGCCGGCGCCGGACGCGCGGGTGGCGGCACAGGCAACACCGGTTCCGGCGCCTCGGGCGCCGACACCGAGGCAAGATCGTCGGCAGTGATCGCCTTGGGCACCGCCACCCCGAGAATCGTTGATTCGGCCTCGGGCTCAGCGGGCACAGCATCGAGCGCGCCGATATCGGCGGCGTCAGGCATCACCAGTGACGGCATGGCCGGCGCTTCGAACTCGGGAACGTCTCCTTCGGGCAGCGGGTCAGGATCGAACTCCTCGACCGGCGGTTCTGCGGCACGCTCGCCCACTGGCAACGGATCGGGATCGAACTCCGTCTCGGCCGGTTTCGCCGGGGTCTCCGGCATCGGCCCCCACAACTCGCTCGTTGCGACTTCGGCCCCGGGACGCCGCACCACCGATTCCTGCACAGCGGTCGGCGGTAGCGTCGACACGACTTCGATCACCGGAGGCTCGGTTTCAGACGGCAGCGGCCCAAATGCCGGCTCGTACTCTTCGGTCAGCGGGGCATCCGCTGTAATGGCGGGCGAGGCCTCTTCTTCCGGCGCAGGGACCTGCGCCACGGGGGGAACGGGGGGTTGAGGTGTCGCCGGCACAGCCCGTCGGGGCGCCGCAGGGGCGGCGACACGCACCGGTGCGACCGCCGGCGCCATGGTCGGATGCTGCCCGGAAATCTGCTCGAGCAGATCACGGGCTTTACGATTCAGCTTGTGATCGGGCGTAAGCCTGGGCAAGAGACCCGTCAGAAGGGTCTCGGCGCGCAGGTGGTTCTTCAAGTGAAACGAACAAAGGGCGAGAGAATAGGCGGTCTCAGGACTCTCGGCATCGAGCGTCAGCGCCTGGTCGAGAATGTCGCGGGCCTGTTCGTACCGCTCGAGTGCGACCAACGCCATGCCCAGATCGCGCAATACGCCAGGGCGGAGCTTGTCGGGAATGCCGTCGGGCATCGCCAGCAACCGGCCCAGTCTTTGAGGGCGCGATGCGTGCGAGCCAGGATCAACACGGCCTTCGGATCATCGGGTTCGTTGGCGCAGTAGTTCCCCATGGCTTCGAGGGCCGCCGCATAATCTTTGGCCTCGTAGGCCATCATCCCCAGATAGAAGTGGCTCTTGGTCACCTGCGGCGCTTCCTGCACCGCCTGCGTAAACAACTCGCGTGCTTTTTTGTATTTACCGAGATTGTAGGCCTTCAATGCCTGCTGGAACACGGCCGGTAACGTCTTTTTCTTCGGACTCTTGCGCACGGGTTCGGCCGGCTCTTCGGCAGCGGGCGCGACCGCGGGCACCTCCGGCAAGGGCACGTCGAGATCGAGTACCGGCGGTTGGTCGCCTTCCTGGACCGCAGTCGGAACCGGCGTCGCATCGACTGAAACCGGCGCCACCGGTGGCGGAACCGCAGGCGCCGCCACGGGTTGCGGCTGTGGACGTGGCCGCGCCGCAGCAGGCGTGGCGCCCATTTCGGGCAGCACGGGGCGAGACTCCGGCACGGCCCGCCGCGCCAACTCGGCCTTGAGTTTCTCGGGTTGCTTTGCGGGCGGCAGTTTCAGCATGGTCAACAGCCCATCGAGAACCTTGAGGATGACCTCGCTCGGCCCGGTGCGCCTGCCGGAGCCGGCTTTTTCGAGCAAGGCATCGTACATCTCGAGCGACCCGAGACTCAGATGCGTCTCGGCAAAAGCCTTGAAGATTTCGGGATTCTTGGAATCGATCAGGGGCCCGATCTCCTGCATGCCGGCCGGACCCCGCAACTGCCCGATCGCCCTGATCGCCGCCACGACCACCTGCTCGCGTTTGTCTTTGAGGCGGGCCCGGATGTAGCGCAACGCTTCATCGTGCGGTCGCCGGGCAAAGAACTCGATGCCTGCCACGATGTTCGGATACGCGCTCTCCTGCTTGAGCTGGCGCAATACCGGGTCGGTCGGGAACTGCGGCAGCGCGCGGGCGAGATCGACCGAATGCTTGCGGATCCATTTGTTCTGATCGACGATGGTGCGCTCGAGCTGCTGTTGCTGCACCCACTCCGGGAAGTTCTTGAGCGACAACACCATGCGCCGGCGCACGTCGTCGGCGGCATCGCCGATGAGACTGATCGCCGAGGCCTCGTTGCCACCCGACGGAATCTGACCCAGGATGAACGCCGCGCTGCGCCGCAATTGAATGTCGGGCGACTGCACCATGTCGAGCAGTTCCTGGCGGATCAACTCGGGCTGACTGCGCGCCAGCGCCAGGATCGCATTGGCGCGGATGCGGTTGTTCGGATCGCGCAGGAACGGTTCGATGCGGTCCTGAATCTCACGTTGCGGCAGTTGCAGGTCACCGATCGCCTCGATGGCGTTGGCGCGCAGACGTGCGTCGTTGAACCGCAATGCTTCATCGAAGATGTTGACGAGCGTGACACTCTTGAACCGCGAGAGAAAGCTGACCATCAACGCCTTGCGCCGCAAGTCGGTGTCGTGCGTGAAGCGTTCGGCCAGATACGGAATCGATTCATGCTCACGCATCCGGCACAACAGTTTGAGGATGTTCATCGAGATCCACTCGTCGGGATCGCCGATGTATTTACAAAGTGCGAGCGCCGCATCGCGACCGCCGATCTCGAAGAGCCCAAACACGGCCTGGAACCGGACATGGCGATCCGCATCGGCCAGCAGTTTCATCAGATGTTGCTGGGCCACCGGCCCCTTGATCTGCCCCAGCATGCGGGTCATCGTATCGCGGTTGATGTAATACGGCGACGGCAGCGCGTTGATCAACGCGTTGAGCGCGTCTTCGCCCCCCAGTTCACCGAGTGCGGTGATCGCCTCTTCAAAGTCGGGCTGATCCTGGAAGAATGCCAACACCTTGGCGGCGGCCCGCGGATCGCGAACCTTGGCCAGACACATGACGATCCGAGCCTTCGTCGCCAACGGCACTTCGGGGGCGTCGACCTGCGGCACCAGCCGTTCGGCCGTCCGTTTGTAGACCTCCACCAACCAGGGGGACATGGTAGCGTCACTCATTCGACGATCTCCTGCAGCATCGCCTTGATGCGGGGCACATCGTTGGTGTCGTCACGCAACAACCCGGTGAGACAGTCTTTCATGGTGATGCATCCTTCGCGTCGCGCCATCAGCATCGCCGACTGCAATTGGGAATACTTCTTGTCACGGATCATGGTGCGGATCGAGGAGTTCATGATCAGCAGCTCGTACGCCACCGTCTGGCGGTGGGTGTAGGCCAGTCGCGGTATCAGCAACTGCGAGAAGATGCCCAGCAGGTTCATCGCCAACTGCCCGCGCACCTCGTCGTGCTTCTCAGGCGGGAAGAAACTGACCACGCGTTCGATGGTGCCCGCGGCGCCGACCGTCGGCAGGGTCGACAACACCAGGTGGCCCGTTTCGGCCGCCACTAGAGCCATTTCGACGGTGCGGCGGTCGGTCATTTCGCCGATCAGCATGACGTCGGGGTCTTCGCGCAAGGCGTTGGTGACGGCGTCTTGATAGGTCGGGATCTGGGTGCCGACCTCGATCTGCGTAAAAATTGCCTTGTCCGGCGTGTAGATGAACTCGATGGGACTCTCCATCGTGATGATGTGCCGGGCAAAGCGTTTGTTGATGTATTGCACCAGTGCAGCTAATGTATTGCTCTTCCCCGAGCCCGACGGCCCCGTGACCAGGAAGAGCCCGCGGGGAGCCGAGGCCTGGTTCTCGAGCACCTGGGGCAGGCTCAAATCGAGCAACTCCGGCACGTTCGGCTGGATGAAACGAAACGAGCCGGCGTAACCCTCGCGCTGCTGGAAAAGATAATAGCGAATGCGGGATTTGCGTTTGTAGCGATAGATCGAGTGGGCATTGAACGTCTCGTGCAGCTTCTTCTGCTGCCCGACATCGATCAGCGGCAGGAACAGGTCATACATTTCTTGTGGAGCCAGCGCGTCTTCTTCCGATTGCACCATGTGCCCATTGACCCTGAACAGCGGTGGCGCCGACGGCTTCAAATGAAGGTCGGACGCCCCATACGCAATGGCCTGATCGAAATAGCCAATGATCTTCGGAATCATCAGGCTTTCCCTCCGGGCACCGGCGTGCTGCCACCAGGCTGCTCAACCAGCTTGCGCAGGTTGGCCTGGCTGTTGCACCGCATCAGCGCCTCTTCCATGGCGATCTTCTGCCCCAACACGAGATGGGCCAGGCTCTGATCGAGCGTCTGCATGCCCATTTCACCGCCGGCCTCGAGATATGACTGAATCATGTGGATGCGCTCTTCACCGATCAGACCGCGAATCATCGGCAAGGCGAGCAGGATTTCGAAAGCCGCCACGCGCCCTTTGCCCGACTTCTTCGGGATCAACGTCTGGGTGACGATCCCCTGCAGGGTGGTGGCCATGCGGCCGAGCACCTGACGGTGCTGGTTCTGCGGGAACAGGTTGATGAACCGGTCGATGGCCTGCACCGAGGTGTTGCTGTGCAGCGTGGCAAACACCAGCTTGCCGCACTCGGCCGCCGACAGCGTCAGTGAGACCGCCTCGGAGTCACGCAACTCACCGACCATGACCACATCGGTGTCCATGCGAATGCAGCCCAGGATGCCCTCTTCGAAGGAACGACAGTCGACGCTCACCTGCCGTTGGCTGATGATCGAGTTGCCGTCTTCAAAGATGTACTCGATCGGGTCTTCGATGGTCACGATGCTCTTCTGCTTGTGATTGTTGACGTGGTTGATGTAGGTCGACAACGTTGTCGACTTACCGGCACCGGTGGCGCCGCAGATCAGCACGAGGCCGCTCTTCTTTTCGGCCAGCATGCGAGCCGACTTGGGCAGGCCGATCTCGTCGAAGCCAAGGTTCATGAACGGAATCATCCGGAAGACGGAGCTGCCGCCCAGGTAGTCAAAGAACAGGTTCACGCGAAAACGCGTATTGATGAAGCTGTACCCGAGGTCGAGCTTCTTGTGCTCTTTGAACTTGACGAGCTGATAATCGTCGAGGATCGATTCGAGCATGTTTTCGTAATCGGCAGGAGTCACGGCCGGCATCTTCTGCGGCACCATGCTGCCGTCGATTCGCAAAATGGGGGGATACCCCACCTTGAAGTGCAGGTCGGACGCCTGTTTGTCGTAACACATCTTGAGCAACTCGAAGATCATCGACATCGATGCCGCTCCCCGTCGTCAGTTAGCGAGAGTACGCACCCTCGCCCGGCCCGCGTGCCATCACTCGGAGCCATGTCAGACATCCCCACGCCGGCCATGCTGCGGCAAGTAAATCCGCAGTCTCCGCCCACATTCGGCCAAAAACACAATAATGTTAACGCAACGCGTGAGGCCACTCAACAAAATTGTGGATGGGGGACAGACCCTAGGGTCTGTCCCCAACCGTGTGGTCAGCGATCAGCCTTCACGTCGACCAGGGTGATCGAGGTGACGCTCGACATCGGGCCCTCGAGCTTCGTTTCGGATTTGACCAGCGAACCGGGGACGTCGTCGGAATGCCAGATCTTCGACGTGACCTTCGAACCCGCCTGATCAACGTTGGTTTCCATCACGTTGCACTTGAGCTTTTTGTCGCCCAGAACGAACTCTTCGACGGCCTGTTTGCTGCTGCCAGAGCCGGCGCCGGCCACCGTGGTCGTCGCCAGCGAACCGCGGATCTCGACCTTGGCGAGGTGTTCCATGCGTGTCGGCGGCACGTTGACCTTGTTGCCGGCCACGGTCATGCTCGTCGACATCTCGACCACCACCTTCTCGGGCGTCACTTCCAGAAGTTTGTATTCGACTTCGCTCGTGGTTTCATTGTTCATCGCCACCGACTTTTGGGCATAGCGCACGAACGAACCGGCTTTGAACTTCGCCCACTGCGCGTAGACCGGATTGTCGATCGGCTCAGCGCTCGCGACACCCATCCCGACCAGGATTGCCAACACCGTGACCGCCACCATAACCATCCGCCGCATTCTGATGTTCTCCTCAGGCTTGCTGCCAAAATTTGTGATTGCCGACCCGAGTGGTCATCGGCCGCACCATGATACCAAGGTCATCGCCACGCCGCATCGCAATTTCGTGTTCGCTGCAACGGGGCTGTCTTGGCATTGCGGGATGGATCATGTATATTGACGCATCGTTTCGTCGGATTTCCGTCCCGGCGAACCGCGGCCGCGGCGTGCGCCGCCGGTCGGCGGCAAATCACAGCAAGTGAGATGAGCCATGCAGAAGCTCTCGTTCGATGAACTGAAACACGTTGCCACCGTCATCCGGCGCGACATTCTCACGATGACCACCAAGGCGAAGTCGGGCCATCCCGGTGGGTCGCTGTCGGGCACCGATCTGCTCGTGTCGCTCTACGCCAACCACCTGCGCCACGATCCGCAGAATCCCAAATGGGAGGGCCGTGACCGCTTCGTGCTCTCGAAGGGGCACTGCTGCCCGCTGCTTTACGCGGTCCTCGCGCATCACGGTTACTTTCCGCGCGAGCAATTGATGACTTTACGACGTCTGCACAGCATGTTGCAGGGGCATCCCGACATGAAGAAAGTGCCCGGCGTCGAGATCAGCACCGGGTCGCTCGGTCAGGGTCTGTCGGTCAGCGTCGGCATGGCCCTGGGTTTTCGTCAGCGCCGCCTCGACACCCGCGTGTTCGTGTTGCTCGGTTGCGGCGAAATGGACGAGGGGCAGGTCTGGGAGGCCGGCATGGCTGCCTCGCACTACAAACTCGACAATCTCACCGCCATGCTCGACTACAACCAATTGCAGATCGACGGCCCCAACGAGAAAGTCATGACGATCGCCCCGATCGCCGACAAATGGCGAGCCTTCGGCTTCGATGTCGTCGAGATCGACGGCCACGATTACGCGGCCATCGACGCAGCCCTCGCCGGTCGCACCCCGGGCAAGCCGCGGATGATCGTCGCCCGCACCCACAAGGGTCACGGCGTCAGTTTCATGGAAGACGTCGTCGACTATCACGGCAAACCCCTGAGCGAAGACGAACTGGCCAAGGCGCTGGCCGAACTGGGCGGCGCCAGTCCCGCCTGACGCGGGCCGGAGAACACCACCATGGCAACAATGAAAGCTACCCGTGAAGCTTACGGCGAGGCCCTCAAAGAATTGGGCGCCAGCAACGACAAGATCGTCGTTCTCGACGCCGACCTGTCGAAATCGACGATGACCAACATGTTCGCCAAGGCGTATCCCGACCGTTTTTACAACGTCGGCGTCGCCGAGTGCAACCTGGTCGGCATTGCCTCCGGCCTGTCGCTGGCCGGGTTCGTGCCGTTCTGCTCGACCTTCGCCATCTTCGCCTCGGGCCGCGCCTGGGAGCAGGTGCGCAACACCGTGGGCTATCCTCACCTCAACGTCAAGATCGGCGGTTCGCACGCCGGCCTGACCGTCGGCGAAGACGGCGCGTCGCACCAGGCGCTCGAAGACCTGGCCTTGATGCGTGTCATACCCGGTATGACAGTCGTCGCTCCGGCCGATGCCGTCGAAATGCGCCTGGCCGTGCACGCGGCTGCCGAGTACGTCGGCCCCGTTTATCTGCGTTTCGGGCGCCCCAAGGTGCCGGTCATCTTCGGCGCCGACTATCAGTTCAAGTTGGGGCGGGGCCACCTGCTGCAACAGGGCAAAGACCTGTTGTTGATCGGCACCGGCCTGGGCACGCAACTCATCGCCGAGTCGCTGCCTCTCTTCGCCAATGCGGGATTGCGCCCGACGGCCCTGCACCTGCCGACGATCAAACCGCTCGACCGTGACCTGCTCGTGGCCGCCACGCAGGGCGTGAAAGCCGTGTTGACCGTCGAGGAACACAGCATCATTGGCGGGCTGGGTTCGGCCGTCGCCGAAGCCCTCTGCGAAACCCGACCGTTGCCCCTGTCGCGCCTCGGCGTCGAAGATACGTGGGGCCAAAGCGGCGACCCCGATGCGTTGCTGAAAGAGTACGGTCTGACCGCCGCCAATGTACTCGCTCGTGGCACCGAAATCCTCGGTCGGTCCTGAATTGTCCATTATCAATTATGAATTGTGAGTTAGCCATTCTCATGCAGCCAGGCCAAATGCAGACCGGTCAATTCACAATTGACAATTCACAATTCATAGTGTGCAAATAGTGCGTATCTGCTCATGATCGAAATCAACCAGCTCACCAAGATCTACGCCAATGGCGTGCGCGCGCTCGACAACCTGTCGGTCAAGATCGCCAAGGGCGACTTCTGTTTCCTCGTCGGGCCATCGGGCGCGGGCAAGAGCACGTTTCTGCGCTTGCTGTTCCGCGAAGAGGTGCCGACCTCGGGGCAGATCGTCATTGACGGCCGCGACATCGGCAGCATGCCCGAAAGCCGCGTGCCGTATCTGCGCCGCAACATGGGCATCGTCCTGCAAGACTTTCAATTGCTGCAACGCCGCACGGTGGCCGAGAACGTCGCGTTCGCCCTGCGCGTCATGGGGGTGAGTGACAGCGTCATCGACCGGCGGGTGCAAGACACGCTCGAACTCGTGGGCTTGTCGCACAAGCGGCGCATGTTGCCGTCGGAGCTGTCGGGTGGCGAGCAACAACGCGTATGTATCGCGCGCGCACTGGTCAACGAGCCGCTGATCCTGATCACCGACGAGCCGACCGGCAATCTCGACCCGATGATCTCGCAAGACATCATGAGTCTGTTTCTCGACATCAACAAGCGGGGCACCACGGTGATCATGGCCACGCACAACCACAACCTGGTCAACAAGATGCGGCGCCGCGTGTTGGCACTGGTGAATGGTCGCATTGTCAAAGACGAAATCGAGGGAACCTATGCCTACGAGTGAGGACCCGCAACCATGAGTCTCTGGACCTCGCTCCACTTTTTCATCCACGAAGCATTGATCAACTGCCGGCGCGCCGGCATGATGGGGCTGGCCACGGTTTCGACCATCGCCGTGTCGCTGCTGATGACCGGCGGGTTCATGCTGGCGACGCAGACGGTCGAGAGTTTCATCGCCCGCCTGCAGACCGAGGCACTGATCACCGGATTCTTGTCGTCGGCAACGACGCCCGAGGTGGCCGCCGAGATCCGCACCAAGGTGGCGGCGCTCGACGAGGTGGCCGAGGTGGTCCTGGTGCCGCCGGGACAGGCACTCGACGAGCTGTTCCTCGACCCGAGCGACAAGCAGTTGCTGACCGCCGGACTGGGGTCCGAGAAAAACCCATTGCCATACACTGTGCGTATAAAGCTCAAACGGGCCACCGATCTGCAACCCTTGCTCACCAAGCTGCGAGCAATCAGCTTCATCGACGACGTCGCCTACGGCAAAGAGGCGTTGCAGGAGTTCCGCGGGTTCTCCGACCTGCTCTGGAACGGCAGCCTGCTCATGGTCATCCTGTTGGGCACCGGCTCGTTGTTCATCGTCGCCAACACCGTGCGCCTCACCCTGATGATGCGCCGCGAAGAGATCGAGATCATGCGTCTGGTCGGTGCGACCCATTGGTTCATCCGCTGGCCGTTCATCATCGAAGGGTTGATCCACGGCGTGGTTGGCGCGGTTATTGCCAATGTATTGCTCTTCATCGGCCACAAGTTCATCGTTGCCCGTCTGGCCATCCTGATTCCGTTCTTCCGCCTGCAACTCGAAGCGGCACCGCTGTTCAAGCTCATGGCCAAACTCGGCATGCTCGGCATCGTTCTCGGTGTGGCGGGCAGTCTCTTGACCCTGCGCGACCTGCGGGCGTTCTCGCGTCACGCCGCGCCGGCAAGCGACCAATGAACGGCCCCCATGACTGACCTTCGGACCCGCTGGGCCCGGCCGTTCCTTCTGGCCGTCGGCCTGGGGATGGCGTTGGCAACCTTCCCGGTGGCCCGCAGCCATGCCGTGCCTGCGCGCGCGGGCAACAGTTCGCAGCGCGTCACCGAGCTGCAGGAACGCCTGGCCGAACTGCAGGTCAACGTCGGGTTTCTCAGCCAACAGATGAAGAGCGCCGACAGCCGGATCCGCGGCATCGAGCGCAAGGTGGCGGGCAAACGCGCCGACGTCGAGAAGATTCAGGCCGACCTGGCGCAGTTCGAACAGAAACAGGCCGCGGAAGCGAGCGCCGCCCAGCAGCTCGAAACCGACCTCGCCGACACGGAGGCGCGTTGCAAGCAGGTGCGCGAGCGGTTTCGCGCCTGGTTGGTCCGCCTGCACAAGGTGCGCCAGGGCACTCTGGTGACCACGCTGTTCTCGGCCGGTGACCTGAATGCGTTTCTCGCCCGATATCAGTTGATCCGACACCTCATTCACCACGACCACCAACTGCTCGCCGAGTTGACCCAGGCCGAAAGCGAACTGCACATCCAGCGTGAGGCCTATCTCGCCCGCAAGCAGAAACTGGCCGAACTCACGGCGACCACCGAGGCCACCCGCAACAAACTGGCCGCTGAACTCAACGGGTTGGTCGCCCTGCTCAACTCTCTCGTTCTCGAACGCAAGGTGTATCAAAAACGCCAAAAGGCGCTGCAGGAAGACCTCGCCGGCCTCGAACGGCAGATCGCCACCGTCGAGAACGCCCGCCTGTCGGCACCGGAGCAGTTCGACGCTGCGCTCGACACTCCCGATCCGGGCGCGCCCCCGGCCCCACCACCGCCGCGTCATCCGGCGCCACCGCCGCTGCCCCCCTTGACCGGCACCGACGCCGGCACCCAGGCGGGCGCGGGAACCGGTCACTCGGGCGGTCCGGCCACGGGCACCATCGTTGTCGGGCCACCGAGCGTGCCAGCGCAGGCGCCGCGTTCACTGCGGTTCGCCTGGCCGATCGCCGCCATTGTCCGCTCGCAAATCGCCGACAGTGATGTCGTGGGCGGCCTCGAACTGCCGATCTCCGGCGAAGGCCAGATCATGGCTTCCGAGCGCGGCAAGGTGTTGTTTCGCGGCCCGATGGGGCGCCTGGGCAACATCGTCATCATCGCCCACAAGAACGGCTATTCGACCGTCTACGGCCGGCTCGATGAGATCTGGGTCGGCATGGGCCAGGTCGTCAACCGCGGCGACGCGATCGGCAAGATTACCCCCGTCTCGCGCCAGAAGCTGCATTTCGAGATCCGGCTGGGCGGTCGGGGCGAGCCCGCGTTGTCGCTGCTGCCCCGACTTGGGGACAGACCCTAGGGACAGACCCCAACCCATCTGCCGATAGATGTGATACTTTTATGTTGTGCCATTGAACCTGGGGCAAGGAGACCGTCGATGAATTTCCTGCGTGGACGCACACCCTTTCTGACACTGCTGATCGTCGCTCTGACCGCCGGTACTTTGAGTCTGCCGACACCGGTTTCAGCCGCAGCGACCGATCTGACCTACTTCCGGAATCTGGAGCCGATCCGGAAGGTCATGGAACTGATCAAGTCCGATTACGTCGAAGAAAACATCGACGAGCAGAAACTGATCTACGGGGCCATCAACGGGATGCTCGGCGCCCTCGAAGATCCGTACACGCGGTTCATGGAACCCAAGAACTACAAAGAGATGCAGGTCGAGACGCAAGGTGAGTTCGGCGGCCTGGGCATCGTCATCACTGTGAAGAACAAGGCTCTCACCGTGATCTCGCCCATGGAAGACACGCCGGCCAAGCGCGCCGGGGTGCGCGCCGGCGACGTGATCATCAAGATCGACGGCAAAGACACCACCGACATGGCGCTCAACGACGCGGTCAAGCTGTTGCGCGGCCCCGAGGGCAGCAAAGTCACCATCGTGGTCGTGCGCGAAGATGACAAAGACACGCACGAGTTCACCATGACCCGCGAGGTCATCAAGGTGCCGTCGATCAAGTACTGGGTGATCAAGCCCAACATCGGCTACATTCGCCTGACCCAGTTCATCCAGACGAGTTCAGAAGATCTCGAGAAGGCGCTGCTGGCGCTCGAGAAGGCCAAGGTCAACGCGGTCATTCTCGATTTGCGCAACAACCCGGGCGGGTTGCTGACGGCCGCCGTCGAGGTATCGCGCAAGTTTCTGCCCAAGGGCGACATCGTCTCGATCAAGAGCCGTGACGGCGAGAAGAACACCTATCAGAGTTTCTACGCGTCGCACCCGCTGTTGCCGCTCGTGGTGCTGATCAACGAGGGTTCAGCCTCGGCCTCCGAGATCGTCGCGGGCGCTTTGCGCGACAACAAGCGAGCGGTTCTCGTCGGCCAGAAATCGTTCGGCAAGGGTTCGGTGCAGACGGTTATCGGCCTCAACGACGGTTCGGCGCTGGCGCTGACGACTGCTTTGTATTACACACCGTGCGGTGAGAGCATCCACAAGAAGGGCATCACACCGGACATCGTGGTCGAACTGCCGAAGCTGAATGACGAGCAGCGCAAAGAGATTGCGAAAGCGTATGAAGAAGAAGAGAAGCAGCGCGCCAAGATCGAGAAAGCCACCGACACTGCGGTCATCGCTTCGCTGACGGCAGCGCTGAAGCCGACCGGTTTCATCGAGCCCCCCGACAGCCTCACGAAGGGCGCGATTCAGGATTACGTGCAGAATCCGTATGACAGTCAGCTCCAACGCGCCGTCGACGTGCTCAAATCGATGCAGATCGTCGGGCCGATCCTGAAGCAGATGCCTGATCTGCCTGCGGCACCGCCGGCCGAGAAGGGGTCAGGTACCGCGAGCGATTCATCGAAGGGCGGCTGATCGCTGTTGTTGTCGGCGCGACGCGGTCGGCAAGACCGGCTCGCGCCTGCGCATTCATTCAGACCCGGGCACGCACAATGTGCCCGGGTCTGTTGTGTTTGTGCGACCTGAGGGGTTGACGTTGCGATTCGAAGCGAACTAGCGTAGGTTTGGAGCAGAACATCGCTGTTCTGGACCATTCAGCAACGTGAGGTGCATGCGTGACACGCCGAGATCAGGCAATCAATTGGTTGCAGGGTCTTCCCGACCCATTGTTCAACGAAGCCGCTGACTTCATCGAGTTTCTGCACCAGAAAGCCCGTCTCGTTCAACCGATGGCCGGCGTCGTTCGAGAAGACGAGAGTGTTTTGCACGACCTCAACAACTACGACCAAGAGCTGCGTTCTTATGAGGATCGTCTGGCAGCCGGAGAGATCAAGCGGTGGTAACCGTGCACGGCAATGCACAAGCGTTCCGACGGTTCTCGTGGTAATCTAGAGATAGAGGTGGTCGAGCGGCGCGCGGCGCCGTTCAGTCTGACAAAGGGGAACTGTTGGGTGTTCGCACGGTTGGCCCGCAAAGGCACAGGCCTGTCGCTCATCGAAGTCATCGTCGTCATGGCGGTGATCGCCTTGTTGTCGACGGCCGCCTATCCGGTCGCGCAGATCTATCGCCAACGCGAGAAAGAGCGGCGGCTGCGCGAGATGCTCAACATGATCCGCCAAGATGGGGTTCAGGCGTATCGGCAACATGTGCTGCGCAAACTGGCTTACGCCGGACTGACGTCAAGCCAGTATTCGTGGGCCGTTGGCACGGGTTCCGACCTTGGGCATCTGTTCCCGCCGACGATTGCATCGTTATACAATCCGGTCGGGCCGCTCGAAGTAACCATCGGAGCGGCCGCAACCTACACGGTTCAGGTAACGAGTCGCTTCGTTCGGCCGTTCACAAACAACTTTCCACCCCATCCGTTCCTCAGTTGGTACCCGGCTGCGAGCTGGACCTACACCTTCCAGGCTGCGCGCGGCGTCAAAGACGTGCACTCGGCCAACGCCGGCTATGGCGTAGACGGGACGAACACCGATGGCTGGTAAGCGCGGTTTGAGCCTGCTCGAGATTTTGATGGTGGTCGGCATTCTCGCCATCGTCTCGTCGGCTGCCGTTCCATACGCCGAGATCACGTTCGTGCGCGGCAAAGAGAGCGAATTGCAGGCAAATCTGGCGCTGTTGCGCGGGGCAATCAAGCAGTGGCGTGTCGACTGTGAAGCGGCCGCAACGCGCCGCGGTCGCGAGACCGTTGCCTCGATGCAGGAGTGCTACTTCTACCCTGCGTCACTCAACTATCTCACCGTCGCCAGTACGACCTACATTCCGGCGAAAAACATGGCGAACCAGTCGGTCGCATTCAACTTCAATCATCCAGCCTACCTCGCGGTAGTCCCAACAGACCCATTCGTTGGTTACGCCACCTGGACCCTGACCTTTGCCTCGCCGGGCATGTCACTGGGAATCATCGACGTGAGCCCGGTTGCCGATCCCACGACCCGTCGAGGTTTTACTGACGCAATCGACGGCACGAAATATCAAGACTGGTAGCAGAGCGCCATTCCGGCGCAGCGTGAGCAAGGAGTCGCCCATGAACCGATCTGGTTTTTCTCTCATCGAGCTCATTATCGTCATCGCGATCATGGCCGTTCTCACCGGTGTTGCCGTGCCCTACTACCAGGACTCCATCATGGAAGCACGGCGCAACACCCTGAAGAGCAACCTTGCCACATTACGACAGGTCCTCAATCAGTTTCGTGGCGACCAGCGGCGTGGCCCATTGCGAATCACCACGACCACCCACGCCGCCGATGGACTCAACGCCGCCGTAACCTGGACCGACAACGCCAACAGCGAGCTTGTGGTTGGCCCGATTCAGAATGTCGGGGGCAAGTGGCAACGTCGCACCAACGTGAAGTACCTGCCCGCGTTCCCGGTCTGTGAGGATCCTGCGGATGGCAGTCGCCGCGCACCTTCGATTGCCACTGCTGCCGCAACGTACTACGTCGATGTCAATGGCGACAACAACTGGAACATCGACACCGAGCTGGCCTGGTCACCACTCGACTATGCGGCCGCCAATGCCTCGACGACACCCACCTTTCGCAACGGTACTGATACGGTCATCGTGCTGCCGACTTCTGGCAATGCCGCCGACTACACGGGAAGCACATCCAAGCGCCTCGACATCGTCGAGATATATTTCCTGTCGAACGACGGCACGGTCTACTGACCTCGAGGCTCGGCCGCGGAGGTGCGAATATTCGGGGCACAGGAGCGCAACTTGCTGGTTGAGACAACGCCCGAGATTTCTGATATAGTTTGTCGTTGGCTTGGGGTGAGTGGAGCAAAATCGCAAGCAAGGGGCAACCATGGCTGAATTTCTGAAGCGCAAGAAGATCGGCGAGATCCTCATCGAGATGCGGGCGATCACGCAGCAGCAGCTCGAGCTCGCCCTCAAAAAGCAGCAATCAAGCCGCAAGATGATCGGCGAGATCCTCATCGAGGACAAGCTGATCACCGAAGAAGTTCTCTATCGCGGGCTGTCACAGCAACACGGCATCGAGTTCGTGAACCTCGAGGCGATCGAGATCAACCGTGAGTTGATCCGCACCATCCCCGAGAGTTTGATCAAGACCTACAAGTTCGTGCCGCTCAAGAAAGAGCCCAAGTCGTTGACGATCGCGGTCTTCGACCCGACGAACATCAAGATGTTCGAGAGCATCAAGCTGGCGACGGGGTACATGTTCATCAAGTGGGTTCTGAGCATGAAGACCCAGATCATCCACATCATCAACGACGTGATCTACCGACCGCAGAATGTGCTCGACAACGTCGCCCTCGACGACCTGGTGCAAGACGTTAAGGTCGAGTTTGCCAAAGACGGCCCCGAGGTTCTGGCGTCGGGCGCGGCCGATATGTCGGAGTTCAACCTCGAAGAGTTGAAGCGTGAGGGCGACCAGACCTCGATCGTCACCCTGGTCCACAAGATCATCCTCGACGCGGTCAAGCAGCGCGCATCAGATATTCACATCGAGGCGTTCGACACGCACGTGCAGGTGCGCTTCCGTATTGACGGTGTATTGTATGACATCCTGCCCGTCGAGAAAAGCGCGCACATGGCGATCGTATCGCGTCTCAAGATCATGTCGAATCTCGACATCACCGAGCGGATGATGCCCCAGGACGGCAACTTCAAGCTGAAGGTGCGCAATCAGCAGATCGAGTTCCGCGTCGCGATCCTGCCTTCGATCTACGGGCAGAACGTGACCATCCGTATTCTCGATTCGTCGCGCGTGAATCTCGAGCTGAAGAGCCTGGGTCTGCAAGAGAATTACGCTGCGATGTTCGAGCGCAACATCGTCAAGCCATGGGGATTGTGCCTGATCACCGGCCCAACGGGCTCCGGCAAAACCACCACGCTCTACACCGCACTATCGATGATCAACACGCGCCAGCGCAAGATCATCACCATTGAAGACCCGGTCGAATTCAAACTACCGGGTGTTCACCAGATGCAGGTCTTCGAGAACAAGATCGATGAGAACCGCAGCCTGACCTTCGCCAAGGGTCTGCGCTCGATCTTGCGTCTCGATCCCGACATCATCATGGTCGGCGAGATCCGCGATTACGAGACGGCCGAGATCACGGTCAAGGCCTCGCTCACCGGTCACATGGTGTTCTCGACGATCCACGCCAACTCGGCCATCGAAGCGGTCACCCGTCTCGAAAACCTGGGCGTCGACCCCTATCTGTTCGCCAGTTCGCTGACCATGCTGGTCGGTCAGCGGTTGGTGCGCAAGATCTGCAACCACTGCAAAGTCGAGATCGAGACGACGTCCTATATGTTGTCGGCGCTCGAGCTCGACCCCAAGCTGGCCGCCAACCAAAAGTTTTACAAAGGGGTCGGCTGCAAGAAGTGTAACAATAGCGGCTACCTCGACCGCACCGGCATCTACGAGGTCGTCGAGGTGAGTGCCGACCTCAAAGAGATCATCGGTCAGCGCCAGAGCGGCCTGCAACTGCTCAAGGTGCTGCGTGACAAGAAGATCGAAACCATGCAGGACTCGTGTCGGGCCAAGGTCCTGGCCGGCGAAGTGCCGATCGAAGAGTTCATCATGATGAATATGGTGTAAATACAGTTCGAGCAGACCATGGCAAAGAGCAGCGGCAAACAACTGGTTCTCGACGTCGGCACCGCCAACATCCGGCTGGTGCGGGCGGCGCGCGTGGCCCCGGGCGACATCGACCTGTCCCTGTATCTTACCGCCCCGACGCCGAAAGACCTGGTGGTATCGACCTTCGTCGAGTATCCACTCGTCGATGCCGAGCCGGTGCAGCGGGTGTTCACCGACATCATCAAGCAGGCCAAGGTGCCGTATGAGAGCATCGTCCTGTTACTGCCGGATCACGCATCCCTGATCACGACGTTGCTGGCGCCACCGCGGTATTCGAAGAAGGAACAGATCGACGCGATCTACGAAGACCTTGGCCCGGTCATGCAGTTGCCGCCCGAGAGCTGGATCGTATCGCACATGCCGGTCGGCGTCCACGAAGAAGACGAAATCACGCTCGCGATCGCCACCCTGCGCGCAAACCTGCTCGAGCTGGGCGGGTTGGTGCAGACGGCAGGGCTCAACCCCTATACCATCGACATCAACTACTTCAACATGGCCAACTGTATCGAACACTGGTTGACCAACAGCGAAAACAAGGGCAAGAATATTGCTCTTGTATTGCTTGGCAACGAGACCACTTCGATCGGCCTGTTCAAAGACGGTGGCTTGCGCAGCTTCATGAACCGGCCCATCGGGGGGTACGACTTCACCAAGCAGATCAGCAAGCACCACCATACCTCGATTCCCGATGCCGAACAGTTCAAGCGTTCGGCCGACGAGATCTTCTTTTTGCCTGAGTTCGGCCCCGAACAAGACAAGGTCTACAACTTCAACGTGATCCGCGCCCAGTTCACCGAACTTGTCCGCGAGATCTTCGCGGCGATCGAAAACTACCTGACCCGGTTCCGCGAATTCACCATCCATGAGGTGATCATCGGTGGCGGCGGTGCAAACTTCCCGAACATTGCCGTACCGCTGGCACAGAACCTCAACGCGCCGGTGCGCCTGATCGGCGACTGTTTCCAACTCACCATCAACGGCAGCCCCGCCGACACAGCCACCAAGAACGAGTTGGCCGTGGCCTGCGGCGCCTACCTGCGGAGCTGACGACGCATGCGCTTCAACATCGATCTGCTCCCCAGCGAATACAAGAGTTTTCAGCGCAACATTCTGGTCATTGCCCTGGCCTTGTTCACCGTGGTCGCCAGTTGTGTGGCCATCGGCATGCTGATGGTGCGCAATTCGAGCAAACTGTTGGCTCTGCAAACCAAGTTGCAGCAGAAGAACAATGAGAAATCACAGGTCATCAAGGAACAGAACCAGATCAAGGGGCAGTTCCCCGTAGACCGGGCCAACGAGCTGAAGGAACGGATCGATTTCATCAACGCCAATCTGGCCACTCCGGGGTCTTCGTGGGTCGCCTTTTTGTCGGCGCTCGAGGCGACAGTACCGGAACGGGTCTGGATCAAAACGCTCACCGAGATGAGTCCCGGCACCTACAAGATCGAAGGCGAGGCCGGTGACGTCGGCGACCTGCTCACCTTTATCGGCCGACTGCAGGCAAGCAAAGCGTTCGATCAGGTGTTCCCATTGACCAACACCACGGTCATGCGTGAGGGCATACGGTTGACCGGGTACACGCTCACCTTCCATTTCAAGGGGGTGACGCCATGATGAAGACGCGAGCCCGATCGGTCGGCGAGCAGGCGATCAGCATCGCCATGATCATCGCGGGCATTGTTGCTGCCGGGTATTTCTACCTCGCGGTCAATGCCGCACAACAACAAGATATCAAGCGCCTCGAAGAAGAGATCAAGCGTCTCGACACCGAAATCATTGCGGCCATTCAAGAAAAGAAGAACCTCGAGGGCCAGCGCGATGAAGAGGTCAAGAAGGTCGACGCCCGCCGCGCCGAGGTGCAAGAGAAGTTCGAAAACCTGCTCGATTTTGAAAACCAGTACACCAATCTGATCGAGGCGGTCGAACAGAAAGCCCGCAACTTCAACATCTCGATCCTGGGTTCTGAATACGTGCCACCGGCGCAGGCCAGCGGCCTGTTGGCCGCCTACAAGATTTTCACCATGCGCTTGAAGGTCATCGGCGACTACGACCGCATGAAGCATTTTCTGTGGGAACTCGAGAACCGCCTGGGCCGGTTTGTGAAGATCAACAATTTCAAGGTCAATACGTTGTCAGACACCGAGGGTCGCATGGCCCTCGACCTCGAACTGGTGACCTATTTCAAACAGGGCAACGGGTGATTTTTCTTCATTCATAATTCGCCCTGCCATGCCGATGTATACCCCGAGGGAAACCATCCCTCCGGGAGCAATCTACGGCTAAGGTATCCAACAACGCGCTGTGCCCCTGGATCCGGTGAGCCTGCGGGCTGAGACCGGCGACTGACATCCATGGCAACAGACTTCAAGAAGATCTACGCGGAGAACAAGGTCGCGGTGATCGGCGTGCCGGTCATCATTTTGATCTTGTTGCTGCAGAAGTTCGTTCTCGAACCGTCGCGCGCGGCAAAGAAGCCGGCGACGGCACCCACTGCCGCCGCACCGCTCACTCCGGCCGCGGGAACCCCGGCAGCGGGAGGCGCACCCCCGGCGGCCGACGTCCCGGCCCCCACCCCGGTCATCATGATCCCACCACTGAGCCAGGCGTTGCAGAATCGCATGCACCCGCCCGAGGAGTATCCGTTCCCGACGAGCCGCAACTGCTTCGTCACCTTCGTCAAGACGAGGACGACCGAGCCCGCAGTCGCACCAACCATCGAGCTTGCCTCGGAACCTGAGCTTCTGGCTCGGCCTGAGGTCAGCTACCACGGCTACTTCAACGTGGGTCGGGATCGCGTCGCGATTCTCAAACTGGACGGTGCCATGCAGTTGAAGCGGGTCCAGCAGATGCTCGACGAGACACCGTTCTCGTTGGCCGAAATCACCGATGACCATGTGGTTCTGGCCGACACCACTTCGCCCGGCGACGATCTGGTTGTGGCGCTGTCTGAGAAGGCCCCCGCAGACAATGTTGCAGCCCCCGGTCTTCCGCGCAGGTAACGCCCGCAACACCGTCCGGCAATGACTGGTCGGCGCACCCACACCGGCTTCGGTCATTGGGCCAGTCGGTCAATGCGCTGGACACGTGAGACGAACTCGCAACAGGAACCGACAAGGATTCTCGGCCAGCGATTGAAGAGAGGGTTGTATGCACACACGGCCAGAAAAAAGAACCAATTCTGCCACGGTCCAGGCACGCCACTGGTTGTTGCTCGGACTCAGCCTCTCGTTCGCCGCCGTCGTGTTGATGACGGCATGCGGCGGAGGCGGTGGCGAAGCCACGATCGCCCCGACATCACTGCTCGGGATGCAGATCGGCTCTGAACTGGCCCAGCAGGCAACAACCGGCCCCACCGATGCCAAGGCAACGGTGGCCTGTCGCGCCGTTTTGCCCCCCACCACCTCGGCATCGCTCACCGGCACACTCGGCAGTGACAATCGGTTCGCCGACATGAAGGGCCGCGTGCTGTCGCTGACCGGCAACACCGATCTGGTTGCCCCTGTTCCCGTCGACAACAATGGCCGATTCACGCTCGCAGGGCTGCCACTCGACAGCAAGGGCCGTGTCGAACTGTGGTCGAGCACCCAGCGCTCGTTGGTGGTCAAACAGCTCGACCAGGTCGTCCCGAATCTGGGCGAGCAACTGCTCGACGTCAAATCGACGGTCGTGGCCGCGATCGTCACGCGCAGCGGGTTCACCCGCACCGCCCGGGATGTCGAAAACGCCATCGCCAGCGGCGCCATTGCGACCGCCGCGTTTGTCGCCGTCGAGCAGGGCGTCACCAACTGGCTCAGCGGTACGCTGCCGGCCAGTAAGACGGCAGTGCTTGACGTTGTATTGATAGAGAAAGCAGATCTCGCCGCCAAGGTCGATCAGCTCGACATCCAGGTCGCGAGCTATGTGGCCAGCAGCCCCGGCACATCGACGGTGTCTGCACCGGCAACCGGCCGTGTCGCCGGCTTTGTGGCCGATGCGTCCGGCACCCGACTGCAATATGCATTGGTCTCGATTGCCACGAGTTCGGTGGTGACGGACAGCCAAGGGCAGTATTCGCTGAGCAATCTGAGTGTGGGCACCCACACCCTCATGGTCAGCAAAACCGGCTTCGCCACCTATTCCGCGGCGGTCGGAATCAGCAACGGCATGACGACCTACCTGGAAGTAATGCTCAACTTCCTGCATGGCACGCCAGGGACCGGCACGGGGACGGGGACAGGCACCGGCGTGTCATCCGGAACGGGCACCGGCAGCGGAACAGGCACGGGAACCGGGTCAGGAACGGGTACCGGCGTGGCATCTGCGAACGTGACCGGGCGGGTTACTGACACCAACGCGGTAGCCCTTGTCGGCGCCCGGGTAACTCTGGGAACCAATTTCGTGGTGACCGATGGCGCCGGCCTTTACAACTTCACCAACTATCCCCAGGGCAGCTATACCCTCGTCGTCACGATGACCGGCTTCGCCACCTCGACCAGCAACGTCGTCGTCAGCTCAACCGGGGCGGTGACGGGCAATCTGAACGTGCAACTGGTGCGGCTGCCGACGACGGTTACATTACTGGGAACAGTTACTGACAACACCAGCAACGTGCTCGCCGGGGCGCAGGTGACATTGGGCACCCACACTGCGATCACGGGCGCCACAGGCAGTTATGTCCTGACCCAGGTGAGTCCGGGCAACTACACGTTGACGGTGTCGCTCACCAACTATGCGACCTCGACGCAAGCCATCACGGTTGCCCCCGACGGCACGGTCACAGGCTCGCTGATCACGCAACTGGCGTGGCTGCCATCCAGCTTCAACATCGCGGGTGCGGTCAGCTACCTCGACGGCGGGTTCTCGACGCCAATCGTTGGCGCCAATGTGGCGATGGGCCCGTATTCGGCCACTACCGACGGCGCCGGCATCTATCGGTGCAATGGCGTCGCGCCAGGAAGTTACACGCTGCAGGTGTCGGCGCCCGGATACGCAACCGACACGCGAGCCATCAGCATTGACCCGGGTGGTGCGGTAACGGGTAACTTGAGCGTCGAACTGGCACCGGTGCCGACTTCGTTCAACTTGACCGGGACAGTTTACTTTGTAAATACAAGCGGCGCGATCACCAACATTGCCGGCGCGCAAGTCACCCTGGGAACCCACACAACCACGACGGTCGGCACGGGCGCTTACTTCCTGACCAGTGTCGCCCCCGGCAGTTACACGTTGGCCGTGGGAGCGACCGGTTACGCATCGACAACCAGGAGCCTTGCGGTGGCTGTCGACGGCAGCGTCGTCGGTTCGCTGGCCGTTCAGTTGATCGATCTGGCCCACAACTCGCCGACCGTTGGAGCGTTGCGGGTCGTTCCCGGCGGTACGTTCCAACGCGACGCCGACCCCGCAAACACCACGACAGTCACCGGTTTTTACATCAGTCCCTGCGAGATCACGCAAACACAGTTCACCACCGTGACCGGCCTACCCAATCCGAGCGCCTTTTCGACCGTGGTCGACGGGCCGGTCGAAGGCGTCACCTGGTATCACGCGCTGGTCTTCTGCAACCGCCTGAGCATGAACGAAGGGCTGACACCCGTTTACACGATCGGCAGTTCGACCGATCCCGCGTTGTGGGGCGTGGTTCCAACCATTGCCAGCAATGCCACCTGGGACGCAGTCATCTGCAACTGGGGCGCTTCCGGGTATCGGCTGCCCACCGAGGCCGAGTGGCAGTGGGCCGCCATGGGAGCAACCGATAGCGGGAACAAACCGTTTTCCGGGAGCACGGGCAGCAACTCGGCCACCGACTATGCGTGGTATGACGTGAACTCGGGCAATACGACGCATGCGGTCGGCACCAAGCTCGCCAACGAGCTGGGAATCTTCGACATGAGCGGAAACGTCCAGGAGTGGTGCTGGGATGTGCTCGACGTCTACCCCGCCGGGCCGGTGACGAACCCGACCGGAGTGGCCACGGGCACCGGTCGCGTCGACCGAGGCGGCGCGCATCTCTACGACGTGAGCAAACTTGCGGTTGCCTCCCGGGAGGGAACCGTCCCATTCAACCAAAGCGGTGAGTATGGCTTCCGCGTTGTCCGCCCATGAACGCCACCGCCGCGGAATGGGCGACACGTTCCGGGGAACGACACACCGCGCCCTGCCTGTCCGACCTGCGTGAAAACAACTGTCGACGCATCGAGAAAACTCGCTCTTGACGGGTCGGACGGTGGTATAATGCCTTCGATATTCCAGCACCCGTTCGCCTAAGGAGAGAGTCCCTTGGCCACCATGGATTATCCGACGATCAAGCGCATGTTTCAGGACCGCGACAAGATGGTCCGGCTATTCTGTCTCAAGGTGGTGGTCCGCGACCGGCTGCCGCAAATCGATGAGTTCATCCTCACGGGCCTGTCCGATGACCGGCCCGAGGTGATCCGGGCGGCGTTGGCGGGCGTGCCGCAATGCCGCGATCCGCGCATCATCCAGGCGGTGCTGGGCATGCTCCAGAACGCCAACCCGACCGTGCGACAACAAGCGCTCAACGCGCTCGAGGGGCAGCCGGCCGCGGCGATTGCTGAAGCGCTGAGTGAGTTCCTGCGCGTCGAGGAAGACACCAACCTGCTCGCCTCGGCGATCAAGCTCATCGGCAGTTGCCGCGACGACGACTTCCTGCCGCTGTTGAAAGCGTTTCTCACCTACGAAGACGACCGGGTGCGCGCCAACGCCGTCGAGGCACTGGCCATGCTCGATCATCTCGAGGTTTCTGAAATTCTCAAGCAACTGGTCGGTGACCGCAACAACCGGGTGCGCGCCAACGCGATCAAGGGTTTGTGGGTGCGCGGCATTCGTTTCGGACTCAACACGGTGCCCGAGGAGATCCGCTCGCCAAACCCGAAGAAACGGGCCTCGGTGGCCTACATCCTGGGCGAGATCAAAGAAGAGCGTTCGGCCGACCTGCTCATCAACCTGCTCAACGACCCGGTGCCAATGGTGCGCAACCGCGCCGTTCTGAGCCTGGGCAAGCTGGGCGCGGCACGGCTCATTCAACCTATACTTACAGCGTATTTCAAAGAGCAGGACGCAGGCTTGCGGCAGGTCATGATCGACACCGCCCTCGCTTTGTCGTCCGAACTGACACTTGCCCGCCTGACCGACCGGTTCGCGCAGGAACTCGAACCCAAGACCCGCGCGCACATCCTCGCCAATCTGAAAAACTGCCAGAATCCGGCGTTGATACCTTTTCTCAGTCGGTCGGTCCGCGATCCGGACCCGCGCGTGCGGGCCAATGCGGTCGAGGTTCTCGGCTCGCAAAAAGACCCGGCGCTGGCCGAGGTCATCCTGCCGCTACTGAACGACTCGCACAACCGCGTGCGCAGCAACGCCGCCATGGCGATCTGGCGACTGGGCGGCACCCTCTCGGTGCTGACCCTCAAGCAGATGCTGCGTTCCTCGCAGAAGTCGATGCGCGCCTCGGCCGCGTACGCTCTGGGCGAGATCGGCGCTTTGCAGTTTGGTGAACTGCTGCAAGACGTCGCCAACGATCAGGACCCCGATGTCCGCAAGGGTGCAATCAAGGCCCTGGCAAAAATCCGGAAAATGGCATAGCGAGACGAATATGATGCAACACGTAATACTACCTGTTCGAGCATCACGGTTGCTCGTGGTTGCGTGCGCAGCACTGCTCCTGGTCACCGCCGGTTGGGCGGCCGACGAAGCGCGCACCTACAACGACCAGGGTCTGAAAGAGTACAACAACGCCAATTACCAGGAAGCGTTCAAGCTCCTGATGAAGGCAAAGAACCTCAAACCCGACTGGGCTGAGCCGTATTACAACCTGGCCCTGGTCATGGACAAGGTTAAGAAACCTCGGGATTACCGGCTCGGCCTCGAGAAAGCCTGGAAACTCGAACCCAACAATACCAAATATCAAGAAGCATACGTCAAGATTCTCAAAGAGGAACTTGCGGCATTGAAGCCCAACCAGGCGGCCGAAAAAGAAGAATTGTCGAAGAAGATCCTCGAGGTGGATGCCGGCCAGATCGAGATGGCGGCGGCCATGGCCCGCTCGTATCTCGACAAAAAAGATTACGGCAACGTGCGCACCCTGGCCAATCGTGTCTTCGAAAAGAACCGCGAACAGTTGCCCAAATACGCCAACGGTGCCATCGGCGACATCTATTATGCGCTCGGCAAGGCCGAATACGAGAGCAACAAGCTGGCGGAAGCCCGGGCCAACCTCGAGAAGTCGTTGCGCTACCCCGTCGAGAAACCGGACGTATACAAAGAGACGCTCAACGAGGTGAAGAAGGCGCAGACTTCGGCAGCCGAAGGCCATCTCAAGTTGGGCCAGAGCTACCAAGACAAGGGCCAGGGCAGCGAAGCGCTGGCGGAGTTCAAAAAGGGCCTGGTGATTCTGCCCGACCACGAGGGTCTGCAGGAAGCCATGCGCAATTGTGAGGGCCGCGGCCAGGCCAAGGTCGTCTTCGCCGATGCGATGAAAGCGATCAAAGACGGCCACTGGATCAAGGCCCGCGACCTGTTGCAAGAGGTCATGGTATTGCAACCCGATTATCCGGAGGCCAAAGGTTATCTCGACAAGGCCATCGAAAAAGAGAACAAGGTCCGCGAGAAGATCGGGCGCACCTCGGAACTGCCGCGCTATGTCGAGGAGCGGGCCAGCCTCGTCGAAGGGTTCATCACCATCGGCAACGAATATCTGCGCGTGAACAACCAACGGGATGCGCGCACCGAGTTCGAAAAGGCGCTGGCGATCGTCGAACTGGACCCGGAACTGAATGCGAAATACAAGGGACAGATCGACGCCGCCATGAAGACGATGAACGACACGTCGTCGCTCGAAGACAAGTATCGGGCCGGCGTGAAAGCGTATGAAAGCAAAGACTGGGACGCGGTCATCGACAATCTGACGAAGCTCCCGGATGAGAAATACCTGCCGCAAGACCTCAAGGGCCGCGGTCCGCCTGATATTCCGAGCTACCTGGCCATGGCCTACTTCAGTAAGGGCAACTTCGAAGACGCCAAAAAACTGGCCGGCCGCCAGATCAACATCGACCCGCGAAACAACCGTGCCAAGTACGTGCTGGCGCACATTTACTTCAACGAGAAGAACCTTGCCGCCGCCGAGAAGCTGATCACCGAGATTCGCGAAGACGATCCCAACTATCCGGGCATCGACGAAGCGTACACGAAGATGGTCGCGATGAACAAAGCGAACCTGGTCATCCCGCTGCTGATCATCGGGGCCTTGTTCTGGATCGCCTACATTCTCTGGCAGAACCTGCCCAAAGCCAACAAGAACCGCTCGATCCGCCTGGGTCGCAGCCTGCTCAACAAGGGGCTGTATCGCGAGGCGATCGACGAGATCCTCAAGGTGCGGCGCAGCCCGCTGCTCGAAAAAGAAGACCACGACAAGATCGCGCGCATTCTCGCCGAAGCGTTCCTCAAGACGGCGCAGTACGACAAGGCCGTGGGCGAATGCAAGACGCTGCTGGGCATGGATCCGAACGACAACGAGGCCAAGGTCTGGCTCGGTTACGCGTTTCTCGGGCGGCGTTCACTGAACCCCGAGAGTCTGCCGTTGCTGATGAACCTGTACAAGACCATCGAGAAAGAGAAGAAGAATGCCTCTCTGCTCGGCATGCTCGGCGATCACTTCGTGTCGTCAAAAGTATTGACGGCCGAGGGCGTCGAGATTCTCGAGCGGTGGCTCGAACTCGAGCCCAACAACCCCGACTGCGTGCGGGCCCTGGGCAAATACTACCTGAAGAAAGGCCGCAACGATGCCACGGCCATGAAGTTGTTCGAGCAGATGATGACCCTCGAAAACCTGCGCGATCCGGAGATCATTCTGGGCATCGGCAAGGTGCACCTGCGCATGGACAACTTCGACGAGACGTTGCGTTGTTGCGACACCGTGCTCAACAGCGACGTCAACAACGAACTGGTGCACGGTCTTCTGCGCGAGTGTTACCAAAAGATGGGAAAACTCGAAGAGTTGCTCAAGATCTACCGCAACTTCCTCGCCGAGAACCCCTACAACGTTGCCTTCCAGAAGGGCCTGCAGGCGGCACAGAAGGTGGCCGGCAGTGCCGGCGCCGGTGCGGCCCAGCAACCCCGACCGGCGCTGTCGGTCGACCAACCGGCCGCGGCGATCGAAGGGCCGGCCGAGGGCGACGGCCAGAGCGTCGCCTGCCCGCACTGCGGCGCCGCCAACGCCGGCACCGATTACTACTGTCAGGCCTGCGGCAAGACCATGGACGGATCCGCCTGATGATTGCCGGCCGGCGACAACCGCGCATTCGGGAGCGTACCGAGGCGCGGTTCGGCTATTGGCTGAAATACTTTGTATGCGCAGTCACGACCTTCGTCATTCTTCTTGTCCCGAGCGACGCCAGCGCGGCGGCGAAGCCACCGGATTACGCGCTGATCAAGAAGTATCTGCAAGCCCGCATGTATCCCGAGGCCTATCTCGAGGTGATGCGCGCCGAGCTGAAGAGCAAAGAGATCGACCCGAAGCTGCAAAAGCTGAAGAGAGACCTGCTCAACCCGGTCAAGAAAGAAGCGACCCAACGCGCCCGCGTCAACGAGGGCGACGTCGGCCTGCGCATTCTGCTCGCCGACATCGCGTTTCAGGAAGGGCGCCTCGACGACGCCGTCCAGCAGATCGACACGGTGAAGAACAGCGGCAACCCGGGCATGCTGGGGCATTACACGCTGGCGAAAGTGCTCTTCCGCAAGAACAACCTCGCCCAGGCCTGTGCCGAGCTCGAGATTGCGCTGAAGGCCGACCCCGGCAGCGACGTGCTGTTCGACGACTTCACCTATCTGTACAACTGCAAGAACTACGGGCAGAAGACCGCGCAAAGCCTGACCCCAAACTCGAACTTCCCCAAGCGCGCCACCCCGATTGCCGCGAACTCATCGGGACTGCCCGACAACCCCTTTGCCAACGACCCGACGCGCCCCCCCGACAACGTCCCGCCTCCTGAAGATCCACAACCGCCCGTCGATCCCATGCAGAACGCACAGGCCCCCGGCAGCGACGGTTCCGGGCTGGGCAGCGAACTGGGTTCGGGCAGCGGTTCCGACGACAATCCATTGCCGCCCGATGACCCCGACAATCCAATCGAGGTCGAGCCGCCGACCGGTTCGGACACGGGTTCCGAGAACGGGTCCGCCATGGGTTCAGACGTCGGTTCGGATACCGGTTCCGAAGCGGGATCGGGCAGCGCCGTCGCCGTCGGCAGCGGTTCGCCGGGTCCCGAGCCGGATTTCGGCTCCGGTAGCGGCTCTGAGAGCGAAGATCCCGAACACAAGTCGGCCAAAGAGATCGAAAAGCTGCTCGCACAGGCGAAAAGTTACAGCGAAGCCAAGCAGTATGAAGAGGCCGAGATGGCCCTGGCCAAGGTCAAGAAACTGGCCCCCGACACGCCCGGTCTCGGCGAACTGGCTGACAAGATCACCACCAATCGCGACCTCGAGAAACAATACAAGGTGGCGATCGACCTGTTCGAGCGCGGCAAGTTCGATCTCGCCCGTGACATATTCGAAAAAGCATACGCGGCCGACCCGGTCAAATATGCCGACGCCTCGTTGTATCTGGGCAAGATCTTCCTGCTCACCGTCGACCCGGGCACAAACAAACCGTATTACACCAAGGCCCACAAGTATTTCGAGATCTACCTCAAGCGGTCCGACCTCACCGATGAACTGCGCCGCGACGTTGAGTGGCTGATCATCGGCATTCTGGCCGACAGCCAGAAATACGAGGATGCCTACGAACGGTTCACCCGGTTCGACGAGGCCAATCACGAGTTTGCCGTCAACCAGAAGAGCTACACCAACCTGAAATACAAGTTGTGGTTCCAGCATTACTACACCGAGGTCGTCATCGGCTCGGTCGTCTTCATCGGGTTGTTCGTGTTCGTGTTCATGCTGACGATCATCCCCAACTTGCGCATCTTCGGCGGCGACCCGGTCGAGCGCGCCAGGGCCGCCTTCGAGAAGAAAGACTTCGAGAAGGTCGCCAAGGTCACCGAGCAGGCGCTCAAGCGCGGCAATCTGCCGATCCAGATCAAGCGCCAGGTGCTGGAATACTCGATCAAGGCGAACTTCGTCCTGAAGAACTATTTCAAATGCCAGGATCTCAGTAAAGAATTGTTGGTGGACTTCCCCGAAAATGCGGTGGCCGCCGATCACCTGGCGCGGGCGTATCTCGAAAGCAAGGATACGAGCCCCGAGGCGATCACCGTCTACGAGTCGACCTATCTGGCCGACGCCGATCGCACCGAGTTTCTGCCGCTTCTGGCCGCCTACTACGCGCAACAGAAAGAGGTCAGCGAACAGGCCATCACCATTCTGCAGGCGCATTTCGAGACGAACCCAGGGCAGCGCGAGGCCACCATGGCCCTTGCCGAGGCGTATACGCAGAACAAGAAGATGGGCGACGAGGTGGCCATCGTTCTCGAGAGAGCGCTCACCATGGACGGCACCCGCATGGGGTGGCGCGAACTGCTGGCCCGCAACTACGCGCGCAAGAACATGTTCGCCGAGGCAGTCGAACAGTGCAAACTGGTGCTGACCGCCGGCATCGAAAACATGGGCATTCACGTGGTCTACACCACCTGCATGAAGAAACTGAACATGCTCGACGAAGCGATTCTGCAATACGAGCAGTTCCTGCAGAAGCACCCCGACAATCCGCAACTGCAAGAGATTCTCACCGAGTTGCGTCGCGAAATGGAAAGCTCGGGCGGGTTGGCGGGCTCGGCCCCGCTGCAGCAGCCCTTCGCCCCCGAGCTCGGGTCGGTCCTCGGTGGTGTGGTCGGCGGCGGCGAACCGACCGACGGGTTCCCGTTGCCCGGCGGGTTGCCCGACGGGGAACTGCCGTTGCCGCCGGCTTTGCAAGACACCGATATCGAGAGTTTCGTCGAGCCGCCACCCGATGGGTTTGCGCCCGACAGCACCGACGCCCCGCTCCCCGAGTTTCTCAAAGAGGTCGAACCGGTCGTCGAGAGACCCAAGTCCGACAGGCAGCGCGAGGGCGACCGGGGGCCGAGCAAGAGTGGCGGCGACACGGCCCGACCGACGATCGATCTGCCAAAGCCCGGCCGGATCATCGAGCCCCCGCCGAAGCGCACACTGGCCGATGACGACGACGATCGCGACCCCCGCACGCTGCCGAAGAAGAAAGAAGCGCCGCCGATCCCACCCATGGACGACGCGCCGCACACCGACGTCGACGACATACTTAATATGGCAACCATGGAACCGTTTGCCGGCAGCGATGCGGTCGATAATCCTGCGGGTGCGACCGGCGGCAAGAGCAAGGCGGGCAGCGGCGGCGAAGGCGGCGACAAGTCCCGCAGTGCCGGCGGCCCGAGCCGGGTCAACGAGGCCGATGTGGCCTCGGCCCGCACGGCATTGTTGTCAGGCCGGTATCAAGACGCCATCGACAAACTCGGGCCGATCTTCGCCACCAATCGCAGTCACCTGCAGGTGGGTGTCATTCTCGCCGACGCCTATCTAAATCAGGGCAAGGCCGACCTCGCCAAAGAGATCGTCGAGACGATGAGCTTCGACCGCGAACTGATGCCGATCGAGATCAAAGACCTGATCTACCGCATCGGCGTTGCCCTCGAAGAACTGGGCGACCCGCGCAGCGCCCTACAGCTCTACGACATCATCTGCCAGGTCGACATCAATTACAAAGACGTGTTCGACCGCAGCGATCGGTTGTATCAGCACCGGTAATCCGGGCGCCCGCCTGTCAGCAAACGAAGACACCGGCGACTTCGACGCTCGCAACAATTCCTGTCCATCGCGGTTTGAGCAGAGCACCCATTAAATTTTCCGTGTACCCCTTCCGGGCCCCCCGGGGTCGTCCGTATAATTCATAGCATCTTCCCCGGCGAGGCGGCCGGAAACCACGGAAACCAGCACCAACAGTGCATTACATAAGAACATCCCAACCGGATGAACCAAAAAGGAGCCATAAGAACCATGAATAACCTCTTCAATCGTGACGAAGCCATCCGCATCACCCGCGAAACCATCGAGCACGCCCTCAGCTTCTTCCACACTGTGAATCGCACGGTGCTCGGCAACCAACCAACGGATGAGCAGAACCGCCACACCGAAGAGTTCAACCGCCGCATCCAGGAGCTCAACAGCCTCCGCGAGCAGTTCGAAACCCGCCACAACGACTACATCAACCGCATCGAGAATGTGTGGCGCACCTTCTTCACCAATGTGACCCCGACCACGACGAATCCGACCCAGGTCATCAACAATATGTTTGACCCCAACGAGTTCGTGCGCCTCAATCGTGAAGTGGTCAATGGCACGCTCGATTTCGTCAGCAAGACCCACGAGAACGTGCTGCGCACCTTCGTGCCGAATCCGACCACTCCGGTCACACAGATGGTCGAGACCATCAACCAGACCCGCGACGAGTTCGTCCGCCGCAATCAAGAGATCACCACCCGCATCAACGACATGCTGCACCAGGTGATGCCGACCTCGAGTCGCCAGCATGAGACGACCATGAACCGCACGAACACCACCACCAACCGTTTCGATCATCTCGAGATCACCCGCATCAACACCGAGTTGGTCGAGAATACCACCCGCTTCTGCCTCGATCTGAACAACCGCCTGCTGCACGTCGTCGACGAGCATGGCCGCTTGACGATCGACCGCGAGCACCTGGGCACCATCGATCGCACCATCAACGAGTTCATCAACCACCACCGCACGGCGATCACCCAGCTCGAGACCCTGTGCCGCCAGACCGTCGACACCCACAACATCCCGACCCACGAGCAGCACCAGGTTCAATACAACGAATTGACCCGCATCAACCACGAGATCATCACCCACACCGTCCGCTTCTTCATGACCCTCAACGAGCAGATCATCCGGGTGACCACCACCAGCAACGAGCGCATGCCCAACGTGGTTCGTGAGATCAGCGAGACCATCCACCGCAGCTTCGAAGAGTATCGCCGCGCTCACCACGTCCTGATCAGCCGCGTCGACACCCTGGTCCGCGAAGTCGTGAATCCGACGACCCGCACCGAGACCCGCGAGCATAGCCAGACCACCCAGACGACCACCCATCACGAGCCTCGGCACACGACCGAGAACGTAAATACAAACGAGCACACCACTCGCACCACCGAGCCGAAGACCACCCGCGGCACCAAAACCACTGGCGAAAAGACCGAGACCAAGACCACGTCGCGCAGCCGCACCACCAAAGAGAAGAAGAGCAAGTAACCCAGCGATTTGCCGATCGGGGCCGGCGCCAATAGGCGCCGGCCCCGTGCTTTTCCCAAAAAACGCTGGCGGTGAGAGATCCCCCCGTCGGACCGATCGTTCGCTGTCGGTCTTCCCCCTCGCGAAAAACCCTTCACGAACTTCGGGAACGTGACGATAGAGGCGATGAGGACGTTTGTCTACATCTGCCATCCGGCCGAGGAGGAGTGCCGACCCCATGCGCACACGCAAAACGCTGTTGCTGCTGACAGCCGTCGGTCTGGCCACCCTGCAAGGTTCTGCCATGGGTGCGATCTATCAAGACGATGGTCAAGCACCGCTTCCGAGCCGAACCCGCAGTCAGGTCCAGAGCGCCGGCTTCAGTTCCCGAATGCTCTCATCTCTCAACGCCACGAACCGGTACGACACGCCGCGTCAGGCCACGGTCGAACCGCGCCTGGCCGCCGATGCCTTGCCACCGATCCAGGTGCCGCCGGACGCCGGCAGCGGGGGCAGTTCAGCCTTGCCGGCCCTGCCGCCGATCTCGGTCGGCGGTGATGGATCGGGCTCGAGCAGCGACTCGGGCAGCATCGCCGCCCCACCGCCGCTCGATGCCATCGATGCCGGTAGCGGTTCCGGTAGTGCCAGCGGCAAGCCCCCGAAGTCGGGCAAGGGCTCGAAAGGGACCGGCGGCAAATCGTCGAAGTCCGGCAAGAGTTCTGGCCGCAGCTCGGGTTCGAGCCGGGGTAATAACACCGTGCTATCGAGCGGCCAGGAAGTCTACTCGCAGGAACCGCTCCGCCTGCCGCCGATCTCGGCCATTCCCGAGCAACCTGCCCGCACGACGCTGCCGCCCTTGCAGACCAATCGCATGCTCGAGGTGCCGCTGGTTCAGGCCGACTCGATCATTCGCGTGCTCGCCTGCAACAGCAACGGGTTCACGGGTCTCAGTCAGACGACATCGGCCGACATTTCAAAAGAGGGTTCGTTCAAGATGGGCGTGCATTCGAGTTGGTTCAAGCTCGAGCGCGTCTACGATCGGGTCCTGGCCACGAACGAGAGCGGCGACCTGCTGCAGATGCCGCTGTTCTTCAACTACGCCGTCACCAACGATCTCGAAGTGGCGTTCATGATGCCGATCCTGAACTACACGGTAAAATCGCGCATTCTGTGGTCGAAAGATTTCCGCGAGTCGGGCGTTGGTGACTCCAAGCTCGGCTTCAAATACCGGGTTTTCGACAATCCCGAGTATCAGATGCGCGGCGCTTTCGGCCTATCGTTCAAGTTCCCGACCGGTTCGGATGCCAAGGGACTGGGCACCGGCAAGACCGACTTCGAGATCTTCACGTCGTTCTCGAAGACGTTCGAAAAGGTCATTGCCCACCTGAACCTGGGTTACGTCATGACGGGCGACCCGAACAACAACTTCTATCCCGACGGGCTGGCCGATATCTTCTACTACAACATCGGGCTGGAATATCCGCACACGCACAATGTCACGGTGATGGCCGAGGTCAACGGCACCGACTGGGGCGCGGAGGGTCTGAGCGTCGATGTGACGCCCGGTCTGCGTTACACTCCGACCGAGAACTTCGCCTTCGAGGTGTCGATCCCGGTGTCGGTGACCAACGACCAACGTTTCGGTTACAACTACCGACTCAATCTGGGTCTGACCTCGTTCTTCAAGTAGGCCCCGTCCGCCACCCGCAACGGGTTGCGCTAACAAGAGACGCGCCGGGCAACCGGCGCGTTCTTCGTTTTCGGGAACCCAGGGTCCCGGCCGCGCTTCTCCCACAACTTTCGCGTTGCGGCGGCAACGGGATTGCGGTACGATAGCCGCACTCCGCAGTAACACCTGCCGAGGGGAGAAATGCGGTCATGGACAAATCGGCTCGCATCTACGTCGCCGGCCACCTGGGACTGGTCGGCAGTGCACTGTGCCGGCAACTGAAGGCATCCGGTCACACGAATCTGCTAACCCGCTCGTTCGAGCAGCTCGATCTGCGCAACCCGGCTGCCGTGCAGTCATTTTTTGAGCAGGAACGCCCCGAGTACGTGCTGATCGCCGCCGCCAAGGTCGGCGGTATTTACGCGAACAATACATTCCCGGCCGATTTCATCTACGACAACCTGATGATTCAGTCGTCGCTCATCCACGCGGCCTGGAAAACCAAGGTCAAGCGGCTGCTGTTCCTCGGGTCGTCGTGCATCTATCCGCGCGATTGCCCGCAACCGATGAAGGAAGAGCACTTGCTCACCGGTCCGCTCGAGAAGACCAACGAACCGTACGCCATTGCGAAGATTGCGGGTTTGATCATGTGTGAGAGTTTTAACCGACAACACGGCACCGAGTTCTTCTCGGTCATGCCTACGAATCTCTACGGTCCCAACGACAACTACGACCCGCTCAATTCGCATGTGCTGCCGGCATTGATCCGACGAGTGCATGAGGCCAAGGTTGCCGGGCAACCGACGGTCGAGATTTGGGGAACTGGCACGCCGCGGCGCGAGTTCCTCTTCAGCGACGACATGGCGGCGGCATCGCTTCTGCTCATGAACCAGCCGGCCGAGCGGATTCTGCAATACAAACCGGTGTTGTTCAACATCGGCTGCGGCACCGACGTCACCATCAAGGAACTGGCCGAACTGGTTTGCCGGGTTGTCGGGTTCACGGGCAGTCTGACCTGGAACACGAGCAAACCCGATGGCACACCGCGCAAACTGCTCGATGTCTCGCGCATGAAGACCTTCGACTGGAAACCGCGGGTTACCCTGGAGGAAGGCATTCGCCTCGCCTACGCCGATTTCGCGAAACGATTCGGCACAGCGGCGCCTGAACCGACCACGGTCTCGCGGAGATAACAATACGTTGTATTACGATCGCTGCGGCGGTCGGGAGGAGAAACTCATGACACGCAAAGTTGCGCTCATTACCGGCATCACCGGCCAGGACGGGGCCTATCTCGCCGAACTGTTGCTCAACAAGGGCTACGTGGTGCACGGCATCAAGCGGCGCTCCTCGTTGTTCAATACCGACCGCATCGACCATTTGTATCGCGACCCGCACGAGTCGGGGTATCACTTCACCCTGCATTACGGCGACATGACCGACTCGACGAATCTCATCCGCATCGTGCAGGAAACCCAACCCGACGAGATCTACAATCTTGCGGCCCAGAGCCACGTCAAGGTCAGCTTCGAGTCGCCCGAGTACACCGCAAATGCCGATGGGATTGGCGTTCTGCGCATTCTCGAGGCCATTCGCATTCTCGGCCTCGAGAAGAAGACCCGGTTCTACCAGGCCTCGACGAGCGAATTGTATGGATTGGTGCAAGAGACGCCACAACGTGAGACCACGCCGTTCTATCCGCGCAGCCCTTACGCAGTGGCGAAGCTCTACGCCTACTGGATCTGCGTGAATTACCGCGAGGCCTACGGCATTTTTGCCGCCAACGGCATTCTCTTCAATCACGAGAGCCCGCTGCGCGGCGAGACCTTCGTCACCCGCAAGATCACCCGGGCCGTCGCCCGCATCAAGCTGGGCTCGCAGCACAAGCTGTATCTGGGCAATCTCGGTGCCAAGCGCGATTGGGGCCATGCGAAAGATTACGTCGAAGCGATGCACCTGATTCTGCAACAGCCCAAGCCCGAAGATTTCGTCATTGCCACCGGCAAGACCACAACGGTCCGCGACTTCGTCCAGATGGCCTGCAAAGAGGTGGGCATCGACATCGACTGGCAGGGCAACGGGGTCGACGAGAAGGGGATCGACCGCGCCACCGGCAAGATCCTGGTCGAGGTCGACCCGCGCTATTTCCGACCGACCGAGGTCGAATTGCTCCTCGGCGACGCCACGCGCGCCCGCGAAAAACTGGGTTGGACGCCGAAATGCACGCTCGAGCAACTGGTCAAAGACATGGTGGCGGCCGACATGGCCGAGGAGCAGCGCGACGCATATCTGCGCGAAGCGGGCCACCGCACGCTCGACCGGTTCGAGTAACGGGTCGACGACCATGACCGCCCGCCGCGCCCATGATGAATACGATGTATTGATCGTTGGCGCCGGCATTGTCGGTACCTCGGTGGCGTGGCGTCTCGCCCGAACCTCGCTGCGTGTCGCCCTCGTCGAACGGGCCGACGATGTCGCCGACGGTGCGACCCGCAGCAATTCCGGCATCGTGCACTCGGGCATTCACGAAGATCCCGACAGTGAGACCTTTGCCTGGTGTCGCGCCGGTATGGCCTGGTATCGGCAGTGGGCGAAACCGCTGGGGTTCCCGTTCAAGGAGCGCCCCACCCTCATCGTCGGCCGCACCGACGATGAACTCGCGGTGCTGCGCGAACTGGCCGACCGTCATCGGGCCACGTTGGCCCCTGAGTATCTCGACGGCGCGGCCGAGGCGCGTCTGCGCGAACCGGGGTTGGCGCCCGATGTCCGCGGTGCGCTGTATGTCCGCGACTCGGCCCAGATTCTCGGCTACGATGCCGCGCGCGCCATGCTCGAGAATGCCGTTGCCAACGGGTTGCAGTGGTTGCCCGGCACGACGGTGGTCAGTGCGGTCCGCCACGGTGGCTTCTGGGAGTGCGACCTCATCGGGCGCCGACTGCAAGCGCGGGTGGTCGTGTTGGCAACCGGCGCCGGGGCCCCCGAAGCCGCAGCGGTGTTCGGTCTTCGCCCCCCGGAGTTCCGCTGGGTCGAAGGCGGCTACCTCCTGCTCGATCGCCGGTGCACCGGCATGGTGCAACACATTGTATTCGGCCCCCCGCTTCCAGGCACCAAGGGTTTCATCATTCAGGAAACACCGCACGGCAACGTGTTGCTCGGCCCCGACGCGGTGCAGATTCGCGACACCCGCACCGCCGAGACGGTTGCCGAGGGTCCTATTGATGCAGGTTTTGCGAGATTCTCCCGCATTTGGGCCGAAGCGCTCACGTGGTTCCCGCATCTCGAGCGCACCGATGTGATTCGGGCCTTCTCCGGTATTCGTCACGTCGTGCCAGCAGCGACGCACCCGACCGGTTTTGCCATCGACGACCAGCTCGATTCGGCCAGCGTGTTGGCGTTGCAGGGCATCAAGTCGCCCGGTCTGACCGCGGCGCCGGCGCTGGCCGATGACGCCGTCACCCGCTGCGAGCGCGTGCTCGGCCCGATTCGCGAACGCGCGCAGACGAGCGACGACCGCATCCCCATTGCCGACGCCGCTCGCTCCGAGCGCGATTGCGGCCTGGTGTGTCGGTGCGAGCAGATCCCCGCGGCACACGTGGTCGAGAGTTTGCGCCGCGGCGCGCGTACCATCGAGTCGATCCGCTGGATGACCCGGGCCGGCATGGGCCGCTGTCAGGGCGCGTTCTGCCGACCGCGGGTGCTGTCGTTGATCGAGCGGGAAACCGGTCTCGAACCGGGGCAGATCATGCAACGCGGACCCGATTCGCCGGTCGTACTGGGGCGACTGCGATGAGCACCCGACCACGCCGTTCCACCAGGGCCGCGCGGCAGAAGACAACTGCTGCCGACGGGCACGACGTCGATGTCGCGATCATCGGCGGCGGCGCTGCCGGTCTCGCCTGCGCCACTCGCATTCTCACCGATCGCCCCACAGCGCGTTTGGCCATTTTTGAGCGCGACTGCGAACTGGGCGGCATTCTCTTACAATGTATTCACAGTGGCTTCGGTTTGTCCTACCTCGGCCAGGAGTTGACTGGCCCGGAGTATCGCACGATCGTCCTGGACCGCACGCCGCTCGCGCGGTGCCAGGTCCGCCTCGAGACGCACGTAACCCACATCGGTCCCGACCGGACCGTCCATTCGCTGGGCGCCGCCGGACCAGAAACCTGGACATGCCGCCACGTCGTGTTGGCCACCGGCGCACGCGAGGTTCCGTTCGGGGCACTGGCGATCCCGTCACGGCGGCCGGCCGGCATTTTCACGGCCGGCGAGGCCCAGTATCTCATCAATCGCCAGGGGTTGATGCCGGGGCGGCGGGCTGTCATTCTGGGCGCAGGCGACATCGGGTTGATCATGTCGCGCCGTTTCATCTTCGAAGGACTCGAGGTCGCGGCCGTCGTCGAACGCCAGGCCGTCCCCGGCGGTATGCCCCGCAACGTACAAACGTGCGTGCACGATTTCGACATTCCGCTGCTGACCGGCGCGAGCATTGTGGCGGTCCACGGCGAGCGGCGAGTCACCGGGGTCACGGTCGCCATGGTGACCTCCGACGGCACGCCCCGGCGTGACGTACCTTTGCGCCAGATCGCCTGCGACACGCTGCTGGTCGCCGTCGGCCTGTTGCCGGAAATCGACCTCGCCATCGAACTGGGGGCGCGCCGGCAAGGCCGTCGGCTGGAAACAGCCGACGACGGTCCGACCGGCGCCGGGCGTAGTTCGGTGCCCTGGTTGTCGGTCTGCGGCAATGCCCGACAGATCCACCCGATCGTCGACGACGTCAGTCGCGAGGGCGAGATGGTGGGTGCCACGGTCGCGCGCGAACTTGGAAATACATCGTCAATACACGGAGACCGGAAATGACCAGTCGTCTCTGCCTCGTCTGCCCACGCAGCTGTGCCCTCGATCCGCAGGGTGATGCCGAACAGCGCAGCGGCCAACGGCTTTGCCCGCGCGGGTTGGCGTTTATAGAAGAGGAACGGCGCGGACCCCGGCGCCACTTTTTCTCAACCTGTCGCGACGAGAGCGGCGACCTGGTACCGTATCGCACGATCGAGGCCGTCCCGCTGGCGGACGTTCGCGCCTTGACCCAAGCGCTGGCGGCGGCAGCCGACGCGACCGACCGACAGCGACTCCACGCCGAGTTCCGTGCCCGTCATGCCACGGTGGCCTGTCCGTTCCGAAAACCGGGCCGCGACGGGCGGAACCCCGATGACCAAGGGAATTCAGCTTGAGGCTGACCGGGCAGAGGAGTATACTGCGCTGGGTTTTTGCGAGGAGATCATGACCACGCCCAACCAACACACGTTTCTGACCGTCGTCGGTGCCCGCCCGCAGTTCGTCAAGGCTGCGGTCATCAGTCGTGCGGTCCGGTTGCGACAGCAGCAAGATGCGGCCTATCCGGTGCGCGAGATCCTGGTCCACACCGGGCAGCATTACGAC
>CAZADH010000009.1:39421-57343 GCA_964483805.1 uncultured bacterium
TGTCGCAGGTTTTCTTCGACGAGATGGACATCCCCCGCCCCGACTACCACCTCGAAGTGGGTTCAGGAACCCATGGGGTACAAACCGGAACGATGCTGGCCAAACTCGAAGAAGTCATGATGCGTGAACGGCCCGAGATCGTGCTGGTCTACGGCGACACGAATTCGACCCTGGCCGGCGCCCTCGCGGCCGCCAAATTGCATATTCCCGTGGCGCACGTCGAGGCCGGCTTGCGCTCGTTCAACCGCCGCATGCCCGAAGAGATCAACCGGGTCATGGCCGACCATCTGTCGCGCGTGCTGTTCTGCCCGACCGCGGTCGCCGTCGAGAATCTGCGCGCCGAGGGTCTGCAGGCCGGCGGGCGCGGCGGCATCGAGGTCGTGACCACAGGCGACGTCATGTATGACGCCACGCTCTTCTACGGCGAGAAGGCAAAGGGGCGCACCCCTCTGGCCCGATTCGGTGTCAGCGACAAGCAGTATCTCCTGGCGACTATTCATCGCGCCGAAAGCACCGATGACCCGGCCACGCTCACGGGCATTCTGAATGCGCTCGCTGAGATCGGCCAGCGGTATGCGCCGATCGTCTGGCCGGTTCACCCACGCACCCGCCATCTGCTGCAGTCTCGTGCCGATCTCCGAGCCGAGTGGCTCGATCGACCGCGGCCCTATCTGCATCTCGTCGAACCTCTTGGTTTTTTCGACATGATCGCTGCCGAGCGCGGCGCCCGACTCATTCTCACCGACAGCGGTGGCGTGCAAAAGGAGGCCTACTTTCACGCGGTGCCGTGCGTCACCCTTCGGACCGAAACCGAGTGGGTGGAACTGGTCGACGCCGGATGGAACCGCGTCGCCGGAATCAATCCAAACAGCATCATTGACGCGGTCGCCGCCAGCATGGCCATCGACTGGCAAGGTCTGCCGCGTCCTACTTTGTATGGCACTGGTCGTGCCGGCGAGGTGGTCGTCGATTGGTTGTCGGCGTATCTCTCAGACCGGCCGGTAACCCCTGGACATGAAAGAGAGTCCACCCCATGATCAAGTTCGGACTGGTTGGTTGCGGCAGAATCTCGAAGAACCATCTCAAGGCTTTCGCCGACAACGCGGACCGGGCGCGCCTCGTGGCTGTCTGCGATGTCGTTCCCGAGCGGGCGCAAAAGGCCGCACAGGAAACCGGCGCCGAGGCATACACCGACCTCGACACCATGCTCCAGCGCGACGACCTGCAAGCGGTGGTCATCTGCACGCCAAGCGGTCTCCACCCGCAACACGGCATCAAGGTGGCCCGGTCGGGCCGCCATGTGATCACCGAGAAACCGATCGGCATCACGCTCGAGTCGGTCGACGAACTGATCAAGACCTGTGATGAACACCGGGTCCATCTGTTCGTGGTGAAACAGAACCGCCTCAATTCGACGATGGTGGCCTTGAAGCGCGCCATCGACAAAGGCCGGTTCGGGCGGCTCTACATGGCTCAGAGCAACGTGTTCTGGACCCGCCCGCAGGATTACTACGATTCCGCACGCTGGCGCGGCACCTGGGAGTTCGACGGCGGGGCGTTCATGAATCAGGCGAGTCACTACGTGGACATGCTCTACTGGCTGGTCGGCGACGTCGAGAGCGTCATGGCCTCAACAGCCACCATGGCCCGACGCATCGAGACCGAAGACACCGGCGCAGCCATTATCAAGTTCCGCAACGGAACGATCGGTTCGATCAACGTCACCATGCTCGCCTTCCCGAAGAACTTCGAAGGGTCCATCGCGCTTCTGGGCGAGAAGGGCACCGTCCGCATCGGTGGCGTGGCGATCAACAAGATCGAAAAGTGGGAGTTCGCCGATTACGACGACGACGACAAGGACATTATCAATGCGAGCTACACCCCGCCAAACGTCTACGGATTTGGCCATACCGCATATTTACATAACGTTCTCGATGTGGTCGAGGGCAAGGCACAACCCGACACCGACGGCCGTTCTGGGCGCAAGAGCCTCGAAATGATTCACGCCATCTATCGTTCGGCACGCGAGGGCAAGATGATCTCGTTGCCGCTGAAGCTCTGATCACGAAGGAGCGCGCAGCGTTGCCGGCGCATTGGCGCCGGCGACGCTGCGCTTCGTCGAACCAGTCGCTTTGCCCATGACCATGAACCACCGTCGGGTCTTGATGCCCGTGTTCAACCCGATCGACTTTGACGGCCGGGTACAACGGGCCGCGGAAGCACTGGCCAGAGATTACGAGGTCACGGTCCTTTCGGTCGATTCCGGCAAGGGGTTCAGCCATCCAGCGTATCGCACGGAGGTCGTCACTCTCCCCGACACCGGCCCGAAAGCGTTACGGCACCTCGTGTTTGCCGCGCGGTTGTTGCACCTGGCCGTCACCCTGCGACCGGCCGTCGTTCACGCCCATGATTTTTTCATGGCCATGCCAGGATTACTGGCGGCACGATTGGCCGGGGCCCGACTCGTCTACGACGCCCACGAGGTGATCGTGCCCGACCGGGCCCAACCGCACACGCGGCGCGAACGCTTGTTCTACCTGGAGGAGCGCTACGTGGCCCGCCGTGCCGATTTGATGCTGTCGGTAACGCCAGAGATTGCCAATGTATTGACCAAGTGTTACAAACTGGCACGACCGCCCCTGGTGATCCCGAACCACTCATCGTTGCCGGCCGCGATCCCGAGCGCCGACGAGATCATGGCCCGATGGCCCCTGTTGCGTCCCCCCAGACCCGATCTGATCCGGCTCGTCTACGCTGGCGATATGGACCGGCGCCGCGGCATCGCCGATTTCATCACGGCCATGCCCCACCTCGACCCCCGTCATCAACTCGTGCTCATCGGCGACGGTCCCGATGCTACCGAGATCAAGGCGCAGGCAGCACAATCTCCGGCAGCCGACCGGATCCTCTGGCTGGGCAAGGTGCCACGCACCGCGCTGTTCGGCATCATGCGCCAAAGCACCATCGGCGTGCTGACGATTTCCGGCCGCATTCTCGCCTTCCGGTTCGGGTCATCGAACAAGGTGTTCGAGTACACCCTGGCCGGCCTGCCGCTGCTCGCGACCCGACAGCCGTCGCTGGCCCGGCTCATTGAGGCCCATCGCATCGGCGTCCTCATCCCGACCCGCAATGAGAACGCAGCCGAGCGCACCCGTGAGATCGTTGATGCGGTCACGGCGATCGTGGCCGACCTCGCCGGCTATCGCGGCCGCATCCCGGGGTTCCTGCAGTCCCATGCCTGGTCGATTCAGGAGACCCGCCTGCGCACAGCCTACGCCGAGATGCTGTCGGCGCCAGGCCCCGTCGTGATCTAGGCGATGTGCGGCATCACCGGACTTGTGGCGACGGGCATCATGCCCCTCGCGCCCTGGCTGCAACGAATGACGGACGCGATCGCACACCGCGGCCCCGACGATCACGGCTATCTCGGCTGGCGAGACACCGGGACACTGCGACCCACGCGCGACGCCGCCACACTGGGTGCAGTACGGGTCGGACTCGGCCATCGGCGCCTCGCCATCATCGATCTGACCCCGACCGGTTGGCAGCCGATGGTCACCGCCGACGGCCGTTACGCCATCGTGTTCAACGGCGAAATCTACAATTATCTCGAACTGCGCCGCGAACTCGAACAGGCGGGCGCCGTCTTTCATACGCAGTCCGACACCGAAGTCCTGCTCACCGGGTTCGTGCGCTGGGGCGTCGCCATGCTGCCGAGACTGGTCGGCATGTTTGCCTTCGCCATCCTCGACACCGCAACGCATCGTCTGACCTTGGCCCGCGACTTCTTCGGCATCAAGCCGTTGTATTACACGGAATGGCAGCACGGTTTCGCCTTCGCTTCCGAGATCAAGGCCCTGCTGACCCTGCCCGGGGTGCGGCGGCAGGTCGACCCGGCGCAACTCTATGCTTTCCTGCGTCACTCGGTCACCGACCACGACGCGCACACGGTGTATGTCGGCGTCACGCAGTTGCCAGCAGCGCACTGGCTCTGTGTCGACCTCGACCACACCCAGACCCAGACACCGGTTCGCTACTGGCAACCCGCGGCACCACCGAGGCCGGGACCGGCGACGATGTCGATCGACGAGGCCGCCCGGGAACTGCGCCGGTTGTTCATCGACAATGTTCGCTTGCACCTGCGCAGCGATGTTCCGGTCGGCAGTGCGCTGTCAGGCGGCATCGACTCGGCATCGATCGCCGGCGCGATGCGAGAACTCGAACCGCACCATGAGATCCACTCCTTCAGCTTCGTCACCGACGACCCGCTGATTGGCGAAGGCCGCTGGGTCGATCTGGTGACCGAACGGTGCCGCCTGCACCGGCACATCACCACGGCGACTCCGCAGGAGATGCAGGCGGACCTGGACCGCCTGATCGTCAGCCAGGACGAACCCACGATCAGCACCAGTCTATATGTGCAATATCGTGTATTTCAACTCGCGGCAGCGTCTGGCATCAAGGTCATGCTCGACGGCCAGGGTGCCGATGAGTTGCTCGCCGGCTACCGCGGCTACGTAGTGCCGCGGTTGTTCGACCTGTGGTTCGGCGGCGCGCTCCGCGACGGACTCGCCTTGCTGCGTCGGGCCCTGCGGCAACCCGGTGCCGATCGGCTTGGACTCTGTTTGCGGCCGATCGAGAAGGGGTTTCCCCGCGTCGGTGCTCTGGCCCGACAGGCGCTCGGACTGGGCGCCGCCTGGCCTCGCTGGCTTCGCGCCCCGTGGTTTGCCCAGCGGGGCGTCGCCTCGCCTGCGACCACCCCCGAGCCCGTCGACGGCACCGCGTTTCATCGCGAGTTGCGCACGATGCTGACCCGCACCAACCTGCCCATGTTGCTGCGTTTCGAAGACCGCAACTCGATGGCATGGTCGATCGAGAGCCGCGTCCCGTTTCTGACGCCGACCTTCGCCGACTTCGCGTTATCGTTGCCCGCCGAGTATATTCTCGATCGCACTGCCACGACGAAGTCGGTCTTCCGCCGGGCGATGCGGGGCATGGTTCCCGATGCCGTCCTCGACCGGCGCGACAAGATCGGCTTCGCCGCCCCCGAATCCGCCTGGATGAAGGGAGCCGCAAGCTGGGTCGAGGCACTGCTCGCCCAGGCCGATCCGAAACGATGTGCGTTTCTTGACCTGGCCGCAGTCCGTGACGATTGGGCCGCCTTCGCGACCGGTCGGAACCCCTACGCTCCCCATCTGTGGCGCGTGTTGAACACGATCCGCTGGATGCAACTTTTCGACCTCGATAGCGCGTGATCATCACAGCACCTGTGGCGACAAGAGGGTAGCGCGATGTTGGCCCGCGTCTTACAAAGTGAATACATCAAGAACGTCATCAAGCTGGTCACGGGATCGGCGGCCGCACAGTTCATCGCCATCGTCTCGGCACCGATCGTCACGCGGTTGTATCCGCCCGATCAGTACGGTCTGGCCGCAACCTTTGCTGCCATCGTCGGTATCATCGGCATCAGCGCGACGCTGCGCTACGATGTGGCCATTGTCCTGGGCGACGACGACGAGGAAGCGTCGGCAATCGCCGGGTTGAGCCTGGCGGCCACGTTGGTGGTCGCCGGAGCGACCGTTCTCCTGGTCGTTGCAGCCGACGCCGTGCCGTCACTCGCAAGTCTGCAGCAACTGGGACGCTCGGTGTGGCTGCTCCCCCTGGCCGTCGCGACGACAGGCTTGAACCTGGTGCTGAACGGACTGGCGAATCGCTGGCGGGAGTATGCACTCATCTCGCACGGTCGAGTCTTCACGGCAATCACCGGCCCTCTCGTCTACGGCACCTGCTGGTATTTCCTGGGTGCCCATCCGATTGGCCTGATCATGGGTTCACTCGCGGGGGTGTGTGCCGGCATCATCGTTCTGGGCACCGGCCTGCGCCACAGACTGGCGGGGTTGCCGTGGTGCACGACGGCCCAGTGGCGCGCATGCGCCGTGAAGTATCGCCGTTTTCCGCAGTTCAACCTGGCGATGACCTTCTTCGATCAGTTGACCTCGTCGCTGCCGGTCTTGCTCTTTGCCAACGTTTTCAGTTCGGCCTACTCGGCCTATTTCAACCTGGCCAACAATGTATTGCGCCTGCCCATCGGACTCGTCGGCGGCGCGGTGGCCCAGGTGTTTTACGAAAAAGCCGCCCGGGCCAAAGATTCGCCGGTCGAACTGCGCCGCATCCTCATCGCCAACCTGCGCCCGCTCGTGCTGGCAGCTCTGCCGATCGTGTTGATCATGCTGGTCGCCGGACCGCAACTGTTTGGTCTGGTATTCGGCGCCCAGTGGCTCCCGGCCGGCGAGTTCACGCGGTTTCTCGCCTTCGCCGCGGCGATCAATCTCGTCGTCGCCCCCATCAGCATGTTGCCGACGATCCTCGATCAGCAGGCGACTCACCTGGCCATTGCCGTGGTGACCTTTGTCATGCGCATTCTCGCCCTATGGGTCGGCGCGTGCTGGAACTCTCCCTACTGGTCAGTAGCACTCTTTTGCGTTGCTGACTGCCTGATGTCCCTCGTGTTTCTGGCGTGGTTGTTCATCCACATCAACCGACTCATTCGACGCACGCAATGCCAAGCCATTGCGCCCATTCCAGCGGAACCGCGCCCCTGAATTGCAGCTGCCGGGTGTGGCGAAACCCGCGTTTCTACCCCAGAATGGCGTAGGCAATGTAGGGATCAAAGGGCGTTTTTCTCAATGCAACCTTTTGAATTCCCAGCGATTCGGCCAGCGCCAACGTCTCTCCCGGGCAGTTCTTAGCATTCAACTCATCGAACGCAAGAACCGCACCTTTGGGCATCCGTGGCAGTAGTGCCTCGAGAGCCGCCACCGTTGGTTCGTAGATGTCGAAATCGAGATACAGCATCGACACGAGAATGTGGGGATTCTCTTCAAGGTATTTGGGAATGGTCTTCTCAGCCGGTCCGACAACCAACTCTGCCTTGGCGATATGCCCGATCGGCCGATTCGCATCGTGAAGTCGTATTGCTTCACGGAGTTCCTCGACCACCCCGGGGTGCGTTGCCAGATCGCCCGTCTTCCAATTGGTTTCGACGTTCTTGTCTTTGTCGTGAACCGAGGGAAACCCCTCAAAAGTGTCGAACGCAACAATGTGGCGGGTGTGGTTGAATGGCTCGTAGATCGACGACAATTGCGCAAAGGTCATCAGGCCCTGGCCCACGAAACTGCCGCACTCCACAATGATGCCGGGGACCTCGAGTTGCATCTTGAACAACTCATTCTTGGCGAGAAACCGCGACAAGTCCTGACGCCTTATGTATTTGGCAAATGCCTGTAATTTTGTAGAAGTCGGCAACGGACTCCTTTCGAAATACGAAGCATACTCTGAGAAGAGATCGAGCTCTTTTTGCGAATGTTTGTGTTTGTTGGCTTCCAGCACAGAAAACTCCTTTTGCGGTGTCGCGGACAATTCCGCTATCCTCATGCCCGTTGCCGTCTCTCTGCGAGCGGGCGCCATGAGATGGCTATCTGCGGGTGGCCTGCGCCACCCCCTGGTCGAAGAACTCGCGAACGACTCGTGAAATTCCCGCCGGATCCAGGCCGAATCGCCGATGCAGCTCGGCCTGCGAACCCGCCACCTTCACGGCCTCGCGCGGAAGATGCAAACCACGCAATCGCGTTGGGTGTCCAGTCGTCAGCAGGAATTCGGCAACCATCGAGTACAACCCTCCCGGTCCGTGTTCCTCGACGGTCACGATTCCCCCAGTCTCGAGTTGGGCTCGCAACAGTGCCGACTGATCGAGCGGACTCACGGTTGGCAGACTGAGAAGGCGCACACGCAACCCCTGTTGGCGCAGTTCTTCCCGGGCTTCGACACATGACGCCAGCATTCCTCCGGTGGAGGCCAACGTCACGTCGGTGCCAGGGGCCAGTTCGACGGCCTGGCCGATCGCGAACCCCACCGCGCTTTGGTGGACCTTTTTCTCGTTGGCCTTCCCCAGGCGCAGGTAACAGGGCCCATCAGTCTGTACCGCCAATTCGGTCACTCGACGGGTTTCCCAGGGGTCTCCTGGACAAAATACGGTCATATTAGGTAATACCCGCAGCACGGCAACATCCTCGACCCCGTGATGCGTGTAACCCTGCGGACCGTAAGCCAAACCGCCGCCCACAGCGACAATCTTCACATTGGCGTTGTGATAACAGATGTCGTTGCGGATCTGTTCCAGGCAGCGCATGGTCGGAAAATTCGCAATCGAGTAAATGAAGACGGTCTTCGCCGACATCGCGAGACCGGCCGCAATACCGGCCATGTTCTGTTCTGCTACACCAACGTTGACATACCGTTCGGGAAATTGGACGGCAAAGGGCTCGAGAACCGAGAAACCCAGGTCGGCGGTCAGCAGCCAGATGCGGTCATCGCCTGCCGCCAATTCACCGAGGGTCTGCGCGAAACTGTTTCTCATTTGTCGCCTCCGAGCTGGGCCAGCCCCCGCGCCAACTGTTCAGCATTCGGCGACTTGTAATGCCACTCCAGGCGGTTCTCCATGAAGTCGACGCCCTTGCCCTTGGTGGTGTGCGCGATAATGACGGTGGGGTGACCGGCCTGAACCGGCACTTCACGCAGTGCGGCGCCAATCTGTGAATAATCATGGCCATCGATTTCGCGCACGCCCCAACCGAAAGCACGCCACTTGTCGGCCAACGGGTCGAGGCCCATCACGTCGCTGGTTCTCCCAAAACTCTGCCATTTGTTGTAATCCACGATGGCCACGAGATTGTCGAGACGCTGGTGCCCAGCGAACAGAATCGCTTCCCAGTTCGATCCTTCGTCGAGCTCGCCGTCGCTCAGAACGACAAACACCCGCCACCGCCCACCCGAGGCGCGCGCACCGGCCAGTGCCATGCCGCAGCCGATAGGCAGGCCATGGCCGAGAGATCCGGTCGAGACCTCGACGCCTGGAACCATGTGATTGATATGCCCGGTCAGGTTCGACCCATCGACGCAGTAATTGTCCAGTTCGGTCTCAGGGAAGAATCCACGCACAGCGAGTGCCGCGTAAACCACGGCCGCCGCATGGCCCTTGCTCAAAATGAACCGATCCCGGGTTGGGTCACCCAGCAGCGCCGGACCGATCCGCATGGTCGAAAACAACGCGGCAACGAGATCGGCAATTGAGAAACAGGACCCGATGTGAGAAGCATTGGCTCGATGAACCATCCGCAATGCATGACCTCGGATCTTGCGCGCGAAGGCTTGGACGTCCAAGTCAGACACGATCTTCCACCTCCAGGTGCACGCCCAGGGTTACCACCTTGCCTCTAAAGCCATACACTGTGCGCAACTGCTCGTTAATCTCGCGGCGATAGGCCAGGGCAGTAAGGATAACCGAGTCAACCGGGTCCGCCCGGAGTCGGTCGGGTGCATAAATGGGCAGGTGCGAGACCGGGGTGAAGCGCCCGATCTTATGCGAATCAGAGTCGATCACGTAGGCAATGCCATCAACCTGCGCAACCGCGAGAGCCGTCAACCCTTTGCCTCCGGCCCCCCACACGGCCACGCGGCGATTCTGTTCGGTTTCACGACGGACAAACTCGCGAAGCTCTTGGATTACCACCGACGTCTGTTGCTGCAATTCTCGTGCGCCATGGGCATCATCAAGATGAACAAACGCAACGTTGTATTCGCCGTTCATGCCACGCATCATTGAATCGACGCAGAATCCGTTCAATTCGAGCGCCAAACGGAGGGTTCGCTGCGAGAAATAGTTGACATGATCGGGAAAGAAATCAAAGAATCGGTTGTGTTCCATCGCCTGTTCGAGACTCGGAACCTCGATCAATCCAGCCGCCCCCGGCTCGAGGTTTTCTCGCAATCCCTGCAGGAAACCATGGATGTCTTCGATGTGTTCGAGCACCTGCCGGGTCACCACAGCCGCGTATGGCGCCCCCGGCACGGTGTCGCCGATGCGAACGTACCCGGCGTGAATCGGGAACCCGGTTTTGGTTGCTTCGGTCCGAAACGTGCTCGACGGCTCCAGACCCGTGACTCTGGCGCCGACGGCGGCCAGATGGCGCAAGAACGACCCGTCGCCACACCCAACCTCGAGCACCCGTTTTTCGCTCAGTGCGTAGGTTCGCACAAAGTCGCCGGCCTGATTCCGTTGGTATTCCTGCATCTGTGGCGAATGCGACGGCGTCATGAAATACTCGTTGTAGAAGTCGTCGCGAAGAAGCAGCGGAATCTGGACCATGCCGCACTGTCGACATCGATACGCCCGCAAATCGACGGCCGGCACCGCATTTAATGAAGACGCATCGACCAGTTGAGAAATATTGGCCGGCGCATTGGGCAGGTGCAGAAACAAATCAAACCGCCGCCCACCACACAATCGGCAAGATCGCATGCGTTTGCTCATGATGTCCGCCCCCGGTTGTCGCCACCTGTATACCACGCTATGGTCCGGTCGAGGCCATCCCAGTGGTCAATTTGCGGCCGCCAGCCGGTAACAGTCTCGAGTCGAGTGATATCGGCCTCGAGGTGCATGACCTGATCCGGACGATACGGAATCTTCCCGAAACCCAGCGCCAATGAAGGGGCCACACGATCGCGGATGTACTCGATCGTTGCGCGCAAAGGCCGCGCCACCCCGGATCCCAGGTTGAACACGCCGCCGGCGGTTTCCGTTTTCGCCACGGCCAGAAGCGCCCGGCAGACATCATCGACGTAGATGTAGTCCCAGAGCTGTTCGCCTGGGGTCAAATCAGGTGACGCGCCCTGGTGAAGCGTCGTGATCAGATAGGGCAACATCCAACTCGTCTTGTCGCGCGGGCCATAGGACGAGAAGAGGCGCAGCCAGGCAAACCTCACTGAAGTCTGCGACAGAAAGGTGCGACAGAGGTGATAACACGAGAGTTTGGCGGCCCCATACAGTGTGGTCGGCAAAGTCGGGACTTCCTCGTTGACGCGACGAGAACACGGCCCGTACTCGGCCTGGGAGCCGAGGCCAATGAAGGCAGAACACCCAAGCTCGCGAGCCAGATCGGCCAGAACCAGCGAGCTGCGCAGGTTCAGGTCGACCTGAGCGAAGTCATTGCGCGCTTCGTTGCCAACACCGTGCCAACCCAGGTGGAAAACCACCGTGGGCGAGAAATCACGCAGTGGATCACGGAGGCGGGCCAGCTCGGCCAGATCGCCCCTGATCAGAACGACGCGGGACAACTGCCCGGTGAGGCGCCACATGTCGCTGTGCTCCCGCACGATGACCGCCACATCGACTCCGGCATCGACGAGCGCCGCGACCAAGGCGGCTCCGAGAAAGCCCGTGGCCCCAGTGACCAGGGCTCTCATGCCAGGAGATCGAGCATCGAGACAATCCGGGTCCCGGCCGCCTCGAGATCACGCAATGACTGGCGAATCTCTGCCATGTAACCGTAGGAGAAGACGATGACCTCGTCGGGGCGATCACTCAACAATCGCGCTGGGGGATGGACCGGGACGTGCGACACCGGGGCAACGAGACCATGAAAAGCGGAGTTCTGATCGCAGAGATACTCGATATCCCCCGGACCCAGGCCGATGGCCGCAAGGGTCATGACCCCACGCCCCCCGGCCCCGTAACCGGCAAAACGTCGGCCGCGACCGCGCTCCCGCTGAACGTGGTCACGGAAACGGGCAAAACTCGCGGTCACGTCGACCTGAAACTTCCGGTAGATCTCCACGTCGTTGAATCTGGCGAAGCGGCCCGCGTCGTATTCTTCATCGGCCGCCAACTCGCTGCCGACCGGCGTGGCGGCCACGAGCAGAGAGTTGCCCCGTCGCCGGGCCTCGGGCAACAGCGCCGAACTGAGCAACCGAAAGCCACCACGTTCGAGGATCGTCTTCAGCGAGGCCAACTGGGGATAAATCGTGTGTTCATGAGCAAACAGGCAGGTTTCCCGCCGTGCCAAGATTTTCTCGAGATCGTGAACCTCAATGAGCAACACGCCCCGGCGAGGATCGAGGATGCTGCGGGCAGCCGCCAGGAAAGGCATCGGATCGGGAAGATGATCGAAGGTATAGGTCAACAAAACGGCCTTTGCCGGCAGCAGTTCTTGCGGCAATAGCTGGACCGTGTCCGCTTTGAATAGACAGTTTACGACAGGAGTGCCCTGTTGCGCAGAGATGGCCGCCAGTTCTGCAGAGGGTTCGACGCCAAGTATCCGCGCACCCAACTCCCGAAAATAACCCAACTGCTTGCCATCACCTGAACCAATCTCGATGACGGTATCGTTAGGCTGCAATGAGTAGCGCTCAAAAACCGCGGCAGCCAGATCACGCATGAATTGTTGCGCAAAACCAGACTGAGCAACCGTATAGCGATAAGTGTTATAGTATTCTTTTACTTCGACGTCCTGTTGCGTTTGCGCAACCCAACAATCGCGACAAACAAAAATGTCGACATTTGCGATGAACTCGGACCCGATCTGATCGCTGGTCAAAAACTCATCGGTAAATGGAAGGTTCGGCAACCCCAAGAACCGTTCAACGTTCTTGCTGCCACAGATGCGACAGCAACCGCGAGCACAGATTTCTGCTTTCATTTCACCATACCTTCCATGGAGCTGTTCCTTTGGCCCAAAGATCCTCGAGGTAGCTCTTATCGCGCAGGGTATCCATCGGCTGCCAGAAGCCCTCATGCTGATAGGCCCGCAATTGCTGCTCCTTCGCCAGTTGTTCGAGGGGCTGGCGTTCCCAGACCGTGCGATCGTCTTTGATCAGATCGAGGACTTCTGGCTCGAGCACGAAAAACCCCCCATTGACCAGGCCCCTGTCTCCTTGCGGTTTTTCGACGAAGGCCAGAACCTCTCGAGCCGGCCCGACACTCAGCGCACCGAATCGCCCAGGGGGCTGCACCGCAGTCAAGGTCGCTTTGCGTCCGTGAGCGCGGTGAAACGCCAGAAGATCGGCGATGTTGATGTCCGCAACGCCGTCCCCATAAGTCATCATGAATGATGTATTGCCGATGTATTTATGCACCCGCTTCAGGCGCCCACCGGTCATGGTGTCGTCGCCGGTATCAACCAAGGTCACCTGCCAGGGTTCGGAATGACTGTGGTGCGTGGTGATTTTGTTCAACTGCATGTCGATGGTCACATCGGCGGTATGCAGGAAGTAGTTGGCAAAGAACTCTTTGATCATGTAACCCTTGTAACCACAGCAGATGACGAACTCATTGAATCCGTATGAAGAATAGATCTTCATGATATGCCAGAGGATCGGCCGGGCACCAATCTCGACCATCGGCTTCGGGCGCACACCAGTCTCTTCACTCAATCGGGTACCCAGTCCCCCTGCGAGAATGACCACCTTCATGCCTCAGCCCCCTGATCCCTGGATTTGCTCGACCTGCACCATCGCGATGGTACGAAAATCAAACGTTCCGCGCAAGATATCGCTTGCGAGGTCGCGGGAGTCACCGCGAAACGTCTGAAATGACCCTTTCGGGACGCAGCGATCCACCCACCCACAACCGCGGACCCTGGAATAATCGCCTTCAGTTCTGGCAGTCTTCCGCGGATGCCGCGTTGACAACTCTGTGGCCAGGCGGCCAACTGGTCACCGGGGATCGCCTCATGAAAGAGCCTCCAAGGAGGACTTTGGAAGAAGTCACAGGCACCCACATCGACTCACCCCCTCACAAAGCAACATGGCGAGCGAAGTTGAGAAGTTGCCGAGAAGACGATACAATCGAGCGACATCGCCACGGAGGACGAATTGAGTCAGATGACCACTGAGTCGAGGCCCACGGCAAAAGATGGGTTGCGAGCGCAGATCAAAACGCTTGTACGTGACTACGCCGCTCTCGAGTTTGCGCCGCGGGCATTTGTTCCCGGAGAGACGCCGATCCCGTGTGCCGGGCGCGTCATCGGGGCCGAAGAGCTCGAGTTGATGGTCGAAGCATCACTTGATGGCTGGCTGACGACAGGCCGTTTCAACGAAGCCTTCGAGAGAGAACTCGCGCAATACCTGGGCGCACGTCATGTCTTGTCAGTCAATTCAGGTTCGTCGGCCAATCTCGTCGCGGTCTCGTCCTTGACCTCGCCCAACCTGGGCGATCGCGCCGTCGGCCCCGGTGACGAAATCCTCACCGTCGCCGCATCCTTCCCGACAACCGTCAATCCAATTTTGCAGATTGGCGCCGTGCCGGTTTTCGTCGATGTCGACATCGGGACATACAATGTCAATACGGCCGCACTCGCGGCGGCCATCGGTCCCAAGACCCGCGCAATCGTCCTTGCCCACATACTCGGCATTCCATTCGATCTCGACGCAGTGACGGCTCTATGTCGCAGGCATCGATTGTGGTTGGTCGAAGATTGCTGCGATGCGCTGGGTTCGACGTGGCGTGGTCGCATGGTCGGCACCTTTGGCGACATCGGCACCCAGAGTTTTTTTCCGGCCCACCATATCACCATGGGGGAAGGGGGGGCCGTATTTACCGACAATGCACAACTGCATCGCATTGCCCAGTCGCTTCGTGACTGGGGCCGCGACTGTATCTGCGCCCCCGGGCATGACAACACCTGCGGCGACCGGTACCGCACCAAGATCGGCTCACTGCCAGAGGGTTTCGACCACAAGTATGTGTATTCGCATGTTGGCTATAACCTGAAAATCACCGACATGCAGGCAGCATGTGGCGTGGCCCAAATCGCGCGTTTGCCGGAATTTGGCCGGCGACGGCGCGAGAACTTCCAGTATCTGCACGAGAGGTTGCAGGTCCATGCCGAGCACCTGATTCTGCCATCGGCCCCCCCCGGCAGTGACCCCTCCTGGTTTGCCTATCCGATTACCTTGCGGGCCACGGCGCCGGTGTCCCGCCTTGACATGTTGCTCTACCTCGAACGGTGCAAAATCGGGACCCGCCTACTGTTTGCCGGCAACCTGACACGACAACCGTCTTTTGCCGGGCGCCACTTCCGCATCAGCGGTGAACTCCGGAACACTGACACCATCATGAATCAAACCTTCTGGGTCGGCGTCTATCCCGCCTTGACCAACGACATGCTCGATTACATGGCCGACCGGATCGGCGCCTGCCTAAACGGAAGAACTGGCCGATAGGCCTGCCGCCCAAACGGCACCGTGGTCTCTGCCCCGCTTTTCGTAATCACTGATCTGCTCCAAGGTAAACGCCCGCATGCCACGGGCAACATCGGCAGAAAGAAACCGCCGATACCACCGGGTCGTCGCCTGCACAGTCTCGGAAAAACTGTAAAGAGGGGCCCACCCGAGTTCGCTCGTTGCCTTGGTGCAGTCGAGGCGCAAAACTTTTGCCTCATGCGGAGCCTGCACCTGGCCGCGCGACAAATCGGTTGACGAACCCTCTCCCCAGGCATGCAGAACTTCGGCCACCAGTCCGGATACCGGCATGTTGAGTGCCGCAAGTGGGCCAAAATTCCACGCCGACGCGAACCTCGGGCCGTCCTGCAACAGACGCGCAGCCAGCCACAGGTATCCGGAGAGCGGTTCGAGAACATGCTGCCATGGCCGCACCGAACCCGGGTTGCGCATCGGCACGGGCACGCCATCACGGAGCGCCCGAAAAATGTCGGGAACGATGCGGTCAGCCGCCCAATCGCCGCCACCAATAACGTTGCCGGCACGGGCCGTCGCAATCGCACACCGGTGTTCGGAGAAACGCGACAACGGAAAGAAGGAACAGCGAAACGACGCAGCCACCAGTTCGGCACACCCCTTGCTGGCGCTGTAGAGATCATGTCCGCCCATCGGATCGTTCTCACGATAGGCATACTCCCACTCGCGGTTCTCATAGCATTTGTCGCTGGTCACCACAACCACCGCGCGAACCGACGGCGTTGCCCGCACGGCCTCGAGCACATTGGCGGTGCCCATGACGTTGGTCTGCAGGGTTTCGATGGGCGTGGCATACGATTCACGCACGAGCGGTTGTGCGGCAAGATGAAAGACCACCTCCGGCTGGTGTTCGGTCATTACTCTGCGCAGATCCCGGAGTTCCCGAACATCGGCGATCACATGGGCCAGGTCTTCGCTCAACGCCAGAGCGTCAAACAGCGACGGATTGGTGGGTGGAGCCAACGCGTAACCAACGACCCTGGCACCGAGATGTCGGAGCCACAAAGACAACCACGAGCCCTTGAACCCTGTGTGCCCGGTGATCAGCACCGATCGCCCGGAAAAAAGACCGCCAAAAGGATGCACTGCCACGGCCGCCTCCTGCAAATGAGACTGTTGAAAGCACCCTTGACCTTGCCACTGACAACGTGGCATGCCACGCACCGATCAACTCAATCTATCACCACGAGGCCAATTCTGCAGCCGTGTACACCCGCGCCCCCGTTCGGCCGGACTTGGCCTCCAGGCGACGGGCATGGTGGATTTCACGTTCGCGCCGGAATCGCTCGAGCTTCTGCCCGGCCTGACTCGGAAACCGCAGACACACGCCAACGGTGATGAGCCACCATTTGAACTCCCGAGGCAGCGCGGCGATCAGATACAGCAAAAAGATCGGCAAACGCGACCAGCGATTGGCCAGACGCCGCGCCCGCAGCAGGGACCGGCGTGTCTCAACGGTGTCTTCGGGTAGATCGTTGACCGTCGTGAAAAAGAACAGTGCCCGCGCGTAAGGTCCTAGCCGTTGGTAGCGAAAGATGTGTGTACATGCGGCGGCAAACACTTCCTCGCCCACGAAGGAACGGAGCGCCAACGCGGTGCGATACAACGCGAACACCGCCGACTCGCACATGTAGAACGACGTATAGACCGTGTTGTGGATGTGATTCGGGGAAGTGATCGTGGACAACTGCGTCACGAGCAAGGGGCACGCAACGCGACTCTCGACCATGGTCGAGAAGATGATCTCGGTTTGCGGCCAACACGTTGCCAAGCTGTCGCACAGGCGGGCGAGATGCCGGCGTGCCGGATCCACGTGAACCGCATAAACACCCGCGTTGCCGATATCGTAAAAGTAACGACGCGCACTCTCGACCACCGTCAACTCTTCGACCCGGTCCACATCCTGACAAACATCGGGAGTCGCTTGGCGTTCGATCATCTGGAACATGATCACCGGCTTCTCGCCGTGCCGACGCATCAGTTCAATTATCCGTGGCAGGGCATCGACAACCATCATGTCGTCGTCGCCGTAGAACATCCAATATCGGCCTCGAGACAGTTCCAGCGTCAACATGACGTTCCGGATCGCGCCGATGTTCTCCGGATTCCGATGGTAGCGAACCACAACGGGAGTGCGTGACTGAATCTCGCGCACCACCCGGGCCGTGTCATCGGTCGATGCATTGTCGCAAACAATGATTTCGACGAGTTCGGTCAACCCGTATTTTTCGGCCTGCCGGCAAACAGACCAGACGGCATTGGGTAACTCAGCACTGCGGTTCCAGGTGGCAATGCCAACCGAGAGCAGAGGTTGAGGTCTCATCGCACTTTCTCTTCTCCTCGAGGATCGGCAGTGCCGGGCACGGCGAACCGCATCCCCACCGATGCGGTGACACATGGTATAGCAGCCGTATCGCGAAGACAAGCCCCCGGCGCCGACGCCAGCCTGCTGCCAATGGCCTCGTGTCGTTGTTGTCGGCGCCGAAAAGTGTTAACATCGCTCGGGCAAGTCAGGCTGCAATTGTGGCCAAGTTTTGTTCCGTCGGTCATCACGGAGGCTCCCCCATGTCGACAACCCTGCTGCTGGTCAATCCACCGCTCGGAAAACTCGATACCAGCAAGTATCCGCCGATCAGTCTGATCTCTCTGGCGGCCTACGTTGGCGAGCGCGGCCACGATGCGGCGATTCTCGATGCCCCCGCCCTCGAACTGCGCGACAACGACCTGGTGGAGCGCATTCTCGCCGAGGCCCCCAACATCTGCGGTTTCACCTTCATGACCCCGCAGACCGAGATCGTCGAGCAGCTCGCGAGCTACGTGACCGAGCGGTCG
>CAZADH010000010.1:0-34161 GCA_964483805.1 uncultured bacterium
GAAAGATACCTCCTCCGCGTGCTTACGGCCTGATTTTATGATGCACCGGCCCTGGGCAGAACTCGGTTCAGTACACCTTCACCAACTCGCACAGGATGTTCTCGCGCTGTTGCCCGGTGACCCGCACCTTGCCATGGAACTTCTCGCCCTTGCGCCAACGTTCGCTCGGTTGCGCATCTTTGAAGATAAGATAAAACGGGCGCCCGGACTTCGGTTTGACCTGGAAGCCGACGCCGGTCGGATCGACGTAACTGATGCGCCCTTCGATGTCGACCTCACCCACCGGGATATCGGGCACCGTCGGCGTCGTCGGGGTTTCGACCGGGGCCGTGGGCCCTGGCGTGGTCGTAGACCCCGACCCGTGGGGGATCACGAACACCAGGATGATCAGCAGCGTGACGGCAAACCCGCCGCCGAAGGCTTTGAGCGCGAAACCGCCGATGCTCTCGTCTTCGGCGGGCGCTGCCGCCGCCGGCGTTCCGGGCTTGCCGGCCTTGCCTTGCTGCCCTTCGCGCATCTTCTTGATGTTCGACAGCGCGTACGACGGCTGCTCGGTCTTGCGTTTCTCTTCTTCTTGTTTGAGCTTGGCTTCGGCCGCATCGATCAACGCGGTCAGCGACTGATGCGGCGTCGTCTTCGCGGCAATGACCGCATTGCCGACGTCGTTCACCGCTTTCTGCACCAACTCACCGCCACTGCGTCTGTGGATCGCCACCAACGCGATCAGCAACGCTTCGTCGGGATTGTTGCGCAGAATCGAGAAGATCTGCTCGAGGTTGCGCGGATCGCGTTCCCGTTCGACGTTTTTGAGCAACATGTCGCGCACCGACGGAAAGTCGAACTGCGCCGCGCAGAAGATGCCCAGCGCGCGTTGCCGCGGTTGCGCGGCCAGAAACATCTGGTCGACCAGGGCGAGGGCCTGCTTCTTGTCGAAGAGGGCAAACACGCGCACAGCGGTCGCCCGCACCTCGTCACTGTTGTCTTTGAGGAGCTTGGGCAGCACCGGGAAGAGCCGGTCGGAATCGAGCGTGCTGAGGGCCTCGATCGCCGCCACCACCACCTGCGGTTCCCCGTCTTTGAGATACGGCTCGACCACGGCGGCATCGGCCGCGCCACCGAGACGGGCCATCGCCCGCAGGATCTCCTGGCGCTCTTCCGGATCGGCCTGCTTGAGGGCCGTCGGCATCGATGATCGCAATACCGTGTATTGCTCCTTGCTGCACCCCCCGAGCACCTCGAGGCGTTTCCCGCGTTCGAACTTCAGGAACGACTCCCCGGTCAGTGCCGGCGCTTTGGGCGCCGCGGCGGCCGCGGCGGCCGGGGCGACCGGTTCAGCGGCGGCCCCGACGAGCGGCGTCAGCAGTTGCCGATTGGCGGCGTCGGCCTCGGTCGCGGCATGCTGCTGCAAGGCCGGCAAGGCGGCGGCAATGCCGCGCCGGTGCAGTTCGATCAGTCGTTGGATGGCGATACGGCGGGTTGCGGCATCGTCGCTGGCCAGCTCGATCTGGCTCTGCTCGACGATCTGCCGCCCTTTGCGCTCGCGGTAAGCCGCCTGCAACCGCTGCATGATCTCTTCAGGCGACTTGTCGACGAGACCGGCCTCGCTGAGCGAGCGGATGACCCCGGTGAGGATCTCGCCGATCAGTTTTCGTTTTTCACCGCGCGACGCTTCCATGATCTCGAGGAGGCGCCACAACTCTTCGACCGATGGGTTCGAGCGGAAGAGCAGCCCGGCCTTCGCCAGCACCGCCGGATCGTCTTCGATGCCGAGAAAGCGCAACATGTGCGGTTCGATCTCGGGGAACGGGAAGAAGAACGCGTGGAACAACGCGGCCTGCCGATCGCTCGCATCGTCTGAAAACAACAGCGCCTCGAAATGGCGGATCGCTTCGTCTTTGTCCCAGCGGTAGAGCAGGCGCACAGCGCGCGAGCGAATGCCGTGGATCGGGCTGACCAGCAGCGGCACGATCAACGACTGCAGGTTGTCGGGGGCCAGCTTCTCGAGCGCCTCGACCGCGGCCGACAGCACGCGCGGGTCGGAGTGCCGGCACAGCGTCGTGATCGGCTCGGCGTCTTCGAACGAGCCATGCTTCTTGAAGAACGACAACACGAACGGCAACACCGCCGGCGGAAACTCGAACCACCGCGCCTCGCGCAGGGCGATGGCCACCATCGGGGCCTCGGGTTTCGGGACCGATTCGACCGCCAGCGCCAGGGCCAGATCGTCGCGCGGCGAGGCCTGCAGAATCGCCTCGATCTCGGCGGCCTTCGTCGGCGTCTTGCCGCGTTCGAGCCGTGCCACGATCTTCTGCAGGTGGAAGCGCGTGCCCGGATCGGCCTCACCCTCGAGGAAGGCGCGCAACGCCGCGACCTGCGCCGTATCCCATGCCATGCCCTCGATGCGGCTCAAGACCGAAAAGCGAATCGCCGCGTCGGGGGAACGCAGATCGGCCAACAACTCCTGCAACGGATCGGTCATGGTCATCGCGTCGATACGCGCCTACCGCACGCTCGCCGCTTCGCTGGCCAGCATGCCCCAGTCGGGCTTCAACTGGCGCGCCAACCCGAACGTCTGGCGGGCCAGCTCGCGTTCGCCGCGTTCGAGATAGAGCAGCGCCAGATTGCGCAATACATAACGTTGCAGCGGCTGGCGGCGATCGCTGTAGAACGCGTCGCGCAGTTCCTGTTCGGCTTTTTTCTTGTCGCCGGCCAGCCAGGCGGTCAAGCCGTTGAGGTTGCGGGCCGCGACCACCTGCGGCAGCGCTGCCCCCTTCGGCATGTCGTCGGTCTCGCTCATGAACTTGCGCAGAAACTCGGCCGCCACCGCGGTCTCGCCCTTCTGATAGGAGGCCACGGCCAGGGCATACAACGACTCGAGAACTTCGAGACGCTTCGCATTCAGGTCGACGCCGGCGTTCTGCATGATCCGCGGAAAACTGGCGTTGTGGGCGATGAGTTGCTGCAACCGGCCGTACAGTTCGACGACTTCGCGGGCCTGGTCGACCGACCGCTCGCCGTCGGCAAAGTAGACGACGCCGCGGCCGAACTTGCCGGCCAACCGATTGTCATACGTTGTCCATACATCTGGACCCAGCGGATAGAACCCTTCGACCTCGGTCAGGATAAACTCGGCGTCGGCATAGCCTTCACCGCGCGCCGGCAGCGCTTCGATCCGCTGCTTCACATCGGCGAGCGTGTTGGCATCGAGCTCGGGATCGCGAGCCACAGCGGCCAGCAGTGCCGTTTTCGGCACATCGGCAGCAAACGAGAACCCGATGTTGCCCAGGGGCAGCGGCGCTGGCGGCACGACCTCGCAAACGAACTGCAACGCCTGCCCGACGGCACCCGGGCCGGTGGGCAGGTTCTGCATGCGCGTGACCCACCCCGGTGGCAGGACGAATCTGGCCGTCAGGTTGCGGATCTCGCCCAGGAGCGGGGTCAGCGACGCAGTGATGGTCAGCGGTCGCCCGACTTCGGGCGCCCCCGACAATTTCAGTTCGAGATCGTACCAGGCCGGCATGTTGAAGGTCTTGGCCGACAGCATTCCCGCGCCCCCGAGGAGCATCATGACCAACAGCATGGCCAACAGCCGACCACCAAGGTATCGTCGCATACGGGACCCCCGTTTGTTTCCTGTTCTCGAGCTATTCTACTGCCCGGCCGGTTGCCAAGCCAAGCACTTCGTACCCTGGTCTATGCCCGCACCACTGAGTGCTCGGCCAACAGGCGATCGCGGACGGCCGGCGTTACTTCGAGGGCCTCGCAAGCCAGGTCGAGCAGCTTTCGTTCGCCGGGTTCGAGCTTGCCGTCGCGGGCCACGGCCACCACCAACCGCGAAAACAGCCGCTCGGCATCGAACTCGACGCCATCGTCGACCATGCTGTTGCCGGCATGACGGGCGGCCGCGTCGTTGAACAGACGCTGATGGGTCGCCGCATCGATCCGCAGCAGGTTCTTCAACCGCAGAATCAACTGCATGTCTTCCCGGTTCAGTTGCCCCCGCCCAAACACTTCTTCGAGGGCAACTTCGAAGAATTCTTCGGGAGTCAGCGCACCGGCGTTCGGCATCGGCGCCGCCCCCGGTGCCGCCACACCCCGGGCCAACTGCGGCCACGCCGCCAGCAATTCGGCGCGCACCCGCTCCTGGGCTTCGCGCAGGGCCTCGGGAGCCGGACGTTCATCGAGCAGTGCCAGCCGGCGTGCGGCCCAATCGACGGCAAAGTTGGCGACGGTCGGATGGGTCGAGGTGGCCTGCAGCAGGGCGGCGATCGCCCGCAACGCGGGAAGGCGACAGCCGTTGTGGCGCAGCATCTCGACGCGTCGCAACAGCGCAAGCACCTGGGGATCGCGCAACGGCCCGGCCTTCGTCTCGACCTGCACCCTGAACTGGTCGAGCGACACCCCGGCAGCAGCGGCCAGGGTCTCGAGATGCTGCCGCACCTGAACGGCATCGAAATACAATGTAAATAATCGCCACGCCAATGGGGCCAGCAGCGGCGCCTTTGGCCCTTCCTGGTCGAGGACCAGGCGCGACAACTGCACCAAAACGTTGGTATAGAACGGATCGCGATCGAGGGCCTTCTCGAACTGGACCCGCGCCATCGCCTGCCGGCCGGTCTTGCTGTAGAGAACGCCGAGGTTGCAGTAGGCGTCGGGCGCTTGCGGGTCGTTGTCGATCTCGTCGCAGTAGGCCCGCTCGGCTTCATCGGTGCGGCCGAGGCGGCGCAGGCACATGCCCTGCACATTGCGGACCCGCGGCAACTTCGGTTGGGCCGTGAGAACCGCGGCAAACGAGGCGAGGGCAGCGGCGAACTCACCCCGGGTCTGCTCGACGATGCCACGGTAGAATGCACCGGTGACGTCGATGGGCTCGGCCCGCGCCAGGGCCGTCTCGAGCTGGGCTTCGGCCGGCAACCCCTCGCAGACCACCAGCAAGCCGCGGGCCGATGCGAGCGTCGCCGCGTCGGCAAGCGGACCGGTCGCAAACGGCCGCGCCGACTGAAAGCTGAACAGTCCCAGCCCGGCCGCCGCGTCGAGCATCAGCGGAGCGAGGGGCTCGAGCATCCAGGCCGGCCACTGGGCGAGGGCGTCATGGCCCGACAGGCCCAACACCGCCCAATCGTGATCGAGCGTTGCACTCAGACGCGCCATCGTGGTCCTCCTCGGCCTGCCGCCGCGCAAACCGTCAGGGAAGAGCCGGCGGGAAGTTCACCGAATACGCCAGATTCGGCCCCGAAATCGAGACGATCCCCCATTTTACTTCGCGCTCGAGCGAGATCTGGATCTCTTCGAGCAGCGTCTGCGGCTGACCGCCCGGCGTCTGGTAAACAATCTGCCAGTGCCCCCGAGCCGTGGCCCCCAGGTCGTTGCCGATCACGCCCAGGTCGGGAAAAGTGAGCGACACGCTGGCCACCCCGTTGAGAAACTGGGTCAGGCGGGCTTCGAACGAACTGTAATTCTCGGGTGGTGCACCCGTGGCCCGAAGACACACGAATTGGCTGTCAGCCCACGTCCTCATCGCGCCCGCCCCGTCGCGGGCGGCCACCGACGCCGCAAACCCCTGCAACTGGGCGCGAATCTCGACCTCAATCGGATCGACACCGACGTCTGACGAGCTACCGCCGCCACCACCGCCGCCGCACCCGACCAGGCCCACCACAAACAAACCGAGGACCCAGCAGAGTAAGTAATAACACGGTGTTACGGGGGCAACCCCCGCAACACCGTGTCGTTGCCGAGCCGGCGTCAACCGAACTCGCTTCACGCCTTGTTGCCGCACCCGAGCACGCGGATCTTGCGCTTGACCACTTCACGAATGGCATCGCGCGCCGGGCCCAGGTATTTGCGCGGATCGAACTCCTTCGGATCGGTGGCGAACACCTTGCGGATCGCCCCGGTCATGGCCAGGCGCAGATCGGTGTCGATGTTGACCTTGCACACACCGCCCTTGGACGCCTTGGTGATCATCTCTTCGGGTACACCCATGGCGTCGGGCATCTTGCCGCCGTACTGATTGCAAATGGCCACGAGGTCGGCCGGAACCGACGAAGCGCCGTGCAACACCAACGGGAACCCGGGCAGCATCTTCTCGATCTCGGCGAGGCGGTTGAAATCGAGTTTCGCTTCACCCTTGAACTTGTAGGCGCCATGGCTGGTGCCGATGGCCACGGCCAGCGAATCGCAACCGGTGCGCTCGACGAACTCTTTCGCCTGCTTCGGATCGGTGTACGTCGCATCGGCCGCCGAAACGTTGACGGCATCTTCGACACCGGCGAGTTTGCCCAACTCGGCCTCGACCACGACACCCTTGGCATGCGCATAATCGACGACCTGTTTGGTCAAGCGGATATTTTCTTCGAACGGATGCTTCGAGCCATCGATCATGACCGAGGTGAAGCCACCGTCAATGCACTTCTTGCAGATCTCGAAATCGTCGCCGTGGTCGAGGTGCAACACGGTCGGCAGATCGACGCCGGTCGTCTTGGCCATTTCGATCGAGGCCTGGATCAGGTGGATGAGATACTCATGCCGCGCGTATTTGCGGGCACCGGCCGACACCTGGATGATCAACGGGGCCTTGGCTTCCATGCACGCCTCGAAAATCCCCTGGATGATTTCCATGTTGTTGACGTTGAAAGCGCCCAGTGCGTAGTTCTCTTTGTAGGCCCGAGCGAACAGCTCTTTCGAAGTGACCAACGGCATCGCGTATCCTCCTTAGGTTGTGGTCGCCGGTTGAGGTCTTGGGCGCGTCGGTCCACAGCGGACGGACACCGCGGAAGTTGGCTCACAGACCGGCTTTTCCAGTGGCGTCAGTGTAGCAGAGGCAGAAACGGCTTGTCAAACGGCGCCGCCCGACGGTCCATTGACGATTTTCATGGCCCCCACTCCACCGATCGCATATAATTATTAGGGTATGAGTGAGTGGGTACTCATGGGGAGACCGGGCACACCGTACCGTGCAGCTCTTGGCACAGGGCGGTGGTTGGTCGTCTTCGTTTGTTGTTGTCTCGCGGCAACGGCCTACGGTGTCGATCCCAAGGCGGTGCCGTATTACGAGCGTGCCGTGGCCGAACACAAGGCCGGCCGGCTGATCAACGCCCTGAAGTACATGAAAAAGGCGCAGTCGGTGGCCCCACAAGATGCCGACCTGGGTAAGTTTCAGGGCGAACTGAACAAGGCCCGCGACAAAGAGGTCGAGAAACTGCTGCGCGAGGCCGAGGCCCACAAGAGCGGCAAAGATGTGAAGCGGGCGATCGAGGCGCTGCGCAAACTGCTGATTCTCAACCCCGAGCACGACAAGGCGCGCGAATCGCTCAACAAGTTGGTCGACGTGACCCGCGAGGTGCAACACTACCAGAATGCCGGCATCAATGTGCCGGCCGGCTCGGGCAAAGAACTGGACCCTGCGCGATACTCGGCGGTGTCGTCGATGCAGAAGGCTCGAGACACCATGCGACAGGGCAATCTCCTCAACGCGCTGCAACAGGTGAAGGCGCTGCGCCTCAAAGACCCTGGTTACACCGAGGCCCGTGAGCTCGAAGAGCAACTGACCCAACTGATCGAGGCCCGCAAGATGCTCGCCGATGCCCGTTCGCATCTCGATCGGGGCGCAGGCGAGGCGGCACTGGCCTTGATCGAGCGGCAACTCAAGACAATGCCCGACAATCTCGAACTGCTGCTCATGAAAGCCCGGGCCCAGGTCAACGTCGGGCTGCTGCATGAAGCCCTTGACACCATGGCATACGCCCACAAGCGGGGTGCCTCGGCGGCCGTGTTGCTGCCGGTGCTCGCCTCGGTGTTCGATGCGCGCCGCGATGTCGATGCGGCGTTGGCGATCCGCACGGCCGATGCCTATCCGAATCCGCTGTCGTGGCGGGAATCGGCCCGCATCTGGGTCAACGCCCACTCGTATGCCACCGCCACACTTGTGCTGCTGCTCTTATGCTTGTGTGGTGCCGCCTATTGGTCGTGGCAACGCATCGACGAGCTGCTCAGCGTCATGCCGGCATCTCATTGTGCCGCTTTTGTGCGCATTCTCGTCACCGGCACCTGGTCCGGGCTCGCCGGGCAGTTGACCGCCATGCGCAAACTCACGGCGACGAGCCGTTTTCCCTGGCTCGATTATGCGATCGGGCTGGTGTTTCTCTCCACCGACGATCATGCCAAGGCCATTCCAGCATTTCAGCGCGCACTCGACTCCGATTCGCTGGCGCCCAAAGCGTATTTCTTCCTCGGTGCCATTCGCGCCAAGACTGAGTCAGCAAGCTTCGGTGCCGCCAATTTCGAGCAGAGCATCTGCATGCTGTTGCGTGGCTTCAGCGAGCCGTTCGCCCCACGGGCATTGCGACGTCTCGAGGCCGACGTATTGCAGAAGCTTGCTCCTGTATGTCAAACCGATCCTCTCGCCCGCACCGCCTGGCTCGGGGTCAATGCCGTGGTCACTGGAGGCGATCTCAACGCCCTGCCTCAGATTCCCGCCGGGAAGGCCCATCCCGCACTCGATGGACGCCGGGCGACGGGGCCACAACCGAAAGCCACGGGCACGCCGGCAGCGGCAACCCCGGCGACCGACGCCAATCCCGGCGATGCCGGCAGCACCGATTCCAAATGAGTAAGCAACTCCGCACCGGAGGTAGGTTCATGGTATCTCGCCACGCGTTTCCCCGATTCATCGGTTTCCTGATCCTGGGCCTGGTGCTGACATTGCCCGGATGGGCCGCGCCCAACGCCGCGGCGATCAGCATGGCGGTGGTTGCCAACACGATGTTCGTGGTGCCACCTTTCCCGCCGCCTTCGGTCAACATCGATACCCAGGAAGATGTCGATCCGCTGATGGTCTCGCTGGCGTGGGTCAGCACCGGCATGTTCAAGACCTGGGACGACTACATCAATGCGGGCCCAACGATGGACAGCCACGTCATACTCGATGCGGGGCAGATCGCCGACTTGAAGAACCTCTACCAACCGTACTGGATCGTACCGATGCCCGACGCCAACAGCTTCTTGATGTCCTATTTTCGCGTCAACAGCGGCTTCTGTGCCCCCGGTCCCGGCGGCTGCTCGAACCCGGCGCACGGGGCCAGCAACCACGCGATTCTCTGGGGCGTGAACAGCAACCCCTGGCCCCACAAGGTCGAAACCAATGAACCCCGGGAAGAGCGGTTGTTCCCGAACCTGCTCGGCCCGTGGCCGTACATCATCTCGGGGGACGGTTGGGCCGCTGCCGCCCAAGACCGTCTGGATCAAACCCGCCACATGTGTGCGACATGCAACAAGTGCCCCGACGAAGACCCGTGTCCCGTCGTGCCGGTGACCACCACCGACCCGGTCACCGGCTTGACCACAACGAACGACGAAAAACAACACTGTAACGGCGGGGCCGGCCGCCCCTGCTACAACCTGCAACCGCTCGACAACGACCGCAAGGGTCCCGATTGCGGCATTGCCCTGCACGGTCCGCCCGTTCCCGGCTGGTTGTCAGGCAGACAACTCACCATCAAGTTCAAAGACCGCACCCCGCCCAAAATTCTCGACCTCGGGGGCAACCAGATTGCCGGCAGTCTGCCGCCGATGTGCGCACCGCCGGGTGAGAAGCCGGCCACCACCGGCGATTACAACAAGGCCGTCGGCATCAAGCTCGACGACAATTTCAGCGACAAGATCTACTCGTTGTTTGGGATCCTGCGCGTCGACCCGCTGTCGCCGGTCGGCAGTTGGTCGTGGACCACGACGCCACCCACGCCCACCGAGAGCAACCGTGGCGACCAGCCGGGTTACGTCTTCATCCCCAGCGATTGCCTCGGCATTGGTAAATACACGATATTCTGTTGGGACAAAGACAAAAACCTCAACCCCGGCCAGAGCCCGGTCAACGAAGACAGCCCCACCGACAGCTACAACGTGGGTTATGGCCCGAAACCCAAGAAGAACCTGGGCAAAAACCCGATCTCGGCCGAGGAGTTCCATTTGAAGTATCCGGCGGATGCCGTCATCATCGAGAGCGACGTCAAGACTGGCGACCTCTACGTCGACGATAACGATGCGCCCAACCTGATGATCAAGCTGATCAACACCCGCGACAAGGCCTCGATGGGCAATACAAAGTATGCATTTTGCTTCCCGCTGCCGGTACCCGACACGCCCACACTCTGGCCCGACAAGCTGGCGGAGGCTTTCGAGGGTGCCGCGCTCGACTACGATCACTATCAGAACGTGGCCACGGTCGGCGCCGCGTTCCGGTTGCTCGCCATCGACTTCAGCAACGCGATGTCGGCCGCAACAAACAATGGCGAGTTTCAGGCCGGGCCAACGCGGGCCGTGGCCAGCGAGGGGTTCTTCCGCGGAGCGTTGCGACTCGAAGACTTCATGAAATCCGACACCGATACCAGCGCGCAACCGATCCTCGATGAACCCTCGACCATGGGCGCTCGCAACGGCACGGGCCGCAGCGTCACCGTGTTCCAAAATGATCCGCTGATCGAAGACATCGAATACGAGCTCTGGATCTACGCCGAAGACAACGTCAAGATGACCAAGAATCCGACCGCGGTGCGCCCCAGTTGCATGGTCGGCGACATCCCGACCTCGGTGAGCGGCATCGATCGCGTCGAGATCCTGGTCGACGACCGCATGCAACTGCCCCCGTGGCGGTTTGGCACGACGATCGGCAGCGCCCAGGCCCGCGGCAGCGTCCTGCACGGACCCTACAAGATGATCTTCCGCGAACCGACCCCCGATCCCTCGGGTTCGGCCGAGACGGCGCTGATTGCCAATCGCAACCCGATGATCAACGTCAAGGCATTCGATTTTGCCGGCAACCTCCGCGAGATCAAAATGTACTTCCGGGTCATGGACCAGAAGGCCGCCGCCCGCGTTCTCGAGCAGCGACTGCCCAAGCAATGATACACACGATGCCGCCATGCGTAACCAACCACGGTATCCGGCGGGGCGTCAGCCTCGTCGAGGTTCTCGTGGCGTCGTTGGCGGCAGCCATTATCATCTTGCCCTTGATCACAGTGTTTACGACCACCCACGGCACGACCATCCGCCAACTGGACTACGAAACCGCGCAGAAAGCGGGCGAGGCCGCACTCAGTCAAGCCATGAGCGTGCGCTTCGCCTCGTTGATGGGCGGCCCGCCCACGCCAATTCCGTTCACCCTCGACCTGCCCAAACAGGGCCGCATTTCGGTGCCCCTGACCCTCTCGGGATCGCCGGCCAACGGCCAGATCAGCTTCACCGTGGTCAACTCGCAGTTCACGGTTCGAGTCGATACCCGACCGCTGTTCCCGGGCACACCACCGCCCCCCCCACCGCCGGGTCCGCCAACACCCCCGCCACCCTTCGATCCCAGCATTCTGTTCTTCACCTACGGAACCCAGGATTACCTGCCGCCGGCCTACAACACATTGGCCACCATGGCGCGGCAACTGTACTGCCGTGACCAAATCTATGCCATCGATGTCACCGTCGATTATCCGTCGGGCAAAGAGCGCAAGAGCCTGCGGTTGTCGACCTGTCGAGCGGACCTCAGCCTATGATGACCATCCGCCCGCAATGGATGGCGCAGTCGCAACCGACCTATCCGCTGCATGCGAAACCGGCGAGAAACCGTGGCGTCGCCCTCGTGGCGGTGCTGTTCCTGGCCCTGACCTTGTTCGTGCTGGTCGCGGCGATGCTGTTTCGCACCGGCGCACAGAAGCCCGTACAAAGCCGTCTCGAGGAACAGGCCCGGGCAATTGCGGTCGCCAAGGGGGCGGTACAGATTGCCATCCTCAAGTTCAAGACGCTTCCTACCGAATTCTATAGAATGGATGCCGCACGAAAAAACGCCGCCAGCGACACCGCGCTGGCCGATCTCTGGATGGCCGATTTCGACCCCGGGGTTGCCACCTCGCCGATGGCCCGATATATCGGCCAACTGCCCGACCGTGCCAATTTCCGGCTCACGGCACGTGTCGTCGATTACTCGCTGCAGGCGTCGGCCATCGGCGGCTACACCGAAGACTACGTGCGCATCGTCGCCGAAGGATCGTGCCTCGATGAAAAGCAACGCATCGAAGAACTGGTCAAGGTGACCCGGTTCAACTCACCATGACGAAGCTCATCACCACCAGCCCTCCCCGCCAAACCGACCAGCCCGGCCGGCGGGCGCGTCGCGCCATGACCTTCGTGGAACTCCTGGTGGTCTTGACGATACTCATTCCGGTCGTGCTGATCATGACCCGGTTGTTCTTCTCGGGTTCGGCCGCCTATCAAGCGACAAGTTGGAAGCAAGACAAACTGACCCAGGCGCAGAATCTGCTCAAAGGGCTGGGCCGAGATCTCGAACAGGCGTCGAACAAGCTGGTTCAGAGCGGTCCTGGATTGCCGCCGACCGAGACCCCGCAACCGTTGTTGTTCCGACCTTTGCCACCGCCGCCACCTCCCCCCGCACCACCGCCACCGCGCAACGGCGCGCTGATGGCCTTCCGACGGTATCATCTCAACGCCGTGGGCAACATCGAGTTCATCGTCGACTGTGTTCTGTCGATCGCCGGTGACCGGCTGACCTACCGGCGCCAATTTGCCCCGGGTTCACCGACCACGCCCCCGGCCGAAGTCACCCCGGCAACGATCGTGCTCGACTCGGTCGCCCATTGCGACATCACCACGCAACCGGTGTTCATCGGCCCCGACGGGGCCGAAGCAATGACGGTCACCCCGGGGCCAGGAATCGAAGAGGTCGGCGCGGTGGTCAATGTCTCGCTGACCCTGCGACCCCCTCCGAACCTCGCGTTCAAGAACATCGAGGTGACCGAGAACGCCAAGGTCAAGATCCACGTCCGGGCCATGCCCGGTTTGAACCCGGCCGCCACTGCCTATCCATGAGGCGATCCGCGCCCCCAGGCCACCCCGGTCAACAGTGGCACCGCAGCACCGGCGACGGGCGATGACTACATACAAACTTTCGTTGTCGTATCCGCCGAACCGGTTTGGGTCGCGACGGATTGCAGGGCTCACCGGCCTGCTGTTGGTGGGCTTGCTGTCGCCGGCCTCCGCTTGGGAACCAACCTTCGTGTTACCGGCAAGCCCGGTGCCGTGGTTCTTCGTCATGGTCGTCGGCATCGTGGCCCTGTTGCTCGGCGGCGTGGTGGCCCTGCTGGCCCGACGCGTTCTGGTCGAACACAAAGCCCAGTTACCGGCCGGTCTGAAACAGGGTTTGCAGAAGGGCTACGTCGACACGATGCGTGACACCCATGTCAAAAAGGCCAAGGCGCTCGAAGACCAGATGAAGGCGCTCAAGAGCCGTTTCTCACTGGTTTTCGTGAAGACCCGCAACCTCACGACCACCCTCGACCCGGAAGAGATCTTCAAGTCGATCGTCGACATGCTGCAACAAGAGATGGGCTGCGATCGTTTTGTATTGCTGTTGCATGACAAAGTCCGCGATGAGCTCTACGCTTTTCGTCACATCGGGGTCGACGAAGGCGCCATCCGGGGTTTGACCATCCCGTTGTCTGAACAGTGCTTCGTCACCTGGGCGTTCAAGAAGCGGCAACTGATCTACCGCGGCGCCGCCGAAGACGACCACGAGACCCGTGGCCTGATCGATCGGCCGCCGTTGCGCAACACGGTGATCGCCATGCCGATCGCCACGGCGGACCAGTGTTTCGGCGTCGTCGAGATCGAGGGATTCACCGACGGCCGCACGATTGTGACCGAAGACGATCTGCGTTTCCTCTCGACCCTGGGCACCTTCATCGGGATGGCCCTGGGCAACGCCAACGTTTTCTTGACCACCAAGGAAGAGCTGACCTCTGCCAAGGCGATGTCGCAGCGCGAGCTCGAAGAAAAGAAGCGGCTCAAAGACCTGTTCGGACGCTACGCCCACCCCAGTCTCGTCGAAGACCTCATCAGCAACCCCGGTTCGGTGCGCCTGGGCGGCTCGACGAAAACGGCGACCATTCTCTTCTCCGACATCGCCGGCTTCACCAAGTTCAGCGCGAAGCTCACTCCCGAACAGGTGGTGAACTCGATCAACGAGTATCTGTCGCGCATGACCGAGATCGTGCTCAACCACAACGGCGAGATCGATAAGTTTATCGGCGACGCGGTCATGGCCCGCTTCGGCGTGTTGGCCGACCTGCCCGATGCCCCGCTGTGGGCCGTGAAAGCCGCGGTGGCGATGTTCACCGAACTGGCCGAGTTGCAGCGGCGGTGGCTGCTGCAGGGCCGAGACGGGTTTACGATCCGCGTCGGCATCGCGACCGGCCCGGTGCTCGCGGGCAACATCGGGTCCGAGCGCCGCCAGGAGTTCACGGTGATGGGCACTACCGTCAACCTGGCCTCGCGTCTCGAAGCGCTCAACAAAGAACTGCATTCGCAACTGCTGATCGATGCCAACACCTTCCAGGCTGTCGCCCCCCATGTGAATGCCACCAAGCGCGACGACGTAAGCATTCGTGGTCTCGAAGGCGCGATCACGGTCTACGAGGTGCACGAAATGCTGACCCAGCAGGCCCAACAGGCCAAGATTATTTCGTTCAAGAACAAGATCGCCAGTCAAACGAAGGCCGCGGCACCACCAGCGTCGCTCATCGGTGCCGGGGTCCACCGCCACCCCGCCCCGCCGACCGACCCGCACGCCACCGAACCGCCTGAAGGTGACCGCGGGCCGGAGCCAACGGGCGACGCCTCGCGACGGAGTTGACGGGCGACGGGCCTCTCGCTACGGTGTTTGCTGGAAGCAATCTCCGCCACCGCGCAACCGGGCCTGGACCGGCGGACAATGCAACGGTAAGATCCCGTACAGGCACGGCATTCACAGTACGGGCACGGCGTGCCGTGCCCCAACGGCTCGAAAACGAGGCTGTTCACATGCAACGCTCCGCATCACCCACCCCCCGTTTGCTGCTCTTCGACATCGACGGCACACTATTGACCACCGACCACGCCGGTCTCGACGCACTCACCACGGCGCTGACCGAGGTGCTCGGCGCGCGCCGCGGCCTCGAGGGCGTGCAGATGGCCGGCAACACCGATCTGGCCGCCATCGCCCAGGTCTGTTCGCGCGACGGTCTGCCATATCCCGATGCCGACACGCTCGCCGAGGTGCGCCGGGTCTACGTCACCGAACTCGACCGCCGCCTGGTTCCCGGGCAGGGCCGGCTCATGCCGGGTGTGCGCGAACTGCTGGCGGCCCTCGCCAGCCACAACCAGGTGATGCTGGCCCTCGCCACCGGCAATATCCGCGAGGGCGCCTACCGAAAACTCGCGCACTACGGCATCGATCATTACTTCGGTTTCGGCGGTTTCGGGTGCGATGCCGCGGTGCGCAGCGAACTGGTCGGGCACGCCTTGCGGCGGGCCGCCGAACGCGAACCGCAACTCGGCGCTGATAATACGGTACTAATAGGTGATACCGCCCACGATATCCGGTCGTGCCAACCGTGGGGCGTACGCAGCGTCGGCGTGGCCACCGGGCCACTCACGGTCGCCGAATTGCGCGCTGCCGGGGCCGATCACGTCTTGCCCGATTTCACCGATCTCGCGGCCACCCTCGCGGTACTGTTGCGGTGAAGCCGTGAGCAAGAAACAAGCGTGCCACGACCTCTTTCTCGAGATGGCCCTGTTGTGCGAATTGGCCGGCGAAAACCCGTTCAAGATCAGGGCCCTCTAAAACGGCGCCCGGGCGCTGACAGCGCTCGACGGCGAGCTGAGCGACCATTTTGCCCCCGACCGCCCGGCTGAAAAGATCGCCGGCCTGGGCAAGGGCCTGATCGACAAGATCCATGAGTTCATGGCCACCGGCCGCATCGGCGAACTCGATGAGCTCAAAAACCGGTTCCCGCCGGGCCTGTTCGACATGATGCGGGTGCAGGGTCTCGGACCCAAGAAGATCAAAGTGCTTTACGAAGTATTGCAGATCGATTCACTCGCCGAACTGGAAGAGGCCTGCCAGACCGGCAAGGTCGCCGAGCTGAAGGGTTTCGGTAGCAAGACCCAGGCCAACATTCTCGCCGGCATCGCGGCAGTGCGCCGCTTTCAAGGCCAGTTTCTGCACAGCACCGCCCGCACCGTGGCCGACCGGGTGGTGGCCCATCTGCAAGAGCGTCATCCCCACCATGCGTTCGTCGTTGCCGGCAGTCTGCGCCGCGGCAAACCGACGGTCAAAGACATCGATCTGCTCGTCGCCGCCGAACCGACAACCGCGCCGGCGATCATGGCCGACTTTGTCGCCCTGCCCGGCTGCGAACGGGTTCTGCAGCACGGCGAGACCAAGTCGGCGGTCATCGCGGCCGAGGGAATACAAATCGACCTGCGCGTCGTCCCGCCCGCCGCCTTTGGGGCGGCGCTCTGCCACTTCACCGGCAGCAAAGAGCACAACACGACGCTGCGCGGTTATGCCAAGGAACTGGGCAAGAAGCTCAACGAATACGGCCTGTTCACCGGCGACCAGTCGCCGCCGTTGCCACACGAGGAAGACGTCTTTGCCGCCCTCGATCTGCAGTTCATTCCGCCCGAGTTGCGCGAGGATCTGGGCGAGATCGACCTCGCCCGTCGGCGAACCCTGCCCGCGCTCGTCGAAGCCGACGCCATCGTCGGCACCTTGCACGCGCACACGCACCGCTCCGATGGATCCGCTTCGGCGGCCGAGATGGCCGAGGCCGCCCGCAACCACGGATTGCGCTGGTTCGGCCTCGCCGATCACTCGCGCACCGCCGCTTACGCCGGCGGGCTCTCGATCGAATCGGTGCGGGCCCAGTGGGCCGAAATCGATGAATACAATGTGCAGCATCGCGGCGGTTTTCTGCTGTTAAAGGGCATCGAGAGCGACATCCTCACCAAGGGTGCGCTCGACTATCCCGACGAACTGCTCGCCGGCTTCGATTTCGTCATCGCCTCGGTGCATGCCCAGATGAACCAACCCCGCGAGGTCATCACCGAGCGGGTGATCACGGCCCTGGCCAACCGGTATACCACGGTGTTCGGCCATCCCACGGCGCGCATCCTGCTCGAACGGGACGGCATCGACCTCGACATGGAAGCCGTGCTCAACGCCTGCATCCGCCACGATGTCGCCATCGAAATCAACGCCGACCCCCACCGGCTCGACTGCGACTGGACCTGGCTGCGCCGGTTTCGCGACACGCCGCTCAAGGTGATCATCGACCCCGATGCCCACAACCCCGAAGGGTTTGCCAATCTGCGCTGGGGCCTGATGATCGCCCGCAAGGGCATGGTCCGCCCCGAGCAACTGCTCAACACCTGGCCGGCCGAGCGCTTCACCGCCTGGGCGCGCGAGCGGCGGCAACGCCCGTCCTGAAACGAGAGGAAGGATCATGGCAATACAACGTAAGCCATCCACCAGGAGCAAAACGGTACGGGCACGGCATGCCGTGCCCCAACGAGCCAGCCCCCAACGCGCCAAAACCCAAGCCCGAAACGCCCGCTCCTCAGGCTCTGATTCGGATCGGACCACCGGCGACGGCAGCGCGCGCATCGCCGCGATCGTCGCCACGCTGCAACGGGCCTATCCCGGGGCCACCTGCGCGCTGCTCCACGCCAACCCGCTGCAACTGCTGGTTGCCACCATTCTCTCGGCCCAATGCACCGACGAGCGCGTCAACATGGTCACGCCGGCGCTGTTCGCGAAATACCCGACCGCCCGACACTTTGCCGCAGCAGATCTGGCCCAGGTCGAAGAGGCCATCCGCTCGACCGGCTTCTTTCACAACAAGGCCAAGGCAATCATCGGCATGGCGCAGGCGCTGATGCGCGAGCACGGCGGCGAGGTGCCGCGCGACCTCGACGCCCTGGTGGCCTTGCCCGGGGTCGGGCGCAAGACCGCCAACGTTGTGCTGGGCACCGCGTTCGGCATCGCCAGCGGCGTGGTCGTCGACACCCACGTGCGTCGGTTGTCGTGGCGCCTGGGGCTCACCGACGAGACCGATCCCGAAAAGATCGAAGCCGACCTGCTGCCGCTCGTGCCGCGCCAACACTGGATCGAGTTCTCGCACTTGCTGATTCTGCATGGCCGCAACCGGTGCAGTGCCCGCAAACCCGACTGCGAGAACTGCGAGATCAAGGCACTCTGCCCCATGCGCCTGCTGGAGCAATGACGTGAAGAAGCTCGCCCGCTTGTTCGCCAATAACCGCCGCTCGACGGGACAACCCCCGGGGCTGGCTCGATCGTGTCGGCGCGGGACCATCGCCCCCACCCGACGGTGTGGGGCGCAATTTACGAGTGCGCGGCCCTCCCCGAGGATGCTGCCGGCACCGACTGCTCGCCCAGCGTCGGCTTGCGCACCAGCCAGAGCGGACAATGCGGCGAGGAGCGGAGCTTGATGAACGCGGCCACGACCCGCGGGTCGAACTGGGAGCCGCCACAACGTTCGATCTCGCGCTCGGCCTCATCGAACGACAGCGGCTGGCGATACGGGCGCGATGAGGTGATGGCATCGAACGAGTCGGCGACGCAGATGATGCGCGACCCCAGCGGGATCTCGTCGGCTTTGAGGCGATCGGGGTAACCCTTGCCGTCGAAGCGTTCGTGGTGATGCTCGATCACATCGCAGACCACCTTGAGAAACTCGATCGAGCCGAGGATGCCGGCGCCGATCATCGGGTGGTCTTTGATCTTCTCGAACTCTTCATCGGTCAGGCGACCGGGCTTGAGCAGGATGTTCTCGGCGATACCGATCTTACCGACATCGTGCAACAACGCGGCATGGCGGATCATGTCGATCTCGTCGCGGTGACAACCCATGACCTGCGCGAGCGCGACCGAGATCTCGGTGACGCGCTTGCTGTGACCGTGCGTGTAGCTGTCTTTCGCATCGATCGCCGCAGCCAGGGCGCGAATCGTTTCGAGGTAGACGTTGAGCAGGTTGTGATACAGGCGCGCGTTCTCGATGGCGACCGAAGCCTGTGAGGCCAGGGTGTCGAGAATGTCGAGGTTCTCTTGCGTGAACGGCACCTTGCGGCCCAACACGCGCTCGCAGTTGATGACGCCGATGAGCTGATCGCGATTGAGCATCGGTGCCGAGATCAGCGTGCGCGGCTCGCCGTCGCCGCCCGGCAATACAATGTAACTATTGTCTTCGGCGGTATTGACCACGCGCAGGGGTCGGCGCATCTCGGCGGCTTTGCCGGCCACACCCTGGCCGACCGTCATGCGGATGTCTTTGACGTTGTTGCCCTCGAAACCGCGGGCCACCTGCACGTAGAGGGTCTTGGAGTCGCGATCGAGCAGCATCAGGGTCGACTTGTCGGCCTCGGTGATGCGCGTGGTCATGTCGATGACGTAGTTCAACACCGAATCGAGATCGAGCGTCGAGTTGATCGCCTTGCCCAGCTCTTGCAGCAGCGACAATTCGGCCACCTGTTGCTCGGTCTTCTCGTAGAGCATCGCGTTGAAGATGCCCTGCGCGATCTGGTCGGAAATGCCGGTCAGCAACTTGAGATCGTCTTGGTTGAACAGGGCGCCCGACCGCTTGTTGTTGACGTTGAGCACGCCAAGCAGGCGCTCGTTGTGCATGATCGGAATCGACAGCGCCGACCCCGTCTTGTAGTCGGTGCGCGAGTTCCCGGCAAACCGTTCGTCCTTGCCGAGATCGCGAATCAACAAAGGTTGTTTGTGACGCGCCACCCACCCCGAAATGCACTCGCCCACCGGTACTTTGACCTCGCCGATGAACGCCTCGGGAATGCCCAGGGCTGCATCGAGCGTGAGATACTGCCGCACCGGATCGTAAAGCATCAGCGAAGAGGTCTCGACATCGACGACCTTGGCCACCAGCTTGAGGATCATGTTGAACAGGCGCACCGGATTGAGCGTCTGCGACACGCAATCGGACACCTCGTACAGCGTCGTGAGATGGGCCAGGCGCTGCTGCGAATCATCGAACAGCCGCCGGTTGTCGAAATGGGCAGTCAACTGGCGACCGATCGTCGTCAACAGATGCTGGTCGTCTTTGCTGAAACCGTCTTTGCCTTGCTTCTGGTAGACCGCCAACACCCCGAATGAACGCTCGGACGTCATCAACGGCAGGATCAAGGCGGTGCGGACGAACTGATCGAGCGGCGAGAACTGCGACAACGCCTGATCGCGATTGACCTCGGCCACATTGAGCAGTTGCCGCTGCTTCGCGACCCACCCATGCAACCCCTTGCCCATCGGAATGACCACGCTGCGCGTATCGTCGGGCAGGTGATATCCGGCCCTAACCCGCAGTTCGTCGGCCTCGGGATCGCGCGTCAGCAGAGCCGCTGCCTCACACGACACGGCGGCCACCGTCTCGTTGAGGATCTCGGCCAACAAGCCGGGACCGTCCTGATCGTCGGCGAGCTTTTCGGAAATCGCGAACAGGTGCGAGAGTTCTTTCAGCTTCTGATTCGAACTGGCCAGGAGCCTGGCGTTCTCGACGACCTTGGTGACCATCGAGGCCAACATCGTCAGCGTCGTGGCATCGTCTTTCGAGAAGGCGTTCACCTGGTTGCTGTCGACGGCGATGACCCCGATCAGTTTCTCGCCAACGAGCAACGGCACGGCCATCTCGGAATAGATCGTCTCGGGCGTCTCGATGTAGCGCGGCTCGAGCAGCACATTGGGCACGACCAGCGGTTCGAGGTGCCGGGCCACCCAGCCGGTGACACCCTTACCGATCGGCACGCGGATCTTCTTGACCTCTTGCGGATGGGAACCGCGGGCCACGGCAACCTCGAGGTAGTTCTTGCCCTCTTTCTTGAGCAGACAGGCGCCACAGGTGGCGCCGGTGATTTCGATGGCAATGTCCATGAGGAACTCGAGCAGGTTTTGAAAATCGAGCGTCGAGTTCATGATCTTCGAAGCCTCTTCGAGCACCGACAGAATGCGTTCCTTGCGGTGAACGTTGATGCGTTCGGAGGCCATTTCGAGTTGCGTGCCGAAGAACTGATCGAGCAGGTCGGTCGCGGCCTGCAACTGCTCTTCGCTGACCGTGGGCCTCGGGTTGGCCGCCGTCGGGGCCGACGGCGTGCCGATCTCGAACGGGCCGATGATCAGAGCCCCAAAAACGTCGCCCCGCGACGTGAGGGAGTGCACCTTGAACCGACGGCCATCGGCACACTTGAACAACCCGTTGGCCTGGGTGAGTGCGGCGATGTCGCGAACCGGACAACCGGTGCACATCGGTTTGGGGCACTGCATCGCCTCGGTGAAGCCGGCGAACAGCGGCTCACCCTTCTCGTTGAATGCGTTAACCGTCAGCCCCGTCAGTTTCCGCACATGGTCGAGAAACGTTCGCAGGCCGGCTCTGGAGATGATTTCTTCGAGATAGATCGGTTTTACCATGTATTTATAGTGTATTCACATGCATCGACAACGGCCCCGACGACGGGGCAAGACACCCGCGGCCGCGCCCACAGCCGGAAAGACCCGGCACAGGGCGCGGCCGACGCGTGTCAGGGCAAAAACGTCAGGCGATCTCGACGACCGAAGATTTGCTGCCGTATTTGTCGGCAACCATTTCTTTGCACGCCGGATCGGAGATCCAGTCAGTGTTGTTGACCACGAACTTATATTCGTGGCGACCGGGTTTGAGATTGACCGTGACCTTCCAGGTGTTGCCCTCGCGGGTCATCTGGGTGGTGTCTTTGTTCCAATCGTTGAAGGTGCCAACGACCGAGACCTTCTCGGCTTTGTCATGGCTCAGGGTGAACGTGTGGGCTTTGCCCGGACCCGCATCGACGGCAGCGGCGGCGCCGGCCGCGACTTCGGGTTTCTTGTCACCGGTTTGCTCGGTGGCCTTGAGGTCTTCGTCGTCTTCCCAATCTTCATCTTCTTCGAAGGCATGCTCGCGCCCGATGATGTAGCCGATACCGAACACGCTTGCGAGGATAAAGATCTTCCACAACCAGTTGAGCAACCTGAACATCGCCACAAACCTCCTGAGTTAGGAATTGTTTCGTTCGATTCGCAGGGACGCGTACTGCAACAACAATGTCTTGCTGCCCGCCCGCTCAAAGTCAATGGTGACCCGGAACTCTTCGACCCGATTGCCTTCGACGGCCCGTACCCGCCCTTGCCCGAACACCTGATGCCACACCCGACAGCCGACCGTGGTATTCGCCATATTGGCCAGGGCCATGTCCGTCATGCCGACATCCGGCACCGACATCATACCCGGCTTTTCGGCGTGGCGCAACGCCCGTATCGCCGATGACGCCACCGCGGCCTCATCCGCGCGCGCACCCGCATCCCGGGCCGCACCGGCATCGGTGCGCCCGGCTCCGGGCACAGGGATGCGCGCCGTGGTCCGCACCGCGGCTCCGGGTGGCAACCCCAGGGAGGGCCGCCCCGCGACCGCAGCGCTACCCCCTGGCATGCGTGTGCCAGGCGCCGGCACGAAGGTGCGCCCCCGGGCCCCGACCGCCCCGATCGGTACCCCGGCCACCGGCCGACCGCTCAGGTGCGCACGAATGCGTGACGACAGCGTGTTTTCGACAAACAACCCCACCGGCACCTCACCCAGAAAGCGCGACGGCGCGTTGGCGTTCCACCGCCCGAACACCAGGCGTTGCCGGGCACAACACAGATACAACCGTTTCTCGGCGCGGGTCATGCCCACATACGCCAGACGACGCTCTTCCTCGAGACGCTCCGGAAAGTCGATGCACGAATGGTGCGGAAACACACCTTCCTCGAGACCGATGAGAAACACCACGGGGAACTCGAGCCCCTTGGCGTTGTGCAGGGTCAACAGGTGCACCTTGTCGGTGTTCTCGCGCAACTCATCGACCTCGGCATGCAGCGCCACCTGCTCGAGATAGGCCATCAGCGTCAGCTCGGGGTTCGCCTCTTCCTGCTCGACGATGTCGGACACCAGCCCCTCGACGTTGCCGATGCGGTCTTCGGCCGTGTCGGGGTCGTCTTTTTTCAGATAGTCGACGTAGCCGATCTCGTCGATTACCACCCGGGTCAGGGCCGACACCGACAGTATGCGGGCCTGTTCTTGCAGGTGCTCGAGCAGCGTGCAGAACTCCCCCAGCTTCTTCGAGCTTTTGCGCTCGGCAAACAGGGCCGCAAACAAGGGGCCCATCGCCTCGAGCCGGGATTGCGTCGTCGCACCGATCCCGCGCGGCGGCGTGTTGATGATGCGCGCGAGCGCGACCGCGTCGTCGGGATTCACCAACACCCGCAGGTACGCGAGCACATCTTTGATCTCGCGACGCTGGAAGAACTTGGTGCCGCCGTAGACCTCGTAGGGGAACCCGGACCGCACCAACGCGCGTTCGAGTTCACGGCTCTGGCTGTTCATGCGGTAGAGCACGGCGATGCCCGACAACGGCGTGCCCGCGTTCACCAACCGCCGGATCTCGCCCACGACGCGATCGGCCTCATCACGGTCGGAATCGGCGTCGAGCAGGTGCAGCAGTTCACCGTCGCCGCGTTCGGTCCAGAGCTTTTTGCCGCGCGAACTCTTGTTGCGGGCAATCACCGCCGAGGCCGCGTCGAGGATCTTCTGTGTCGACCGGTAGTTCTGGTCGAGCACGATGGTGGTCGCGCCGACGAAATCTTTCTCGAAGTCGAGAATGTTGCGGATATCGGCGCCCCGCCACCCGTAAATCGACTGGTCTTCGTCACCGACGACGCAGATATTGTTCGACGCCTTCGCCAACAGCGCCAGCAGGCGGTATTGCGCGATGTTGGTGTCTTGATACTCGTCGACGAGAAAGTAATTGTATTGACGATGTAATTTTTCGAGCAAATCGGGGCGCGCCGTCAACAACTGCCAGGTGCGCATGATCAGATCGTCGAAATCGCAGGCCTTCTGCAGCGCCAGCGCTTCCTGATAGAGTTGATACATCTCGCGGATGCGGTCGGCCTGCGGATGGTCGGGGCGAAACTCCTCGGGGGAGCGCAACTCGTTCTTCGCTTCGCTGATCAAGCTGCGCACCAGGCGCAGCGGCACGCGGTCGGTGTCGAGGTCCATGCGCTTGGCACAGTCGCGCAGCACTTTCTCCTGGTCTTCGTCGTCGAAGATCGTGAACCCCGGCGGATAATCGATCTCGCGATGCCACCGACGCAGCAACCGACAGCACCAACTGTGGAAGGTGGTCAGATCGACGCCTTGGGCTTTCACGCCAAGCAGGCTGAACAGCCGCTCGCGCATCTCGCGCGCGGCCTTGTTGGTGAAAGTCACCGCCAGGATCGCCCGCGCCGGCACGCCGCGGTCTTCGATCAACGAGGCAATGCGCATGGTCAGCGTGCGGGTCTTGCCCGACCCGGCGCCGGCCACGATCAGCAGCGGGCCGTCACCGAAGGCGACGGCCTGCTGCTGTTGCGGATTGAGGCGGTCGAAGCCGTGAACCGTCACACGACCGCCCCCACCCAGGCTCTGGTTCATTGGAAACTACTGGGGGTTCTTGTCGACAAATTGGCCCGGTTCCAAAACGATCGAGTACCCGTACGTCTCATCAAACTCCTTGACCACGGTTTCGCCACCGCCAAAGAATACCGTGACTTGACACTTGAACCGTTCTCCCGGGAAGAACACGCACTGTTGTTGGCCAGACATGAAATCCTTGCGCTCGATGGTCGGCCCCGGGAGTTTCTCGCCCGTCTCGGTAACAACAACGAACTCGATCTTCTCGATCGCCTCGTTTTCAGCGAGCAGAGACGGTTCTACGTCAACGGTCTGCAACAGGGCCATCGGATGCCGCAGCGGAAAGACACCATCCACGACAGGATTCTCGCACTCGGTCACAACCGCATAGCGATCAGCCGTCAGCTTAACGGTTGTTATCCAGCGTAGGTTTTTTGCCTGCGCCCCCATCTTTTGGTGGATGGCCGTGAAATCATATTCGATTCCCGAAATCTCCTGACCCTTGCCATCGAGCCACTTCCGTTTCGCGAAGTCATAAACCGCAGTGAGCCTCGCTGAAGCATCGATCGGCGGTGGCGGCGTTCCCGGTTTCCGTGACTGATCGAGCTTGGTCGAATCGACCATGACCATGTCGAACGAGACGTCTTTCAGCGACGCCAAAGCCGGATGGTCGCCCACCGTAGGAAGATAGAACATAGCCCTGTGGGTTTCGACGCGGGGTCTCAGGTGAACGAGCTTGTCTTTCTTTGCCTGGTCCAGTTTCGCCAGGCTGAGCGGCACGCCAATGACGAAAGCCGTATTGCACACGGCGATGTTGCGGTATCGCAGCTTTTTCGATTCATCCACCGGATGCTGTGGCGCCTGCAGCATTTGTCCGAGTGACAGTCCATCCGGGAGTTTGATGAAAGGAATCTTGTTGCCCTCGGTTTTCAGTGTCACGTCTCCCAGACGGACCGGCATTGGCTGGCGGGTGAACACCGCTTCGGTGAGCGAATGCAGAACGCTCAGCGACTCCTCGACGGTGAGCTTTCGTCCCTTCCCGCTGCCCGTCGAATCTGCCGGTGCTGTGAGTCCACCGGCTTTGATGATGTCCGCCACCCGGGCCGGCGCCAGCTTGACCGGGTCCACGCCCGTGTTCATCGCCCACGTCACCCGCATCAATCGGTCGCGAGCCGTCGGGTTTGCGAAGAATCCCGCCACCAGTTTGGCAGGGTTGTATTCGGCAGCAAACTCCGAAACCGGCAGAGCGCCGGCAAACTGGACCCGCAATGACAACGGCAGCGTTTTCTCGAGCAACATACTCCGCAAAACATCGATTGCCAGCTTATCCTCGCCGCTGATTTTGACCTTGGCCTTGGTCGCGTCGAAACCCAACTCGGGGGCTGGGCCGAATTCATATTTCCCGAACGGCAAACCAACGTCGGCAATGTGGAACGGCAGAGCGACCAGTTTTCGAGCCCCGGTGAACTTCATGGGGGCCTTCTGATTGCGGCTGATCAACGGACTGTGCAACTGACCTCGACTCACCCAGTCGGTGAGCCCGGCACTCAGCAGCGATTTCTCTGCCGGCGTGGCGGCATAATCGAGTTCGACGTCGAGCACGTATCCGCACCTCTCGCGCTCGCGATTGGCTGGGTCCGGTTCCTGGTAGAACTCCAGCTCGATGGCCGGCAGACCCTTCTTGTCGACGACCGAGGGCGTCAGCAGCAGGTAATACCAAACCCCTGCATCGATGGCATCGGGCATCAGAACGAACGTTCTGGACCCCAACGACTTGACCAATGTCTTGCTCGGCGTCAAATCGACCTGAGCCGACGCCATCACGGCACCCAGCAACACCAGAGCCAGCACACACGCCATCACGACACCCAGTCTTCGTCGCTCCATACGTCCTCCCAGATTCTGTCGGTGATCCAATTCGGTACTCAGGTCAACGGCGGGTCGGTGACCGGCAGGGTCGTCAGAAACCCGGCATTGGCCATGACCACCAAGCCATCGGCGACATAGTTGTTCAGCGCCCCCACCTTCAAATCGTAGAGCGGCCCCTTGTATTCTTCGGTCGACACCTTGACGACCGCGTCTTCCTCGACGCCCTTGGTGCCGATGACCGGCACGACCATGCCCAGCTTGATGTGGCTCGCGGGCAGAATGTAGAACGGGGCGTTGCGGGTCAACTGGATCTTCTTGATGACCTGCAGATTGTCGAGTGCAGACAATGTCTTTACAAAGAGTTGCGCCTCCTCGAGATCGCCGCGGGTGACCTCGAGGTGCCAGAACCCCTGGCGGGTCATGCGCCGTTGGAACTGCTCGCGCATCTGGTCTTTCATCGCCACCGAGCCGTCGACGCGGATCAGGTGTTCGTAACAGCCGAGTTCTTTGCCGCGGCGCTCGCCGCCGAACAGCACGAACTGCACCGCGCTGCTGCGGGCCTCGGCACTGGCCGACAATTTGACCATCACATGCGGGTGCGCCTCGAACATCAGCGAGTCGGCCAGCAACTGGCGCGCCCGCGACGGCGTATCGATGCGATCGAAAATGTCACGAATCATCGAGTCGCTCAGTTCGAGCGCTCCGCCGCGCGCCCGAAACGGAATATCGGGCAGACCGTAGCGGAACGTGGCGTACCGCAACATGTACTGCGCCTGCTGGGTCGAGTCGGTGGCTTCGATGATCCAGACCCGGTCTTGCACGTCCTGCGGGTTGAACAGGTCGGTCTCGACCTTCTGCTGGGTGAGCAGATCCTGCATCAGGTTCTGCGTCAGGCCGAGGCGATACCCGAGCGATGAACGCTCCATCAGGTAGAAATAATGCAGATGGTTGCCCGGATCGAGCCGGCCGAAACACGGATGATCGGGCGTCGCAGTCAACACGTGACCGCGGCGGGTCGTCAACCGGATCAACGAGCCGCGGTAATCGAACTGCACATAGACATCGAGCACCTTGTCGGACCCGGTCTGTCCCCAACCGACCGACGCAACGACGGTGTTGTTCTCACGGAATTCCTTGAGAACACGCGTCTCGTTGCCGGTCAGAATGCGGGTTTCGGGACTCAGCATGCAGGCCTCACCCGCGCAGTATAGCACGATCGGGAACAGACCCTAGGGACAGACCCCAACCTTGCGTCAGTGTGAGTCGCCGGGGGGCGGCGCCAGGTTCGGCAGTCGCGGCACACCGGGGTCGACCGGGCCATCGGGATACATCGGCCACATCGGCGGCTGGTTCTCGCCGCCCGGTGGCATCGCCGGGGGCAAATATGCCGGCGCCGCCATATCGTTGAGTTCCGGGCGCTCCGGCAGCGGTGAGGCCGTGTACGGGCGGGTCCAGGGGCGAATTTCGAAACCGTCGGTGCGCTCGATCAGATAGCAGCCATTGCCATAGACGACCGCCGACAGAATCACGTAAAAAGGCAGATCCGGCAGATGTGCATACACGGGCAGATGCAGATCTTTGGGGAACTGCATCGGCACACTGGACCCATAGGAAATCTGCCGTATAACGTATTGCAGATCGTCACCGCGCGACAAGATCGAGCCCGCCTTGGCCAATCCGGGGAACCGCATGATCATGCGTTCGGCCTTGAATGCGGCCCAGCGCTTGATCAAGGTCATGAACCCCTCGCCGTTGACCTCCTTGGGCAAAACGATCATCACCGGCCCGACATCGGCATAACGATGCCCTTGCGGCAGAATGAGGCGCATGAACTGCTCGAGACTCTGCCCGTGGTAGCGCGGCACCACGGTGCCGCCCGCCTCGTGATGCATCAGGCACGGGCGCTTGAACGCTGTGGTCAGGATTTCGAGCCCTTCCCACAGTCCGAGCGGCTCACCCCAAAACGACCAGTCGCGATGATAGGTGGCGCGATTCACCACGGTCAGCGGTGCCGAAAGAAACGTCGGAGTCGGGTGCACGCCGCGAAACAGAATGGTATCGCGCCGGATCTCTTCGACCACCCAGCGCTTGGCCACCGTCTCACCCGGAACCACGTGATACCGCTGCCCCGACAGATCGACCCAGGCCCGCGCGGTCTTGCCGTTGGTCAAGATACAGCGCACGACCGGATCTTCGACCAGCGCCTCGCGAAACGGTTGCGCCACGGCCGGCATGCCCAGACAGACAACGGCGACGAGCAGCGCAGCAATAATACATACACTGTATGTCTGCCGCCCTTGCCCGCCTGTCATTACAGCAGCCCCTGCCGGCACATCTCCTGGTAGATGCGTACCGCGTTGGTGGCCGCGCCGACGCGCAGGTTGTCGGCCACAACAAACAGGTTGATGCCGTACTTCTGGCTCGGATCGTTGCGAATGCGCCCCACATAGACATCATCGGTGTCCTGCGCCAGCAAAGGCGTCGGGTATTTCGCTCTCGCCGGTTCGTCGCAGACGACCACGCCCGGGGCCTTCGCCAACAGTTTGCGCACCCGGTCGGCGGTCATCGGCTTGCTCAAAGCGAGATTAACGGCCTCGCTGTGGCAATAGAAGACCGGCACGCGCACGGTCGTCGGGCACACCGGAATCTTTGCACCCATGATCTTCTGGGTTTCGAGCACCATCTTCGTCTCTTCGAGATACAGGCCGTCGGGTTGGTATTTGTCGATGTGCGGAAACAGGTTGAACCCGATCGGATGCTCGTAGACCCCCTTGGGGAGCGGCTTGCCGGCCAAGCGTGCCGCCGCCTGTTTTTCGAGGATCTCGATGGCCTCGAGCCCCGTGCCCGACACCGATTGGAAGGTCGTCACCACCACCCGCTTGATTCGGTTCACTTTGTGGATCGGCGCCAACGCGATGACCATCTGAATGGTCGAGCAGTTCGGATTGGCGATCAGCCCACGGTGCTTCGCCAGTGCGTGCGCGTTGACCTCGGGCACGACCAGCGGGACGTTCTTGTCCATGCGAAAGGCGTTGCTGTTGTCGATGACCACCGCACCGGCCTTGACCGCCCGCGGCGCATGCAGCTTCGACAGGTCGGTGCCGGCCGAAAAGAACACGACATCGAGGCCGCGAAAATCGGCGGTTTCGAGGTTTTCGACCGTGTATTGCTTGCCGCAATATGCCATCTTGCTGCCGGCACTGCGCGCGCTGGCAAACAGGCGCAGGTTGGCGGGCTCGAGGCCCTGCTCGGCAAGCACCGTGAGAAACTTGCGGCCCACTGCCCCAGTGGCACCGACGATGCCGATGGCATGCAGACGCCGCGTCTTCTTGCGGGAAGGCATCTTCATGGCCCCGGTCTTCGTGATGGTCTTGGCGGATGCAGCGCTCTTCTTGGCGTGAGTGGTCGACATGATGACGGTCCTCCGGTGGTGATGGGGGTGGTTCGCGAAGCGGAACGGCAGGATACTAGCGGATCACGCGTAGCGCACCCGCCACGATCGGCCGGCACCGGCCGGTGAATCGGACAACTCTTCGAACGTGGTGCCGCGAATCTCGCCGGCCCGTTCCTTAACGGCATCGGTGATGAGAATCTCGTACGGCCGCGCCTGGTCTTCGCCAAGCTTGCTGGCCGAGTTGACTTCCTGGCCGAACACGTCGGCATCACCGATGCGCAACATGCGCCCGTAGCCGATGCCGACGCAGAGCAATACTTTGTCTTCATCGTCTTTGTCGTTGTTGTAGTCGTGCAGAACGCGCTGCATATTGATGGCTGCCTGAATGGCCCGGCTCGGCCGACGGAAGATGACCAGCATGCTGTCGCCTTCGACCTTGAGCAGAATGCCGTCGTGTTTCTCGATCACCGGAATCAACAACCGTTCGGACTCATGGATCGTCTGCAAGAAGTGGATGATGCCGAATCGTGCCACCCCTCGCGAAAACCCTGACAGGTCGGTAAACATGACCGCCCAATCTTCGCCGAAGAGGTCCCAGATCCGATCATCGATTTCGCTCTTGTCGACCCCGGCGCGCAGGCGTTCTTCGATCAGTTTTTCGAGACGATCTTCGGAAGCCCCGGCGACTACCGCTCGTCGGTTGACCATAGTGTTCCCCTTCCGCTGACACAAGATTGGTTGTGCCCATCATGGTAGCGGCAACCGCAACGGGGAGCAACCGGCACCGACACAGTTTTCACCAGAGAATGCCGGTTCTCGCTACGGCAGCGTTTGGGGGCACCACCTGAACGACGCCGCCAACTTCCGGAGTCGTCCGAACCTTGGCTCAGATCGTGCCGAGCCAGGAGAACATCAAGGTCTTCTCGGTGATGTCGTTCATCGTGAAGGTCTTGTGATGTTCACGTTTTTCCTGGTACGACAACTCGAGGGTGTTGTAGCGATCGAGTTGTTGCGCCACACCCAGGCGATAGACATTGCGCACGTACGACGAATAGTATTCGTTCTGATTGCTGTCGTATTTACAGTCGACCCACTCGTCTTTCAAGCGAAAACTGCATGAATGACTGAACGGATACTGGTAGGTGACGATCGCCTGCAGGTAATCGGCATCGGGATAGAACACCCGGGGCATGCGATACCGGGTCAACTCGTTCTTGAGAAACCCGCTGATGTTGGCCTGGCCGAGCCGGTAATAGGTCTCGACGATCGCGTTGGTGATGCGATAGTCCTGATCGACGAACTTCAGGTGTTTGTACTGCTCGTAGCCGAGCGTGAGAATCGACGTGATGTCGGCATTGGCCAGGTAGGTGGCCGCCATGTTCGCCCGCGATCGGTTGTGGTCGTAGAGCGCGTAGGCCTCCGACTCACGTTCGTGCCGACGGACATAATAGTCGCCTTCGAGACGCAACCGGGTACGCTCGGAAGCGTCGTATTGCAACTGCACGAGCCCGCGCGGTTGGTCGTAACCGTTGGCGATGTGGGTGCGGGAACGGTCGAGGTACTCGCCGCGGGCTGTCACAAAGAGGTCGCCACGGGCCACCTTGGTGAGGAACTTTGCTTCATCGCTGTCTTCGCCCGGCTTCTTCGTCCAGGTGGTATACCAGGTGGTCGGCTTCTTTGCCGCAAAGCCATTGCCGACCTGTTTGAAAGCCTGATCGGTACCGCGCGACGAGTTGCTCACGGGGCGGTAGTGCAGCTTTTCGGGAAAGAGCACAGAGAACTCGACGGCGCCGACGTTCTCGCGGTAATCCTCGACGAAGTCATTGGGAAACTCGCGTTGTTCCTGCCCGCCCTGAAAAGTGAGGGTCGAGTCCTTGTTGATGTGGTGGGAGAACTGCAGGCGCCCCAAATGGTACCGGTAGTTCCACTGCGCATCGATCGGCAGTTCGTACACCGAGTTCCAGTAGTCGAGTTGCAGGTTGTCGCGTTTCGTGAACGCGATGCCGTAGGTAACGTTCAACAGGTGATCCAGGTAACGATACTTGTATGAGTCATCGGTGGTCGAGTTGTAATCCTCGGGGCGATAGCCCTGGTAATGCAGATTTTCTTTGACGTCGAAGATCTGGCTCTCGGTCAGATCACCCTTGAGGGTCAACGCCAGGTCGCTGATGTTGCCAACGAATGTCTTGTCATACGTTTCGGGAACCCCGACCGGGATCAGCGTCGTGAAGTCGGGGTAGGTGATCGTCGAGTAATCCTTGCGCGTCGAGTCGACGGCGGTCGTGCTGTTGTATTTGAAGTCGAGCTTGAAGTCACTGGCGGTGGCCACGGCGGTAACCAGCGTCAGCAGGAAGGCGAGCCACCCGGACCACGACAGGTGCAGGCGCCAGGCAACCGCACGCGGCCCCCGGTATGCGCGCGCGCAACACGCGTCTCGAGCGGTGGTTCGGGGCCCTGCCCAGCCTCGCATTCCCGACTTCCTTTCCGCTGCCACCAGGCAGCGTCTGCACGACAACATCGGCCTTCGGCTCTCTTCTCGGCACGAAGCGACGAATGCATGAGATTCGACCTGGCATTTCGACCGGGGTTTGACCTGCATGCGAAAAAGGCCTTAGCTTACAGCGGTCGAACCCATGCGCCTGCACCTGACAGGCGCAGTGGCAAACACCGGCCTCACATCCTCAGAATCCGGTTACAAGGATAAATGCTGCAAGTCCTCATTCAGTTCGTGCAGGAGCGGCCACTGGTCGTCGTGGGCGTTCTCTTGATCATCGCCATTCCGATCGCGCTGCAGATATTCTTGTCCCGCAGCTCTCGCCGTGACGACGGCCCGAAGCCGGACAAAGGGACTGGCCGGCCAACCTCAGCACCAGCGCGAAAGACAACACCCACGGCAACGACCCGCGATGACCCCTGGGAACGCGCGCGGAAACTGCTACTCGGCACCAATCTCGACCGCGCCACTCCGGCAGTTCTACAACAACTCGAGGTGGCCGCATCGAGCTGCGTCGACGACACCGACCGCGTCGTTGCCGACACCATGCTGGCCAAGGTGGTGTTGCGGGTGCTCACGCGTGCCGGCTGCATCGAGCCCGCACGCAAGGTCCTCGCCGCCGCAGCCGAGAAACATGCCGATGCCATCTGGGTCGCCGATGCCGGCATCGACCTCATCATCGCGGCGCAAGCCACCGACACCCGCAGTCTGAAGGCGCTCGAATCCGCGTGCGAACGCGCGCCCCGCCGGACCGACTGGCATACATATTATGCACAGGCCTGCATGGCGCTGGCCGACCCCAGCATTGCCGCAGTTGCGTGCATCGAGGCGTATCATCGCGCGAATCCCGACGATTTCGAGGCGACCCGGTTTCTCGCCCAGATCTACGACCATCGGCAGTTGTTCAACGAAGCCAGTCAACCGGTCTTCGCCCTGATGACCCGGAGCGAACCCAACGAGGCCCGCTGGTTCACTGACCTGGCGCACACCCAGCGGGCTGTCGGCCAGACTGCTGAAGCCGGTAAAAGCGTCTCACAGGCCCTTCAGCTCGATTCACGGCATCAGCCCGCGATCCTGTTGCGCGCGCAACTGGCCACGGTGTTGCCCGAACTCGCCGCCCCCCTCGTCCAATCCGCGCCCCCACGCACGCCAACCGACAGCAGGCACAGCGAAACGACCCAACCGACGACACAGGCCGCACCACGTCAGGAACTGCGGGTGCCGGGCCTGCCACCGCGTTACACCCACCTCAGTGAACTCGGCGCCGGTGGCATGGGCGTGGTTTACAAGGCCTACGACAGCATCAGCGGCCAGTGGGTGGCGGTCAAGTTGCTGCGCGCTTCGAATTCGCGAGAGAGTCTGCGCCTGCGCGAACGCTTTCTCGAAGAGTCACGCATCATGATGAAGCTGGCGCACCCAACGATTCCGCGGGTGTTCGAGGTGAGTGCGCGCGAGCCATATTTCATCGCCATCGAGTTCATCGAAGGTGAAGATCTGCGCAAACTCGTGCGCGTCGGCATTCCCGAAATGGGCCAGATTCTCGTGCTCGCCATCGAGTTGGCGTCCGGCTTCGCCCATGCCAGTGAACGCGGCGTGTTGCACCGTGACATCAAACCCGAGAACATCCTCGTCGACATCAACGGCCAGGTCCGCATCATCGACTTCGGCCTCGCCCGCGAAGAAGAAGGCGAACACCTCACCCAGTCGGGCATTGTCGTGGGCACACCGTGGTATCTGCCGATCGAGCGCCTGCGCGGCGGCCCGGCCACCCAGTCGTCAGAGATCTACGCGTTTGGCATGACCCTCTATGAGATCATCGCCGGTCAGCGGCCGTACGTGGGCAACGACATCGGTGTGGTGTTTGTGCAGGAACCGCGGCCGCTTCGGCAACTGCGACCCGACTGCCTGCCCGACCTCGAAACGCTGGTTCTCGATTGCCTCAACAAGAACCCGGCCAACCGCCCCGCCAGCTTCACCGAGATCGAACAGGACCTCCAGCGGATCTTCGCCACATTGCGCCCCGCCGACGGAGGCATTGCCGCCGTGCCGTAGGG
>CAZADH010000010.1:34171-52523 GCA_964483805.1 uncultured bacterium
CCGCAACGTCGGAATCAGTTCCTCGATCTTGACGCGGTCTTGTTTCATGGTGTCGCGGTCGCGCACCGTGACCGTGCCGTCTTCGAGGGTCTGGAAATCGACGGTCAGACAGAACGGCGTGCCGACCTCGTCTTGCCGGCGATACAGCTTGCCGATGCCGCCCGTGTCGTCATACACGGTCCGCCAACCGGCGTCGTGCATCAGCAGGTTCTTGATCTCTTTGCCCTTGCCGACGATGCCGTCGTGGTTCTTCTTGAGCGGCAGCACCGCGACCTTGATCGGCGCCAGTTCGGGGTGCAGGCGCAACACGACGCGGGTCTCGTCGTTGACCACTTCTTCGTCGTAGGCATCCATCATGAACGCCAGGGTGATGCGGTCGACACCGCCCGACGGCTCGATGACGTAGGGGTAGATGTGCGTGTTGGTGCCGTGATCGAAATAGGTCAGCTTATGGGTGGCATGCTCGTTCGGAATCTCGGTGCCGTCTTTGAGCACCAGCTTGCCGCCCTTGGTATGACAAATCAGGTCAAAATCCTTGCGATTGGCAATACCCTCGACTTCGTCGTACTGCTTTGACTCGTCTTCGCGCTCGGGGAAGAACCGGTAGAGCAGGTCGGTGCAAGCCTTCGCGTAGTGGGCCAGGTCCTCGGGTTTCTGGTGGTACTGCCGCAGATTTTCGGGCTTGATTCCCAGGCTCAGATACCAGTTGTAGCGATCCTCGATCCACTTCGCATGCATCGCCTCGTCTTCGCCAGGCTTTACGAAGTATTCGATTTCCATCTGCTCGAACTCGCGCACCCGGAAGATGAAGTTCTTCGGCGTGATCTCGTTGCGATACGCCTTGCCGATTTGGGCGATACCGAACGGCAGCTTGCGATTGGTGGTGTCGAGCACGTTCTTGAAGTTGCAGAAGATGCCCTGCGCGGTTTCCGGTCGTAAATACGCCGTATTCTCATCGCTGACCACCGGGCCAACATTGGTCTTGAACATCAGGTTGAACGGCCGCGGCTCGGTGAGATCGTGCTGGCCGCCCTCGGCGCACTTCTCGCCCGGGTCGACCTGGTCGGCGCGAAAGCGCCGTTTGCACTTCTTGCAGTCGACCATCGGGTCGCAGAACGTCGCCTCGTGGCCCGAATACTTGAGCACCAGGCGGTTCAACAGGATGGCCGAATCGAGACCTTCCATGTCGTCGCGCTCGTAGACCATGCGGCGCCACCAGGCCATCTTCACATTGTTCTTCAGCTCGACGCCGAGCGGACCGTAGTCCCAGGCGCCCTGCAGGCCGCCGTAGGTCTCGCTTCCTTGAAACAGGAAGCCCCGGCGTTTGCACAACGATACGAGTTTCTCGAGGGTGGCAACGGGTGGCATAGTGTGTGCGATCTCCATTCGTCTGGGTTGTCTTGCCCCTGCACGCGCAGGCCCGCTCATTATATGGACCGACCCGCGAAGTGACAAGGGGCACCCCGGACCCGCGCGCGATGCATCTACCACCAGACATGGTATGATGCCGCCGAGCCAGTTGCGGAGGTCTCGTCATCGACAGACGAACGGAAATGCTTCTCTACCTCGCCGGGGTTTTTGGCGTCCTCTTCGCGGGATGCCTGGTCGTTTCCTACTTCATGGTCACATTCTTCCTCGACGAGAAGACGCCAACGACGAAGCGCATCGGGTTGGTCGTCGCGGGAGCCGTTGCACTGGCCGTTGTCGCCTTCGTCCTCATCTGGACTCTTGGACACGGGAGTTCCGGTTTCATCTGATGCGTCGACGCGCAGCATACCGCCCGATCTGGTAACATCGCATCAATATATGATCGACTTCCGCCGAGTCCACTTGCTCCTCGTCACAGCTCTCGTCGTCCTGTTCGCCGTCCCCGTGCCGTTGCCGGCTGCGTCGTGCACGGCCTGCGGGGCCACCGGCATCAGCGACTTAACCATGCTCTGCCCGCAGTGCGGTGCCGATCTGCACTCGCCGAGCCTGCGTCGCGCCGCGAACAGCCAAACGGGGCTGACCATCGAGATCTTCTACACCGGCGATCGCCCCCAGAACCTGCCCGACACCGGCAAAGTGCGCATCAACGGCAAACCGGCGGGCGACATCGTCATCGAGGACCGTGAAAAGCGTGACCCAACGCTGCAGACCGCCAGTGCCCGCGGCATCGGGTTCGACTACACCGGGCGGAATCGTTTCAGCCAGTCGGGGAAGACGGCGGGCCAAGTCGCGGTCGAGGTCGAGTTCCTGTTTCCGCGGGCCCGCGGCCTGCTGACCAGCCGCCGGGTTCTGCGCTATCCGTATGTGCCACTGACCAGCGGCCGCACCACCACGCTGCGCTACAGTTTCGCCGTGCCGCGCGATTTCGGCAGCAAACCAAAGCCAGACCTGAAGGCGGCGCTGGCGTCCGACACCTTCCGGTTCGCCCCGCGCACCGCCTCGGGGAGCAAGCCGTTGCTACCACTTCTCCCGGTGCGTCTGGCTCCGGCCAGCGGCGGCGCCCAACTCGAGATGCCGGTGCCGGAGTTGTATTGACGTCATACTGTCACGTGAAGAGCAATCCCCCCACGTCTTTCAGCGTGATCAACAAAAACAGCACCGCCAGCGCCAGGGCGCCGTATTCGAAGACCGGCAGCACGTAGCGCTCGTCGAGCGGCCGCCCTTTGATCGCCTGCAGCGAGGCGAGCATGATGCGCAGGCCATCGAGCGGCGGCACCGGCAACAGGTTGAACCACGCCAGGTTGATGCTCAGGATCGCCAGGAGCGTGATGAACGCTTCCCAGCCCTGCTCGACCGCGCGTGAAGTCAGACCGAGGATCGCGATCGGGCCGGCGACATCGGCACCACCGCCACCGGTGAACAGGCGCGCCAGCGTGGTGACCACTTGAACCGTCTGTTGCCAGGTGTTCTGCACGGCGGCCACACACGCCGACGGCCACGGCAACGGCCCGGTTGCCCGCATTTGCGGGCGGACACCGATGCGATACGCTTCGCCATCCTTGCGCGCCTGGATGGCCAACGACTGCACCTGCCCGCCGCGCTCGACCTCGACACGGACCTGGCGGTCGCTACACTTCTGCACGGTGGCCAACAGGTGTTCCCAACTCGTGATCGTGACACCATCGAGCGTGACAATACGATCGCCCCGCTGCAAGCCGGCCATTGATGCGGCACCGCTCGCCACGAGACTATCGACGACGGGAACCGGCGTGGGTTGGCCCCAGATACCGATCAGCACCGCAAACAGAGCGACCGTCGCCAACACGTTGGCCAACGGGCCCCAGATCGCCGACCAGATCTGTTCGAACGGTGTCAGGTTCGGAAACAGCGGTTCACCGGCCTGCTCGCGCTTCTCGACGAGGTCGGGGTCTTCGAGCATCACGTAGCCGCCGAGCGGCAACCAACCCAGACGGTATTCGGTGCCGCGCCACGTGCGCCGCCACCACAGGGAACCAAAACCGATCGAAAACGAGTGAACCGGCCGCCCCAGGCTCTTGTACGCCCAGAAATGGCCCAACTCATGGATCAACACGAGAAACCCGAAACCGAGGATGGCACCCAAACCGTAAAGCACGGTCTGCACGATCGATAGCATGATTGGCACGTGGTCCCTTCTACCCTGACTTTTCCCCGGGCGTCGCACGGTTCGTTCGGCGACAGGCCCAGGCTATCGTAACGACTATTTCGGCCAGGACTCCGTTTTCATTGATACCACGCCGGCGTTTTGCCCGCCAATTGGCGACTCGACCGGCGCCAGGGCAAGCGCGACGGCACACCGCTAAGCAAAGAGCGGCGGCGCGCCGATAATCAATCGTGGACCGGGTCAAGCAAACACAGACAAAGCCCCGGGTCCTGGAGGCAAATACCAATGGATATCTCTCAACGCGCACGCTTCATCGTCATGGTCTTGTTGATGAGCCTGTTTCGGCTGTTTCTGTTTCCCGCCACTTCCCTGGCGGCAACAGGTTGGATGAAGTATTTTCGCAAGGATGCGCTGCTCAACCAGTACCATCGCGCCTACACTGTCGAAGGCAAACGCCTGTGGATGGGCACGTACGGCGACGGCGTCGTCATCTATGACGGCCGTGAAACCAAGACCCTCACCACCAAGAACTCGAACTCCTCGCCCGAAAAGCGGGACGGCCTGATCAGCGACCACATCACCTGCCTGGCGATCGATCAACGCAACAGCCGGGTCTGGATCGGCACCAACGCCGGTCTCTCGTCATGCGATCTCGATGGCAAGAACTGGCAGCGCTTCGATGACACCAATGGCCTGCCCAACGTGATCGTCCGCGACGTCGCGATCGACAACGCTGGCCGGATATGGGTCGCCACGCCCTCGGGCGTCGCGGCCTACGATGGGGCGAATTGGCAGCGCTACGACGCCACCAAGGGTCTGCACGAGGACAACACCCAGTGCCTGCAGGTGCAGGAAGACGGCGTCTGGGTCGCCACCGTCGGCGGCTCGATCTCGCGTTTCGACGGCGATCGCTGGACGACCTATCTAAAGTATTGACATCGTAAATATAACACGTTGACGCCTGCAGTGGCGTCGACGACACCGCCCGGGGTGGCCCACGGCCACCCCGGGCGGTGTCTTTCGGGTCGCAACCCATGACCAGCCCCGCGCAAACGCCAGGTTCGCGCAGTGCAAACGACCCGCGATCTTTTTTTCCCCGAGGACACCTCGCCCGCAATGTTGGGGATGACGGAAAAACGACGGAGGTGCTCGCGGTTATGGTGTTGCGCATTCGCTGGGTCGAAACGATCACGCTGTTGTGGGTTCTGCTCTTGTTCGCCTATGTGGCGGCGTTTGCGCAGTCGGCCGGGCTGCGCCCCGGCGAGACCGACGGAGCGGTCTATCTCGTCAACGTGGGACCGCAAAACCCTCTCCTGACCGACAATCCGGTCGCCGCGGCCGCCAACATTCATCGACCCTCGCTGGCGACATTGGCGACCCCAGCCATTGCGCTCGGACCGATCGGCCGTCGCCGGGAGACGTTGCCGACCGGCGTCACTTTTCTGGGATGGGCTGCGCAGATCGACCGCAATCGGCGCCTGCGCAAAACACCCGAGGTGTCTGGGCAAATGCCAACCGAGCAGTTGTTCGTTGCCCGGTGCAGTCGCTGCCTGCACCGTCGGGCCGACTGTCCGGCAATTCGTGGTGTGGCGGTCCGGCCGGTCACGGCGAGCGACCTGACCCGCCATCGCCCCTTGTGCCGACGGTGCATCCACACGGACCCGACGCCAGCCACACCCTAACCGAGCCCGCGGTCTTGTGCAGATCGGGAGGCCCGACTATACTGAGGTCGCTAATGCAAATATCGTCCTTCCTGCTGAGTGTGCAATTGCCTGTACAGTCAGCGGGTTATGAGACCAACCGAGGTACGACCATGAACCTGCGCCGTCGTCCGATCTCTCTTTGCAACACTCCCGGTTCCTGTCTGCGCACGCCCAGCGTGTTCTTCATGCTGGCCGTCGCGGTGTTGTTGACGGTTGCAGGGCATGCCGGCACCATCGACCTCGACTACGGGATTCCGTTGTTCGAAGGCGAAGAAATCCGGCTCGAGAAAGACAAAGCCCCCGATTTCAACATGCACCTGTTCGCCAAGTATCTGACCGAGAACGCCGCGAAACCGGCACAGCACCTGCATGCGATCTCGAGTTTCTTCGGTTTGATCCGCCTGTCTGATGTGCCGCGGGCCCGGGAGTTGGGCAAACTCGGCCGCGAGCTGTTCGCCGGCGATCGGGTCAATGCACCGCCCAAGATCAAGAAACTCGGGCAATTCTATTTCGAAGGTCTCCGGCTGGTCACCGACATCGCTTCCGATGGCACGAATGTCAACGACAAGGCCTTCGAAGACCTGCTCATCGCCAGCGAACAAGAGATCGCCGATGAGCCATACTATGTATTGATCAAGGGGTTGCTCCTCGCCCAGTTGCGCGATCGGCCCAACAACTATTTCAAGCCGTTCAAGCCACTCGAGGATCTGAAACGGGCGGCGGCCATGGCCCCGCGCGACAGTCAGTTCCAGTTCATCCTCGGGCAGGCGTTCCGCTTCCTGGGCAACCGCGAGGTGAACTTGTTCCATGCCATGGTCGCGTATGAGAAGTCGGGCAACCTTTCGCCACGCAATGCCAAGCTGCATTCGACTTTACTTGGTATTTACATGGGGTTGCACGAGAGTTACCAGAACCAGAACAAGAAAGAACCGTTCTGGCTCGAAGAGGCGGTCTACAAGAAAATCTTGATGATGTCGCCCAACAACCCGTACGCTCTCAACAATCTGGGGTATCTCTATGCCGAATACGGCGTGCATCGGGCGCAGGCCCAGGAGCTGTGCCAGCGCGCCGTCGATGCCATGCCCAACAATCCGGGTTTTCACGACAGCCTGGGGTGGGCGGCCTTCAAGAACGGCGACATGGCCAAAGCCGAGACCGAGCTGAAGACGGCGATCCAGCTCAACCCCCGATCCTTCGATCCCCACTACCACCTGGGCACGGTTTACTACGTGAACAAGCGATTCGACGAGGCAGCGCAGGCGTTCGAGAAGGCACTCAAGATCAACCCACAGTCGGCCGAGGCGCTCAACAACTTCGCCTACATGCTCGCCGAGAACAATCGCGAGGCCGACAAGGCTCGCGATCTGGCGCGTCGCGCCCTGGCCATCGATCCCAACAATCCGTCGTACATCGACACACTGGCCTGGGCCGAGTACCGTCGCGGCGACCTGGGGACCGCGCGCGCCCTGCTCGAAAAGGCCAACTCGTTGATGCCCGATGTCGCCGAGGTGCAGGGTCATCTGGCCAAGATCTATCAAGAACAGAACCAGTTCGATCGCGCCTTGACCCTTTATCAGAAGGCGGCAGCCAACGATCCGGAACAACCGGGGTTGCGTGACGAGGTCTTCCTGACCCTCAATCTGCGTGCCGCCTACCAGAATCTCGCGACCTATCACCGCATGTTCGGCCCGAAAGCGTCGACCGATCACCTGATCGCCATGCTCCTGCAATTGAGCCGTCTGTGCCAGGATGTTGGGCAGTACAGCCGGGCGATCAAGCTCACCCAGTTGTGCGAAGAGATCAAAACCGGTCACTGCGATCTGGCCAAGCCGCTGTTGCCCGGTTACACCCTGCCCGAGGCCGACAAGGCAATCGCCAGCGGGACGGCCACGGCCACCACCCCGATCGCCACTCCGGCCGGGGCCGCCGACGAGACAGCTTTTCCGGCAATCGTCGAGATGCCGTTGGGGTTGCACGTCGGCCCGGCCGTGTTCGCCTATGTCAACTCGGTAATCAAGGCGTTTTCGGGCTTTGAGACGCTCGCCATCTCGGTGTTCGTGCCCAAGGTTCCGTGGCTGCACCACGAGTTGTTGATCCGCCTGCAAAGCCCGAAGATGGCCGGCAAGAATGCGATTCCGGTGATCAAACACCTGCTCGGTTCGATGCATGTGATCGTCGATCGGCCGCTGCCAACACTGGTAGGCGCCGAAGGCGAGAACTGGAGCGGTTTCGGTTGCCGTGTCGGCCAACACCGCTGGTGGGTGCTGCAAGACGGCGATCAGTTGCTGTTTTCGCGGGCAGTGCCGCCATCCGCCGGCGACGTGCGGCGCATGCGTCAGACCTTCCCGTGGCAGGAACGCGGTCTCGGTGGGCTTCTACTCGACTGGGAGCGCCTGGTCAGCGAACTCCCTCGCGTCGTGCGCTGGCTCGCGCCCAACGACATGGCCGGCGTGAACAAGTTCTACAGTATCTGGGAAGCCGCGGAAGAGGACACGGTTCGCGAGCAGAGCTGGGTCGAATCCAGTGCCGACGTCACCCAGGATATCCTCAAGCATCTGCAGACGCAGTTGCAGAACTATCAACAGCAACTCGAAAACTACGGCATCGACTGTGAGTTCGATGTTGGCGCGAGTGGCCGCGATGTGTATCTGCAAGGCCGTTACCTCGGTTTCGAGAGTCTGCTCAACGACGCCATGCGTCGCCTGGGGTTGCTGGCGTTTGCCTGGCGCGACCGGGTGCATACCGCGCTGTGCCTGGCGCGGCGGATGCTGGCCGAACGCTCGTTTCTCACGCGCCAGGGCCTGTGCCCGCTGGGCGGAGAGACGTCACTCGAGTGTCAGACCGGCATTGTCCGGTGCAAAACCCACGGCGACTACCCCGTTTTCCCGCTGGTCATCAAAGCCGAAGACCGCTGTGCCTTGAGTCGCCTGCGGGTGCAGGCGCTGTACCGTCGACTCAAACAGGCCCTGCCTGACGATCAGAAAACTGATCCGGGCAGGTTGCTTCAGACGATGTTGAAGGAGTACAATATCGAATCCTGTCCCGCGGATGGAAAATACGCGCTCGACGACAAAGACCGGGTTACGTGCACGGTTCACCCCCTTGTCACCGAGCCCTGACCTTCCCGCGTTTCAGGGCGTTGAACAGGTTCCAATAGAAATATGTTCGCTCAAGTTGGTATGGCACAAGGAGGAGTGGTATGGCTACGGTAAGCATTCAAGACACTGTATTGCAGGGGCTCAAGAGCCGCGCGGTCCTGGTCAAGATCTTCCTGATGAAGGGGTTCCAGATTCAGGGCGTGGTGCTCGATTTCGACACGTTCGTCATTCTTCTCGAGTCCGAGGGACGCAAGCAACTGATCTACAAGCACGCGATCTCGACGATTCAGTTGCCCGAAGATTTCCAGGTAGGACCAGCCGAAAAGTAACCGACGTGTGGAATCCGCCTGCGGATTCACCATGCTGTGCACCAACCGGCGGTGGCTTCACCGAAGCCATCGCCGGTTCGTTTTCACAGCTTTTCGCGACCCGCCCGCATTTCGCCACCCATGCGCATTTGCTGCACAGTCGGGGAATACACCGATGGTGAATTCCTGCGCAACCCACCCTTTTGCAGTGCAAAAACTAGCCAATAGTCGCATCCAATACCCGTCTTTTGCCTGGCACGACTCTTGCATTGTGACCGAGCGATTGTCGACTGATCCATCGTTCATCAGTCTTCTTCAATCATTCCTTTCCTTGATTTGGCTGCATGGTGTCAATACACTGTGCAGCTCTTTTTTTGCGCCAACATCGCGAATGACACTTTCTCGACGAGGACCCATCCATGCTGAACGCAAAAACCAGTAGCGCCCACGCACCGACAACCCACCGATTCACCTTGCTCCTCTGCCTCTTGCTCGTCCTGCTCTGTGGCATGGCCGCGGCAGAGCCAGCCGCCAGCGCCCCCGTGGCGATTCCGGTGCTGTGCTATCACCATGTCAAACCGGCCGCCACCGGCAAGTTCGAGATCAGTACCACGGCGTTCGCTGAACAACTCGATCTGCTCAAGAGCCGGGGTTATCAGGCCATCAACACCCGCGATCTGCTGGCCGGCCTGCAGGGAACCAAGAAGTTGCCGGCCAAACCGATCATGCTGACCTTCGACGACGGCTACCGCACGGTGTTCGATTACGCTTTTCCGCTGCTGCGCCAACGGGGATTCGTCGGCGTGGCCTGCATCTATCCGTCGCTCATCGGCAGCAAGGCGGCCATGAGTTGGGAACAGATGGCGCAGTTGGCGTCGGCCGGTTGGACCATCGAAGCCCACTCGCATTCGCACCCTGACCTGGGCAAACTGCCGACAGACGGCGCGGCCCGCGCCGCCTTCCTCGATCGCGAGATCCTATCGCCCAAACAGGTGATCGAACGCACCCTCGGCAACAAGTGCCTGTTCTTCACCTGGCCCTTCGGCATCTACACCGAAGAGACCGAGGAGTTCGCCAAAGCGTGCGGTTATGTGGGGGCACTGACGGTCGATGGGGGCACCAATTACGCGGGCATCGATCTGTATCGGATCAAGCGCCAGGTCGTCTACGGCACCGATTCGCTCGAGAAGTTCGATATCCGTTTGAGCATGGCCCCGCTGCGGGTCGACAAGCCGTCGCCCCGTCCGGGCGAGATCGTGCGTCGCTTCACCGGGATGCGCGCGGTGTTGCCCGACCTGGCCGATTATGCCCCGGGGCGGTACAAGCTCAATCCGAAAGTGACCGGCGGGGCCCTCGCTTTCACCTTCGACCCGATCACCCGCGTGTTGAGCGCGTCACCCACGGCTCCCCTCAAAGCCGGGTCCCATTTCATCGACATCTACCTGCGCAACGAAAAGACCGGCGAGACCGCACAACATGGCTGGTTCTTCACCGTACGCAATGGCGCGGCCCCGGAAGCCGTCGCCGGCTACTGACATACGTTGTAAATATACGAAGACATAAGGAGAACAGACCATGGATATGCCACGCGCCGACATCGGAGTTTTCGGAGGCTCTGGGTTCTATCAACTCGACGGTGACATCAAAGAGATTAAAATACATACACCGTATGGACCACCGAGCGATGCTATCCAACTGGCCAAGGTCGGCGGGCGCACCGTCGCCTTCCTGCCTCGTCACGGCCGCGGCCACGCGCTGCCACCACACCGCATCAACTACCGGGCCAATCTGCACGCCATGCACCAGTTGGGTGTTTCCCGGCTCATCTCACCGTGCGCGTGCGGGTCGCTCCAGGCCGATATCAAGCCCGGCGAGTTCGTGGTCACCGACCAGTACGTCGATCGCACCAATGGGCGCGCCGATACGTTCTTCGACGGTCCGCGCGTTGCCCACATTTCGTGCGGCGATCCGTACTGCCCCGAACTGCGTCAGATCGCGGTGGGCGTCATCCGTGATGCCGGCATCAAGGTCCACGATGGTGGCACGATGGTCGTCATCCAGGGGCCGCGGTTTTCGACCAAGGCCGAGAGCCGCTGGTTCTCGAACCAAGGCTGGCAGACGATCAACATGACCCAGTATCCCGAGGTCGTGCTGGCCCAGGAACTCGGCATTTGCATCGTCAACATCGCTCTCGTCACCGACTTCGACGCCGGACTGGCCGGCAATGTCCCCGAAGTCACGACGGCCGAGGTGTTCGAAGTGTTCAAGAAGAACAGCGAGAACGTGCGACGCATCATGGTGCCGCTGCTCGAGAAGATCCCGCTCGAGCGCGCCAAGTGCCGCTGCAAAGCCAAAGCCGAAGAGGCGTTCGTCAGTTGACCCGGCGGTGCGGGGACAGACCCTAGGGTCTGTCCCAAATTTTGATCAGCCTCTCGATACAATGCACGAAATCGCGCCAACGTCTTGTCGCCTCGCTCGCCTGCCATTTTCCGACCTCCTTTTCGGTAAGATCGGTCATGGCGCGACGATACCTCCGCCGGTAAGATTTTAGATGGCGCGATTCGTACCTTTGACACCCCCCGCCCTCTTTCGGTAGAGTTAACCGTATGAACATGCGACTTTCTGGCCGCGTGCCCTGGCTTGCCCTTGTTTCGGCCGTGCTGTTGGCCCTGATCGCGTACCCCGGTCAGGCCGCGGCCGCCCGCGCCTGGACGATCATGGTCTACATGGCCGCCGACAACGATCTCGACGCCGCGGCCGTCGTCAACATGAACCAGATGGAATGCGTCGGCAGCAGCAACGACGTGGCCATTGTCGCCCAGATCGACCGCGGCCGGGCCACCGCCAAAGCCAAATACGACGGTGGTTGGACCGGCGCCCGCCGCTACCTGGTGACCCGCGACAACAACGGCACGGTGATCGGCTCAAAGGTTCTGGCCAACCTGGGGTCGGTCGATTCGGGCAAGGCCGCGAGCCTCAGCGATTTCGGCACGTGGGCCGTGCGCAACTACCCGGCGAAACGCTATGCGTTGATTGTTTGGTCACACGGCACCGGCTGGTTGACCCTGGCGGGCTATTCCAGCGTGCAAGACGCGTCCAGCGCCGAGAAACAGGTCGCCGATCTTGCACTCCCCGCCGAAAAACCGATCCCTGCTTCCGAGCCTTCCCGTGGTCTTCCAGCGGCCGGCGCCCCCGTGGGCGCTGTGCCCGAAGTGCCGCAGATCCAGGCCGACATCGCCTACGATGACTCAACCAAGAGTTCGCTGAATACCGTCGAACTGGCGGCCGCCATCAAGACCATCGTGAATGCCGCCGGTCGACCGCTCGACATCATCGGTTTCGATGCGTGTCTGATGCAGAACATCGAAGTGGTTCATGCGTTGCAGGGCCTGGCGCAATTCATCGTCGGTTCCGAAGAAACGATGTCGTCGCGCGGCTGGCCCTACGTGACGCTGCTCACCACGCTGACCCGCCGGCCCGATCTCGATGGGCGCCAGCTCGCGACGTATATTCCGAATGTCATGCAGAAGGCCTTCTTCGGCCTCAAGGGTGCCAGCAATGCACTGACGATGAGCGCCATCGACAGCGCTCAGGTGCCGGGCGTTGTGAAGGCTGCGTCCGATCTGGGTTACTATCTCTATTACTGGAGTCAGAACCACCCCGTTTGGGTGCAGGCGGTACGCGATCGGGTGCAATCGTTTTCGAATCCCGATTTCGTCGATCTGTTCCACCTCGCCCGTCTGGTGCGATCGACGTTCAAGTGCGAGCGAACGAAAGCGGCTGCCGACGCGGTATTGCGCTATGCATTGACGGCCGAACAACGCGGCAGCCCAGGGCTGGTGCTCAGTCGTGCCGTGAACCAGGGTCGCGTCGAGAATGCGCTCGGGTTGTCGATCTACTTCCCGAAACTGCGCACCCGGTCGTTCGATCAGTACCATCAACTGGCTTTCGCCAAAGCGACCTGGTGGGATGACTTCGCCAGTGCGTATTTGAAGAACCGTGGCACCGCAACCAAGCAGGCCCGGCCCCGCAGCGGCACCCGCGGCCGCACCAAGGAACGGCGGGAAGCGGCGGTCCCGGTGTCGTGTGCCGCCCTGCTCGACGATGCGGCGGCCGATCTGATTCATTACCGGGCCACGGGTGATGACACTGCTTTCACGCGCGTTGCGAGCTCGAGCGCGGCGATCGTCGATCGGGCGATCCTCGACGATGACCTCGCCGGCATCGAACAGTTTTTGCGCAGCGCCACGGCGAAACCCGGGGATGCGGCGATGAGCGAAGCCATTCGACCGCTGTTGGCGGTCATCGAGGCGCGGCTCGGTTTCGCAGCCAATCAAGACCACGACGGCTACGCTCGCGAGCTGCTCGAACTGCTGCCGAAGCGCCCCTGAGCGCGCGACCCCGGCCGCTGCGTCCACCGGCAGGTGACGACGACCGATCAGGACCCAGCAACCTCGCGCCGGCAAAATCGCTGAGAATCCTGGAAACGCCATGAATCCTCTCACGCATGCCGTTATCTCGTGGGATGTCGCGTCGGTGTCGTCGCTCGGCCGCCGAGACCTCGCCCTCGTCACCCTCGCAGGGATCGCCCCCGACATCGACGGCGCCGGCCTGCTCATCGACGCCTGGCACGGCATCGCAACAGACGGGCATGCACAACTCTTTGCACAGTATCACCACCAGGTGGGCCACAACCTCTGGGCCGGCCTTGCCCTCGCGGTTCTGGCCACCGTGCCGGCCCGCCGTCGTCTTGCGACCTTTATCATGGCCCTGCTTACCTTTCATCTGCACCTTGTGTGCGACCTGATCGGTTCGCGCGGTCCCGACGGTCACCAATGGCCGATCCCGTATCTGGGTGCGCTGGCGCCGACGTGGCAACTGACCTGGTCGGGCCAATGGGAACTCAACGCGTGGCCCAATCTCGCCATCACCGCCGTCGGGCTGGCGTTCTTGCTCGGCCTTGCCTGCCGCCGTGGTTTCTCGCCCCTGTGGTATCTCTCGGCCCGCGCCGATGCCGCGCTCGTCGCCACATTGCGCGCCCGCTTCACGCCGGCCCGGTCGCCGGAAACCCCGTCGCGTTCCGCATGAAACGCGAAAATCACCACCCCACAAACCCACACGCACACGAGATTGCCGCCCCGGGCCTGTACGTTCACGTACCGTTCTGCCGGGCAAAGTGCGATTACTGCGGCTTTTCATCGGCCCCGATTTCGGCGGGCGACCTCGAGAACTGGCTTCAGGGGCTCGAGTGCGAGTTGTCGCGCCGCAAACCCGCCGGGTTCGCACCGGCCACGGTTTTCTTTGGCGGCGGGACTCCGACATTGATCGGAGCGAACGCCCTCGACCGCGTCTGGACCACGCTGGCGCGGCATTTCGATCTGTCGGGGGTATGCGAAACCACGATCGAGACCAACCCGGATACGCTGACCGCCGAGGTGGGCGAGGTGATCCGTCACTGGCTTGGTCTGCGCATCAGTATCGGGGCGCAACGGTTTCTCGACGCTGAACTCGATGCGCTGGGGCGCCGCCACCGTGCCGACGCACTGCCCCGAGCCATCGACCTGGCTCTGGCCCTCACGCCCCGCGTCGGGATCGATCTGATTCTCGGGGTGCCATCATGCCCATCGATCGCTCCGGCGTTGGATGGCATTCTCGATCGATGGCCACTCGAGCATGTGTCGAGTTACTTTCTCACCGTCGAGGCCGACACGCCCCTGGCCCGTCGCGTGGCCCGGGGTGAGTGTGGCGACCCCGATGATGTCGGCCCCGAAGAGTTGTTCGCCGTCGCCGACATCCTGGGTACCCACGGGTTTGAACACTACGAGATCTCCAACTTTGCGCGCCCGGGAGGCCGGTGCCGCCACAACCTGGCGACCTGGCACGGCGCCGACTATCTCGGCATCGGACCGGCCGCGGTCTCGACGCTGGGCGGCATCCGCAGCAGCAACGCCGAGCGTCTCGACGACTGGTTGAACGCCGCAGGCGAAGTTGCCGACCGCGAGGCAATATTACCTGTTATCGCCCGCAACGAGCGGGTCATGCTTGGGCTGCGCCTGATCGCCGACGGACTCGACCTGATCGCCTTGCGCGACACCACGACCGACCTCGTTCGGGTCCGCCCCGATTGCGGCATCGATTGGCTGCTCGCGGCGGCGGGGCGGTATCTGGCGGCCGGTGACCTCGAACTCGTCGGTGCCGTCTCAACGGCGGAAACCTTGCTGCCAACCGCTGGGCCAGGACTCGTGCGCCCTCCGGGCGGCCACCGCCTGCGTTTGACCCGTCAGGGCATCGCCCGCGCGAACACGATCATCGGCCACCTGTTGGTCGATGAAGAAATGTCAGACTGAACTGGCCGGCGACACCGGCTCTCAGTCGCAGCGGCGGCGCAGCACGGTCGGGTCGATGAAGTGGGCCACCCAACGACGCCAGCCTTCGAGGCGGGGTCCACGGGGGTTTTGTGGCTGCCATGCCTGCACAGGCTTGGGCGCTTCGAGTAACGCCACGGGAACTGCCGGTGCGTGGTCATGACGAGAGAATCGGGTGAGCTCCGCCCGCGTCCAGGCGGCCTGTTGTTTCAGTTCGAGCGTGTCGCGGTGCGCCCGCTCGGCATCGGCTTGCCGCGCTTCGGCTTCGCGGGCGTGGGCCGCCGTGAGACGCGCGATCCGGGCCTCGAGCTGTTCGACCCGCTCGCGGTGTTTCTCGTCGGCGAGGCGTTGCGCCTCGAGCAACAGGGTGACGTCGGCGCGCGCCTTCTCGGTTGCCTGGCGGTGAGCCTCGACCAGGGCCATGATCGCCCGTTCGAGTTGCTCGATCCGCACGGCCGGTGCCGGCGCCTGGCTTGGGGCAGGGGTGCTCACCGACGCGAAGTCGGCGACCACTGACGCGACGCCGCCCACCCGACGGGCCGCCTCTCCTGGCGTCACGCCTTCGGCCACCAGGGCCGCCATGGCGCCGAGGGTATCGACCGCCGCCGCCGAGAGCATCCGCTCGCGGCCATGGCGCGGGGCATCGACACCGGCCAGCTTCACCCAGTAGCGCAGTTGATCCGCGGTAACCCCAAGCTCCCGGGCAACGTCCACCAGTGTTCGCATCTCTGCCATGGTCGGTCCCTCCGTCACGTGCTCAATGTGAAGGTGCCGCACTCACCGGCAACCTTGCAGTGAACATCGGCACAACGGCGGCAATCAGTTAGCGACGCGGATCACGGCACCTCCCGGCCCATCGGTCCGCGAGGCTGTGCGAGCGCGGCGAACCGTGCATGCCAAACCGCGTTGCCGGTGACCCGGAACCCGCCCGGCGCGCCGCCGGACCACCGGCTCACCGGCACCGCGTGGCGACAGCCGACGCAGTCAATATGCTGTATTACGTCGTCACCGGCGCCCGCATCGACTCGTCTCAGTTTGTCACGGCAGGCCGACACCGTCGTTGCCCGTCACGGGCAACCGAGCCGGGTCGGGTCACGCCGTCACAGCAGATGCACGCGGTCGTCGGCCGTCACAGGCAGTCGCACCGACCGCCGTCACGCCGTCACCCCCGTCGCGATCCCGTGACCGCGTCACGGCCAGAACCCCGACACCGTGCCCCAGTGAGTATGGCCGGGCCGGGTGCGACCTCAGTTCTGAACGGATGATTCGGTCGGCGGGGGCGATTGCGGCGGGGACTCCTCGGGCCGACCGGAGGCAGGCCAGATGCGCAAGACAACCGCAAGCACCAATCCGGCGGCGACCATCGCCATCGAACCCCATTGGTCGGAGGTCAAGCCCAACCATGCTTTCGGGTTGAGGCGGATGAACTCGACCAGGAAGCGCGAAGTGCCAAACCAGATGAGGAAGAAGACGATGCGAACCCCGACGAAGGGCCGCCCGGGTTGCATGCGCAGGAGCAGGGCCAGCAGGATCCAGGACGAGATCGACTCGTAGAGCGGCGTGGGATGCACCGGAATGTCGATCGGCACCGGTTCACCGGGAAACAGCTCCTGATGCAGTTTGAGCAGTTGCGGATTTTGTTGCCACAGAGTCGGCACCAGCCCGTTGGGGAAGCACATCCCCCAGGGGAGATGCGTCGGCAGTCCGTAACACCCATCGCCGGCAGCAATACAACCCAATCGGCCCACGGCATAGCCAATGGTCATGGCGGGCGCCGCCAGATCGGCGAAATACCAGAACGGCGCGCCGGCGACACGCAGCCGCCACCAGCAGAGGCTGACCGCCAGAGCATAGCCGCCCAGCACCGAGAAACCGCTGGTGTTCAACAGGTAGAAACCCGGCCGTTGTAGCACGTCGCTGAAGTGCTCGAGCAGAAACAACGTCTTCGACCCGACCAGGCCACCCACCATCGCCATCAGCGAGATGTCCCAGGCCAGATCGGTGGCCAGTCCGTGCCGGCGAAAACTGCGGATCAACAGCGCAATCGACGACGCGAACGCGCAGGCCAGCAATACGCCGTATGAGCCGATACGAATCGGCCCCCACTCGAATAGAATCGGATGCATAGTTAAACAGCACTGCCGCCGGCAGGCCGGCGGCAGTTCCTATCTGGTCAACTCTGCCCTGTGTTCGGCAGAGGGTGACCGGTCGGTCGGGATGACGCCGAGGCGTCACCGGATCACTTCGCGCCCTTTCGGTCGATCACCATACCATAAAGATCGAAGTCGGCGACAGTGGCCCCGACGAATTCGGTGTCTTGCGGAATCTCGACGTCGCGCCCCTTGACGAACCACCCACCCGCGAGGCCCAACGGACCGAGGGCCAGATAACCGACGGTGGACGCACCCACGGCCATGCCCAGGTGCTGTTTCGACAACGTCTTGCCGGTCATCGAGCGGATCTCGACCGGCAGTGCCGTGCCGTCGAGGGCATCGACGCCATACACCTGGATGTTGATCTGGCCCGAACGGCCAAAACGGGCGCCACGACGGACCGACGAGACGGTGCCGGCGGCAAAGGCGCCCTGGGCAACGACGAGCACGGTCCCGTCAACAAAGGTGTTGTCGGCAATGCTGAAAACCAATGGCTCGCCGGGTTGTGCAGACTTCGTATTTACAGTCTGTTCGAGCCGCAGTTTGATATGAGAGCCCTTGGCCAGACGCACTTTGCGCAGGTTGATCACGCCGTCCTCGACGGTCAACTGCACCAGTTGCTCGACGCGAAAAGCCAGCGGTTCGGTGGACGGCCGCCCCCCCACCGCCAGCTTTTCGAGTTCGCCCAGACGTTTGTCGAGCGAACCCCGCTGCGTTGCCTTGAAGATCTTCCACTCGATGTAGCCGACCTTCATCGACAACGACGGCACGCCGTTGCTGCCGGCAAACAAAAACTTCGACAGGTGCTCGACCTTGTCGAGCACGGCTTGCTGCGACTCACGGCCCAGCAGATCGCGCTCGACGCGGCCGAGCCGATCGGACAGCGGCCCGGTGCTGGTTTTGTCGTAGATGAACCGTTCGATGCGATTAACGTTGCGCGCGAGCGCGATGTCTTTGCTCTCGGCCGTCGCCAGGGCCGGCAGGAGCACCAACGCAAACACGATGGTGAGGATGCAGGGGACTCGCCTCATCATTGCGAACATACCTCCGTGGGTCTGTTGATATACATCGATTGTATTGCACTCTCGGCCACCTCGTCTTGCCGGCGGCCGCGGTTGTGGCTCACCGCGGAGCGGCGGGCGCGGCCGGTGACC
>CAZADH010000010.1:52533-55313 GCA_964483805.1 uncultured bacterium
CGGGCGGCCCGGGCACTGGTCTTCTTGCCCTGGCCCGCCGCAGCATTGCCTGTCTTGTCGGCCGCGGGTTTGCGCAACACACCGGCCATCGGCGCCGCCGGCGCCGCCGGCATGACGATGACGATTTCGCGGGGGTCGAGCGGATTCACTGCCAGATGGCGCACCACCGACAGGAACGGTTCGATTTCACTGTGGGGAACACCGAGGTCCATGGCGCTGTTGAGCACGGCCCGGGCGCGGATGAACAGGACACGGTCTTTGGGCAGACCGGCCGTGGCCTGGCGGATATCGGTAATGTAGCGCACCGCCGGATGAGTGAAGCGTTGCCGGTGGAACACGGCGCCTTCCTGGAACAGCATTTTTCCTGTCTCGCTGTAGAAGCGGGGGAAGAGACTGGGCATGAAACCCAGGTGGCGCGCGTCGAGCACGACGCGCTTGAAATAACTCGGATTCTTGGGCGCAATTGCGAGGTCAGCGGTCTGGCTGGCCGGTGACGGCAACAGTGACGCGGGTTCGAGACGATCGGGCGTCAGCGCCGCGAGATAGAGCGCCGAGCGCAGGCTCATGGCCCCCGCCATCGGCACCCGCAAGCGACACCGCACCAGGCCCACCGCATCATCGGAATAGAATGCCCGCGGCGCGGCCAGGAGGATCCGGCGCAACCGCGGTGTCAGGGCCGGGTTCAACCGGATCGCATCACCGACGGTCAAATTGGCCATCAGCGGCATTTCGGTCAACGTCGCCCAGGCGTGATGCATCGCATCGCCCAGCGCACGCTGTTTTTCTTCTTCGTACGACGACGTGTCTTCCCAGGGGGCGCCGCCCAGGCCCCACTCGACGAGGGTCAGATGCGGATAATCGGGGCCGGGATCGTCGACAGCCTCGGCCATCAACGCAGCCAGATTGCGCGGATCCGCCGTTTCGGCGACCGCCGCGGCACCGCTTGCCGACCCGGCATCGATGGGCGCACCCGCGCTCGCCAACTCGGCGGCCACGTCGGCGCTCATCCCGATGCTGCTGCCCGGTTTCGGTGACTCGGCACTCCCCGAGCCAGCATCGGCATTGCCGACATCGGATGGCTCGGCCCGTTCCGGTCCGGCGGCACTGCCCGCATCAGCGGGAGTCGCGACCCCCGAGCCGGGTTCATCGGCCGCGACCACGACTTCATCGGCGGAAGCGGCGACCGGAGCGGCCGCCCACGAGGGCGCCACTCCGGCAATAACCAGGAGGAGCAGCGCCACCGGCATGAACCGGGGCGCGCGTCGAACGTCAGTCAAAGGTAACGTGACCGGCCACATAGTGCTCCTTGATGACATCGCCGTTGTAGAAAGCGTAATCAAACCGAATCTGCGGCAGGATCTGCATGCCGAAGCCCAGCGTCAGGGTACCGTTCCACGCGCCCATCCGCAAGGTCAAGTCGTTGTCGACAAACTTCTTCTCGAGACCCACGCGGTATTGCTGGCTTTCGGCCTTCGACGAACTGGTCACGTTGGTGGCATCGGCAGCGACGATGACATCTTTGGTCAAGAGCAACTTGCCGCCAAGGCTCAGCGTGGTCCCGTCGGTCTGGGCGGCGGCGCCGCGCACGCGCTCGATGACATTGTCGATGACGAGGCCGCCGGTGATGCGATCGTTGTAGTGATACATGAAGGCCAGGCCCATCGAGTCACTCTCGCGACTGTTCGTGGTGCCCAACTTCTTGATGTTGCGGTCGACCCAGTTGAAGTCGAACTTGACTCCAAAATAGAGACTCTCGCGGGCCATCATGCGCCGGGCAACTGGGAAACGTGTCCCGAATGCCAGTTTGAGATCGCGCTCTTTGCGATGCACCCCGAGAAACTCGCCACCGACCTGGGCGCCGAACGCCTCGGACCGATCGTCTTCCGTGTAGGCCACACCGTAGCTATACTTGGGCCGGCGCGGCAACGGCTCTTTGATCAGGTTGTGTTCGAGGTAATCGGTGATCGAGAACTGGTCCTGCGGCGCATCTTCGTAGATATGTCCGGTGAAGGCAGCCGAGTTCCAGTTGAACGAATCCCGTTCGTTAACCTTGAGTTGCAGTGCCCCTTCGCGCCCCTGGATCTGCGACAGGCCCGCGGGATTGAGATAGACGGCGGTTTCGTCGTCACAGACGCCGATGAAAGCGCCACCCATGCCACGCGCCCGGGTCGACAGCGCCCCGGCATACACCGGCCAGGTCGAGGCCAGCACGAGGGCCAACACCATCAGTGTGAATCGAATGCCCCGCGATGTCATGGAGCGTCCTCCTTATGTTGCCACCGAGAATCTCGGTCTGCTCCCCCGTCGGCGGTTTCCGGTGGGCATCCCGGGTTTTTCGCCTGTGCGGAGGCACAGTTCAATCTCTTCATCGACACTTCTCACACGGTTGTTGAGAGACAACCTGCAAGAGGCATCGGTATTGCCAAAGTATGTATTGCACACCGCCGCACCCCCTGGGCACCGCGGCACCATGCCGACGCGTTACTGGGACCCACCCAGGGGCACGAACCCTTGCGGCGCCGCGGCCACCCGCGGACGCGACGGTTTCAGCGGCTGGAACGCGGTCGGCGGGGCCACGTTCAATGATTCCCAACCACTGTTGTTGGCCGCTTTGCCGGAAGCAGGTTTGGGCGCGACCGTTGTGCGGGCCCGTGCCGCCGACGTCCGGGTCGTGACCCGCGGGGCCGCCGGCGGGGCGGCATCGAAGTCGAGCGACGGCGGCGTCAGGCTCTGAAACCCGGCCGGCGCCGGGTTTGCCCCCGACACTACCGGGGCCACAG
>CAZADH010000011.1:0-52629 GCA_964483805.1 uncultured bacterium
GACCCCCGACCGCTCGGGGGCCATCTCGTATCACTTGATCCACCAACGTTTTCAGATGAAGCTGTGCCTCGATGTGTTGTTCCACGAGTTCGTTCCTGGAAGTGGTCTGAAACCGCGGCGGCCGATGCCCGACAGCACATTGCCGCCGGCGTTGCCGAATCGGGCAAAGGCACGACCCAGCAAGAAAATCAGCGAGAACCCTCGCAACGACAAGAGGTGGCCTTGGTGACCTACGCACTCTATCTCGTCTGGGGCGTCGCCATCGGCGTCATCAGCGGCTTTCTCGGCATCGGCGGTGGCGTCGTCATCATTCCGACGCTGATCTACATGTTTGGGTTGAGCCAACTGCAAGCGCAGGGAACCTCGCTCGCACTCATGGTGCCGCCCATCGGTCTGTTCGCCGCATACCGCTACTATCAAGACGGCAACGTCGTGCTGCCCATCGCCATTCTTGGCGCAATCGGGTTCTTCGCCGGCGGCTACCTCGGTGCTGGCCTCGCCCACTACGTCAGCGCCATGGTGCTGCGGCGTGCATTCGGTGTATTGCTGCTTCTGCTCGGCGGCAAGATGCTACTGGGCTGACCGCCTATCTGTGCCAGGTCAGCACGCTGCCGAGTTCGGGTTTTTTGGGCATCGGTGCACCGCCCTCGGGCCAGCCGACGGGGATGACGGCACCGAGCCGCCACGGCCGCTCGACCCGCAACAACTGGATCAGCCGCTCCTCCGCCAACAGCGGCCCACTCATCCAGCATGCGCCCAGACCTTTCGCCTGCAACCCGAGCAGGCAGGCATGCATCGCCCCGCCAAACGCCTGGATCTCGGCAAGCCCCTCGATCGGGTTGTCATCGCCGTCGCCCGCCGGCAGCCGTGAGACAAACACCCGGTACAAGCCGATCAGCACGACGGGCGCCTGATCGAAGAAGGTGAACCAGCGGCTGTAGCGCCGGAATTCCTCGGCCGTCGTTTCGTCGAGCCGCCCCGCCACCTCTTCGACCCGTGTCAACACGGCCTGACGCATCGCCTGCAACTGCAACGGTTCGTTGACCGCCACGAACCGGTAACACAACCGATTCGTCGGCGTCGGCGAGAAACGCACGCTTTCGAGCACCGACTCGAGCACCGCCGGATCGACGGGTTCGTGTTTGTATTGCCGCACGCTGCGGCGCTGCCGCATCAACTCGCTGAAACTGCGAAAGAGTTCGTCAGCCATTTCGGCCTCCTCGATTACTCGCCTGCACCGCTCTTGACTCTACCAGCATCCGCCCGCTCTGCAAAGAGCAAGCTGGGTTTCAGGTGACTCCCCAAGGTCATGCGGGGCCAGGCCCGGTCCGTCAGTGCTCGGCGAACACGAACCGCACGGCCACGATGCCGAGGCAGACCATAAACGTGTACCAGAAGTGATACCGCGCGTCGCGCTCTCCTTGCCTGCCGCGATCCTGGTAGCGCCACGAGGCGATGCAATACGATGTATATCCTGCGCCGATCGGGGCAGCAATCATGTTGGCAATCCGCAAAGCATCGTATCCGATGAGCGTGTGCGGAAAGAGCGTCAGCGAGATGCCCCCGAGAAACAACCCAAGAAACAGGCATGCCACGATCTCGACCGCATCCCGCTGCTCGCGCGCATCTTTGCGGCCAAAGAGAAACTCGAACGGAATGCTGACCACCACTTCGAGAAACAACTCGAGAAAGAACTGCAGGACAATCACAAACAACTCTTCCATGGTCGACCTACCTTCCCACCGGAAACTTTACGCCGCCCCGTGCGAGGGCCGCGACCAGCGAACCCCCGCCCCGCGGTTGCATGGCGATCACCAACGCGCGTAACCGATGCTGTTGTGCCCAGGCCACCGGCAATTTGACCAGATCTTTCTCGGTGCAGACCAACGTGGCATCACACTGCGTCGCCGCTGCCGCGACCGCCTCGAGGTCACCGGCAGAGAAGCGATGGTGATCGCGAAACCATCGCTCCCCAATGACCTGGGCGCCCAACGCCACCAATTGTCGGGAGAACGCCTCGGGATGGCCGATCGCCGCAAAGGCGAAGCATCGACTCGGCGCCTTTCCCTCGGCGCCAACGCCATCGACCCAACCCACGGGTTGCGTCTCGAGGACCACCCGCGGCACCGCGGGCGCAATGGCCGCCAACCACTCTTCGACCTCGGCCACGGCCGCCGGCGCGACCTGCTCGGCCCGGGTCAGCAACAGCGCGGATGCCTCGCGCAACCGTTCGACCGGCTCGCGCAACCGCCCCGCCGGAAGCAAACGATCGACGGCGGGTGGACGCGTGATGTCAATACAAACGAGGTCAATGTCGCGGCGCAACCGTCGATACTGAAACCCATCGTCGAGCAGAATCAGCTCGGGCGCCACCAACGACTCGAGCAATCGCGCAGCATGCGCCCGATTCTTGCCGACACCGATGGCCACGTGCGGGAATCTGCGGCGCAGCAGCACCGTCTCGTCGGTCAATCCCTCGGGCAGATACCCCGCGGCCGGCAAAATCAGGCAACTGCGCTCGTAGCGGCTGCGATACCCACGCGTCAGCACCGCCAGACGGCTCGCACCCATGCCCGTGAGCTCATGCAGCAGGGCAAACAGCACCGGCGTCTTGCCGGTGCCACCCATCGACAGGTTGCCGACCGAAACAACCGGAGCGCGACAGCGGTGCACGAGAAACGGAAAGCTGCGAAAGAACCCGCGTTCGAGCCGCCACAGGGTGCGGTAGAGCGCGACCAGGGGTGCCCATGCGCCGACACCAGGCAGCAGGCCCGGTGACCTCTTGACCTCACCCGCATGCTCCGCGGCCGGTCCGTGGTTCATGACGCTGTCCGCCCGGCCACCGACAACAGCAGCTTCTCAACGCCCTCGACCAACGCGCGATACGGATTTACCCGCGCAAAAGAGGCCACCGCACCCATACTCAACTCGGCCCATTTGCCTTCGTCGAGGGCGGCTGCGAACGCACGCTGCAACCCGGCTCCATCATTGGCCTCGACCAGCAGGCCGTCGGTCTCAGGCGTCACCAACTCGGGAATGCCGCCGACCCGCGTCGCAATACACGGTATGCCCCAGCGAAACCCTTCGAGCAACGACAACGGGATGCCTTCCCCGAGCGAGGGCAATAGCAGCCAATGAACCCGAGGCAGGAAGGAGTGCAGATCGTCGCGATGCCCCCACCAGCGCAGTCGACCGGCCAACGGACCCGCACCGAATCGTTGTCGCAACGGTCCCAGTTCGGGACCATCGCCGAACAGCCACAACTCGAACTTCGGCAGGCGATCGACGGCTTGTTCGAGGGCCGCAAGCGCCCAGGCATGACCCTTGTTGGCATGAAACCGCGCCACCACGCCGATCACCCAAGGCGGTCCGGGCTCGATCGTGCGCGGGCAGGCCGCGCCGGGAATGCCGTTGGGCAACGTCGCCACCCGTTCGGCAGCAATGCCCTGGTCGACGAGATGGCGCGCCACCGCGGTCGACACGGCCACGAGGCGATCGGCCCGGCGGTAATACGAGGCGCGATTCAGACCATGCACATGCCCCACCGTCGGCACCCCCAACCATCGGCCCATCAAGCCGCCCACCAAGGCGGCGCGATTCAGATGTAAATACATTGAGCTTACATCATGCCGACGGGCCAGTGCACCGATGCGCGCGCCCAGAAACAGCCCGCCCGCCCGCAAAGAAACGCCGTGGGTCGTGGCCAATCGCGCCACCCCGGACTCCTCACCACGCCAGAGCCGGGCCAGTTTGCCCTCACCGCAGACGCAGGTCGCGGTCCAACCGCGTTCGCCCAGCGATCGGGTCAGGTGGCCGGCGAGATTCTCGCCGCCGCCGGTGCGCCGCGAACTGACGGCGACCAGGACCCGGCGAGGCCGCACCGCGTTCAACCCGTCGTAGAGCTCCTCGTATGCGGCAACCATGCGTGTCGCCGAGAAATCGGCGGCAATGCGTGCTCGAGCGCACGTCCCCCGGCGGCGGCGTTCGTCCGGGCGTGAGGCGGCTTCCTGCAACACCGCCGCCAGGGCCGCAGCATCCCCCGACCGCACCCGCCAACCGTCGGTGCCTTCGCGCACCAGTTCGCGCAACCCGCCCACATCGCCGACGACCACCGGCAGACCGTGGGCCATCGCCTCGGCGGCACTGAGGCCGAACGCCTCGTCGTGCGAGGGCGCGGCGAAGAGCACGAGATTCGCAAAAAATGCGGCACTTGCTGGACCGGCGCCGAGAAACGACACCGCGTCGGCCAGTTGCAGCCGCGCCACCAAGGCGACCAACGCCTCGCGTTCGCGCCCATCACCGAGAATGCGCAATCTGATCGGCACCCCGGCATCCCGACAGCGTGCCACCGCCTCGATGAGGGTAGCGAAACCCTTCGCGACATGCAGGCGCCCACAGGCCCCCACGGCAAAATCGGTGCCCGTCGGGTCGGCCCGGAGGTCGACCACCGGCTCGACACCCGGATGAATGACCCGCCGGCGACCGGCCGGCACGCGGCGGATCGTCGCTTGATACCAGTCGGCCAACGCCTGCGAAGGGAAGGTCAGCACATCGGCCCAGGTGGCCAGTCGCCGTTCAACACGGTGATAACACGGTGTTTCCCGCCCGTGCACCGACACGACCAGGGGCGTCGACGCGCACACCTGCCGACGCGCCAGGCGCGCCCAGGCGGCGGCGCGAAACAGATGGGCATGAATCACGGCCGGCCGCCGCTCGCGCAGCAGTCGCGCCAACGACAACGCGGCCGGAACATCGCAGCCGCGTTCGCCCAGGATCACCACCTCGGCCCCGGCCCGCTCGAGCGCACCCCGCATCGGTCCGTCGCGAAACGCCGCGACGAGCGGGTGACTGCCGGACCGCGCCAATCCCGCAGCCAGTGTAGCCACCACGGTCTGGGCACCACCGTAGGTCAAGGCGTTGATGACGTGCAGAACGTTGCGGCACGACGCCGGCTCACAGTTCATCGATGTTACCGCGCATGCGATAGACAACGAGCCCGATCAGCTCGTGCATGGCGTAGTTCAGCAACGCATACGTCGAGTCGCAGGCGCTGTCGACCGATTCGGGGCGTTGCACCGGCGCCGGCAATACACTCAACCCGGCCTTCGTGAACACCCGTGTCGCCCGCCGGATATGCGGCCCGTTGGTGACGAGCAGAATCGTGCGAATTCCCTGGGGCGGCAAAATGCGAGCGAAGACCTGGCTTTCATCGCGCGTCGTCAGGCCTTCGCGCACAATCTCGAACTTTCCGGCCGGCAGATTCAGGAGCGCGGCCAGCGACGCAACCCAGTCGGCTTCGCGCCGCCCCGTCGTCTCATCGACAAAACTGCTCGTACTGAAAAAGATCTTGGGCGCACGCCCGTCGCGGAACAGTTTCACGCCGTGCAGGAATCGCTGCAAACCGGCAAACGTCGGGTCACCCTGCTCGTAGAACCCCGACGCGAGCACGACGATCGCATCGGCCTGGCCTGCGGCGGCGGGCAACAGGATCGGTCGCGACAGCCAGCGACCGAACGGCACATGCACGGCAAGACACCAAAACACGCCCAAGACTGCGAAGAAATGCACGATCCAACGCCCCGGATCATCGCCGACCTTTGGCCACGCGCCTCGCCGCACCATGACAAACAGCACGCCGAAAGCGCCGATCGTGACCGTCACCGCCTGGTTGGGTTCGTGCCCGAGTTGCGGCGACAACACGATCAAGCCAAACGCCGCAAAGACGACGAGCGGCGCGGCCCACCATCGGCATGCGGCACCGGACGCCGTCGCCGCCGGCGCACTCGTCGTGTGCTCGGGCAAAGGCTGCGGGTCGATGGTCATTGGGGTGCTCCCTGTTTGTGTCGTGATAGCCGGCATGTTACATAGTTTCGTGACACACACTCAAGCCGCAGCGCACGATCGTTTCATGAAGGAGTCGAATTGCATGCGTATCGTTCGAAAACTGTCCGGTACTCTCGTGTTTGCCGTGGCGTTTGCGGTGATCATCACCGCCGGGTGCACCTCGAACTCGTCGGCGGCCGGCGGTGCGGCCGTGCCGGCCGGTAGCAGCAAGGGCGGTGTGTTCCAGCCGTTCCCCGCGGGCATGTCCACGACCGATGGCCAACCGCTTTCACTCGAGCGGTTCAAAGGCAAGATCCTGCTCGTCGATTTCTGGGCCACCTGGTGCCCGCCGTGTCGCGCCGAGGTGCCGCATCTGGTCGCGGCTTACGACAAGTACAAGGCCAAGGGCTTCGAGATCGTCGGCATCTCGTTCGACAAGGACCGCTCGGCCCTCGACAATTATCTGAGTGCGAACAAAATGACCTGGCCGCAGTACTTCGACGGCCTCGGTTGGAACAACAAGGTCGGCAAGACCTACGGCATTCGCAGCATTCCCTCGATGGTCCTGCTCGACGGCGACGGCAAAGTGGTGTCGACCAACCTGCGCAACGGCGGTCTCGAACGCGAACTCGAGAAGTTGCTGCCCAACCGCTGACCGGTCGTTTTCGCACGGCGAACCCACGTTTCGTTTCGGGGGCATGATGGCAGACGCGTCCGGCGCGCGCGATGTATTGCAGGCGGTGAATGCTTGTGTCGGTGCTGTTTTCCGTGTTACAAAGTGGTCGCAAGGAGAACCCCATGCTGCACCGCCCATCGCGAGTGAAACCGTCCATCGGCCGAGCGTTGCTGGCGCTTCTTGGCGCGCTCGTCTCGGTCGTCTCTGCTCTGCACGCCGAGCCCGAATGGGCCTGGCGACGGTGGGAATACATCAACACCCGCGACGTCGAGGTCACGGTCAGGGGTGACAAACCCGAGATGCCGGCGGGTGATTGCGCCACCTTCACGGTCACCGTCCGCAACCGCACCGACAAATGCGTCAAGGTCGACTTCTTCGGCGGCCAGCACGCCGACCTGGCGGTGTATCACCATCGCGCCGAGATCTGGCGCTGGTCGCAATACAATCGATATACGTGGCGCGACGCCCGCCACAGCCTGCCCATCAACCCGGGCGAAACGCTCACCTTTCCGATGATGTGGAAGTCGGTCGACCGCATGAACCAACCCCTGCCCCAGGGCGATTACCGCATCGTCGGCGTGATCATGTCGACACCCCGCCGCATGATGTCGAACGCCACGACAATTCGGCTCACGCCGCCCCGGCGCTATCGCGACACGATCTATGTCAAGATCATGCGCCCGTTCGAACTCAAACTGCCCCGGTTCCTCGACGGCAACCAGGTCTACTGGCACCCCTACTTCGATTACAATGACAACCGCCTCGACGTCATCAACAGCAAAGAAGACGGCGACCAGACCGTCGTGCGGTTACTTCCCAAGCGGCTCGGCCATGTGACCGTCAATTTTCTCGGCTACAAACCGTTGCGCGGCAAGATGCAATCGAGAGAGCGCCGCGCGTTTCGCATCGAGGTCGTTGATTACGACCCGTATATGAAAAACAAGAAGAAGCCGCGCCCGACCGCGCGCCCCGCAACTCCACCGCCGACGACCGAACCCGCCGCCGAACCCTCGTTCACCTCCGACATCGCGGGCACTGGGACCGGCAGCCCCGCGTCTGCAGGTTCGGGCAGCGGCAGCGGCTCGCGCAGTGGCGGCACCGCCGTCATCACCTCGCTCGACGGCTCCGGCAGCGGGTCCGATTCCGGTTCCGCCAGCCCGGTCGCCACGTCCGCCGAATGAAGCATTGCCCATCCAACCGCTTGGAGAACAGGTCATGAGCACCACGACGCGCCCGAAGAAGACCATTGAAAACCTGATGATCGAGCTCGGTCTGCTCGACGCCGCCCAACTCGAAAAGGCGAAGAACATCCAGGCCCAGACCCTCGAACGACTCGAGGATATCCTGTTGCGCATGGGTTTTCTCTCTGAAAACCAGGTGCTCGAAGTGTGGGCGCAGTTTCTCGACATCGATGTCATCGACCTGACCAACATCAAGATCGATGCCAAGCTGATCTCGATCATTCCCGAGTATCAGGCCAAGCAATACAAAGTAATTCCACTCAAGAAAGACGGTAACAAGCTGACCATCGTCATGGCCGACCCGTTCGACATCATGGCCACCGACATGATCGGCTTCCTGACCCAGTGCAAGCTCGAACTGATGATCGCCCCGCGCGCCCAGATCGAGGACGCGATCAAGCAGTTTTATTCATGGGACGGCTTTTCAGTGTCTGGCGAAGAGACGATCACCGGCGAAGATGGTGAAGACGCCGTGCGGCGTACTTCCGAAGAAGGCCCGGTGGTCCAGTTCCTCAACGCCGTGTTCAAGCAGGCCATCCAGAAGCGCGCCTCCGATATTCACGTCGAGCCGCGCGAAGATATCCTGCTGATCAGGTTCCGCATCGACGGCCTCCTGCACGACATGATGACCGGCCCCAAGAGCCTGCTTCTGCCGTTGATCTCGCGCGTCAAGATTCTCGCGCACCTCGACATCGCCGAGAAACGCCTGCCGCAAGACGGCCGCCTCAAGGTGCGCATGGAAGGCCACGACATCGACTTCCGCGTCAGCACGGTGCCCAGCCTGCTCGGCGAAAAGGCCGTGCTGCGCCTGCTGGCCCGCGATTCGGCGTACAACCTCGACGATCTCGGCTTCCTGCCCGACGATCTCGAGCGCGTGAAAACCCAGCTCGATGAACCCTACGGCATGGCCCTCGTCACCGGGCCGACCGGCGCCGGCAAGACGACGACGCTGTTCGGCATGCTGCGCTATTTCACAAACTCGCAGATCAACATCTTCACGATCGAAAACCCGATCGAGTACCGCATCGACGGCATCACCCAGGTGCAGACCAATGAGAAGATCGGCCTCGATTTCGCCATGGGTCTGCGCGCCGCCCTGCGACAAGATCCCGACGTCGTGCTCGTCGGCGAGGTCCGCGACCTCGAAACGGCCGAGATCGCTTTCCGCGCCAGTTTGACCGGCCACAAGGTGCTCTCGACGCTGCACACCAACAACGCGCCGGCGACCATCAACCGCCTCATCAACATGGGCGTGCCCCCCTACCTGGTCGCGGCCGCGGTGAAACTGGTCATCGCGCAGAAACTGCTGCACCGCATCTGTCCGCACTGCCGCGCCGAATACCGGCCCTCGCAGAAGACCATTCAGCGCTTGAAACTGGCCCCGTCACGGGTCGCCGCGACGACCTTCTACCACGGCGTCGGTTGCAAGGAGTGCAACCAGACCGGCGCCTACGGCCGGCTCGGGGTCTACGAATCGATGGCCATCAGTGACCAGTTGCGCGATATCATCATGGAAGGCGGCACCGAGCAGGTCGTCCGCCGCGTCGCCCGGCTCAACGGCATGAAGACGATGCGCGAAATCGCCATCCAACGCGCCTTTGAGGGCATGACCACCCTCGAAGAGGTGCTCGTGGTTACCAGCAGCGACGAAGACTCGACCAGTTCGGGATTGGCGGCCACCCGCCGCGCCGTTCCCCAGGTCATCCCCTCCGTCGTGGTCGCCTCGAACTTCGCCGCACCCGCCGCCCCTGGCGGGGTTCCCGTCATGGGTCCGATGGGACCGGTCGCATTGCCAGGGGCTCCCACGGCGATGGTCGCGACGGCACCCGCTCCGTCGCTCGCCTCGGTGCAGGGCATCGATCCCGACGATCCCGTTTTCAAATCGGTGTTGGCCAAGTTGTCCGATGAGTTCCTGTTCTTCACCGACGACCAGCTCGCCGAGAAGTTTCAGATCAACCCGGTGCAGGTGCGCGAGTGCCTGACCCTGCTCGGTCTCGAGCGCAATCGCGAAGCGTTCCTGCAACGTTTCGGCCGGCCTCCCGAGAGCATGAGCGACGACGAAGCCGCCGAACTGGTGCGCACCGTCGAGGAAAAGCGCGGTCGCGTGCCGTCGCTGGTTTTCGCCCACGATGGATCGGCAAAGCTGTTTGCGCGCGTCATGACCGAGGCCGCGCTGCGTCATCTGTCTGAACGCGTGCAAGACCTCGACCTGCTGCCGCTCGATTTCACCGACGCCTTCTGCCGCGAGAACGGTCTCGAAGACGCACTCGCCTGGGCCGGCGGCAATCGGCACCAACTCGTGGACCTGGCGATGCCCGGCCGGTACAAACCCTGGCAGTTCGACACCGCCGGCACGTGGTTCACCACCGGCGACCTCGTCGCCAAAACGCGCGAGGCGGTGCAGTGGTTCATGGAACGGCAGGGCATCAGCCCCGAGGAACTCCCCGGGCGCATGACCACCGAGAACCTTCATGCCGCGGGGTTGCAGCATCTGCTGGTGCAATACAACAAATCACCGTTTGCCATCGCCGAAGCGGTCTTTCCCGGCCAGTATCATGCCTGGGAGTTCCCCGAAGATGAAGAGCGCTTGTGGTTCCGCGAAGACCGCCACGAGATCGCCGGCTCGGCGACCCGCTGGCTCATCGAGACCAAACTGGCGATTCCGGTCGAAGAGGTGCCGCGACGCATCGGTCTGCGCGATTTCCACCAGCACGGTTTGAGCAAGCTGCTCGACCTGTTCAACCAGAATCTGCACAACGTATTGACGAACGCCTACCCCAACCGCTTCCAACCCTGGGAATACGCCGAACAGTCGGATATCTGGCGGGGCGCCGAAGCATTGCAGACGGCGGCGGGCGCCACCGACTGGCTCGTCCACGACCGCCTCGGCTGGGAACCGGAAAAGGCCGTAGGCCAGTTGACACGCCGTCATTTCGTCAACAACGGCCTGGGCACGATGCTGGGCGCCCTGTTCAACCACTCGCCGTTCCTGGCCATGGAAAACACCTGGGAACCCCTGAAGACCTACGAACCGTTCCAGAAGGTGTTGTTGCAGTTCTCGCAAGACTGGCGCGACATCGCCACCCGCTGGACCTCGCTCGCCGAGAAGATCGCCGTCAATCTCTACGGCAAGGTGCGCTTCAAGGTCGCGCTGCCGAATCTCAAAATCGCCCCGATCGTGCCCGAAACCGAGCGCATCTATTACAACAATGCCAACCAGATCGAATACGTGCCGCAGATCATCGCCGGCAAGATGAGCGCCTACGACGATTTCGCCGAGATCCTGCAGTGGGTGCCGTTCTGCGACCAGGTCGTGTTCTGGGTTCTCGCCGACGACCGCGCCAGCGGCTACGTGCCGCCGTCGCACCCGAAGGTGCGCCTCATCTTCGGCGATGCGCTGGCCTCGTCACTGCGCAGCAAGAACATGGTCGATCTCGCCGAGAAACTGGCGCAACTCAAGAGCCAGCTCGACCGCCTGATGGACCGCAAAGCGCCGGCACCGGAGAAATCGGCGTAGCGGCTGCGACAGTATCAGGGTCATCAGCCTGATGGCCTGAATCGGCCGTCGGAGACACGTGTACGTGATCGCCTGATTCGCTGCGGCAACACCAGGGTTGCGATGGGCCGCGTCCATTTGTGCCCCACGCCACCCCGGGTATATCATGCCCACGAAACCCCGCATTCTCGATTCATCCCAAACCCGGAGGACACCCATGCTCGTCGAGAAACACCCGTTTTCGCTGGCAAAATACCGCTTCGGCATCTCGGGTCGCGAGTTGCCGGTCACCATCGGCTACGAGACCTACGGCAAGCTCAACAGCGCCAAAGACAACGCGATCTTGCTGTGCCACTATTTCACCGGCCAGAGTCATGCCGCCGGCAAATACACCGCTGAAGACCCGGTCCCCGGTTGGTGGGACGCCATCGTCGGCCCCGGCAAGGCCATCGACACCGACAAATACTACGTTATCTGCAGCGACGTCATCGGCAACATCAATGCCAACAACCCGCGCGTCATCACCACCGGGCCGGCCACCAAGAATCCCCAGACCGGCCGCGAATACGCCTGTGACTTTCCCATATTTACAATCGATGACATGGTGCGCGTGCAGCACGAACTGGTGAAAAGCCTCGGGATCAAGCGACTCGCCGCGGTCATCGGCCCATCGATGGGCGGTCTGCAGGCGTTCATGTGGAACAAGCTCTATCCCGACATGGTCGGCAGCGTCGTCGCCATGGGCGCCACCCCGATGATCCGGCCGTGGGGCATCATGGTGCCCAACCAGCTCGGCATCGACATCATCCGCCTCGATCCCAACTGGCGCGGCGGCAATTACTATGGCCACACGCCTCCGAACGCCGGCCTGCTCAACGCGTTCAAGATTCTGCTGGTGGCGACCCGCACCGATGCCTGGGCCGACAAGCTGTGCGGCCGCAAGGTGGCCGACCCGACCGGCGAGAAGATTCCGTTGCCGGCCACCAGCTTCGACGGCCGCTACCAGATCGAGCTCGAGGTCGAAGGCACCGTCTTGCAGCGCATGCAGTTCTTCGACGCCAACTCCTATATGTATATTGCCAAGGCCAACGCGCTCTACGATCTGGCCGAGCCGGGAGAAGATCAAGAAACCGCGTGGCGCCGCCTGAACGCGCGCACGCTGATGATCATCGACGACTCCGACCTGATGTTCACGCGCGCACAGGCCGAACTGATGAAGAAGCACATGCCCAAGGCCGAGACCTTCTACTACGACAGCGGCAACGGCCATCTGTCGGTCATCTTCGACACTCACCACTTTGCCGACCGATTGAGCGCTTTCTTGCGCGGCTGATCGCACCAGCTCACCGTTTTCACCCCGCCGGCCCTCCTCCGATCTCGGTCCGGCGGCGCACCGGCCCCCGATACTGCATCGCGCAGGACCAGGGGCCGGTGTTTTTGTGGCCCGCCGAAAAACGGGCGAACCACACCCTCGGGTCGTTTGCGTCGCCAACCATGTCGATGCAAGACCGGCGGGTCGGCAATTCAGCTCATCGGGCCAATCACGACCTCGTTGTATTGACAGCATGTTACAAATCCCAATCGTTCGTAACACCCGATCGCTCCGGCGTTCTCGACCGCCACGTTGAGGCCGACGTGGTCGGCCACGGCCGCGAGATTCCGACACAGTTCAGACACCACGGCTGCCGCCAATCCCCGGCCCCGCTGCGTTGGATGCGTGGTCACGTTGCCAATCGCAGCCACGCGCAACGACGCCGAAACAACATGCACCCCCGCCATCGTCACCAGTGCCCCTCCGCTCTCCGCGCGAACACCGTAGTACTGGCCGGTCGCAAGCATCGCCGGGTCGAACCAATTGCCCGGGTAACTCTCGGCCAGGAGCCGTTCGATCGCCGGCAGATCATCGGCCCCCAAGCGCACGATCGACTCGCCGGCCCGCAGATCACCTCGCGCCGGGCACAACCTGCGCAGCATCATCCGCTGGTGCAGGCCGTTGTCCTCGCAAACGACACCGCATTCACGAAGCCGCTCGACCATGCCGACGCTCAGGTGGGCGTAGTATTGCTCGGGCCGGCGTCGCAGAACCTCGATGCACAGCCGCCGCATGAGCGCATCATCGCCCGCCGAGAACGCCAGGATCGTCGGCAGTGAGTTGCCGCGGTAAAGCAACACCAGTTCGCGCAACGCATCCGGATCGGATCCCCCGACCACGGAACCACTCTCGGCCCTGTTGTCGGCATTGACGAATGCACCAAACCAGGTGGTGCGCGGCCAGAAGAAGTCGTCGAGATCGCCCAGGGCGTACAGGTGCCGGCCCGGATCGCGCCGCAGAAAGCGCTCGATCTGCGCCCGATCGGTCACCGGGCGAAACAAAACGGGGTCGTTCATCATCGTCGGCACATCCCATTCACGCGAAATTTCTGCCGCCCTTCAACGACGGGTCGTTTGCCCTGCCCCATTACGCCCATCGGGGAAGCGGCATCGTCCGGGTGCCACCCCGAAACGCCGCCTGCTCGGGCCGAGACGCGCCATCCCTGGCGCAGGCCCGATCCGGGGCTCCTGCCCACGTCCGTGGCGGCAGTCGTGAGCGGGCGGCCCCGTTGCTCTGCGCACAACCAGCGCGACGACTGCTCACTGAAACCTGCATCTCGTAAGCGTTTGCGCAGCATCGCCGGCGACAGCATAACATTTTCTCACGACCCGGCTAAGACCTCGGGCGCAACGTGCCGATAGCTATCGCAGAGAAAACGCAAAGAACCTTACCCAGGTTCTCAGGAGGCAAGACCCCATGAACGTACTGCGCGCCCGCCCATCGATGCAACCGACCCTGCCCATGCCGAGCACGACGCCCCAGCCGTTGCAGGCCAACCCGGGCAGTTACGCCCCGCAATCCCGGGGTCGCCCCGGCTTCTCGGCGATCAACAACCGCGAATTGTCGCGCGACTTCTGGAACATGGCCCAGAAGATGCCGCGCCAGAAGATGCTCGATATGGTCGGCGATGTCACCCTCAAACAGGCGCTCGATGGCGGCCTCAACTCGCACAATCGCGTGTTTCTCGAATCATTTCGCGATCACTTGACCCATCAGGAACTCCAGCAACTGAGCAACCAGTTGCGCAGCGATCCGCGTCTGCGCCAGCGTTTGCCCCTCAACGAGCGCCGCCAACTGTTGCAGGAACTGCAGCGCATCTGGAAGAGCCCGTCGCAACGCGAGGCCCAGGACCCGAACGCCGCCACCAACCAGTTCTTTTTCCGCGAAGCCCGCACGGGCAACGCCAACCCTGTTCCCCTCTCGCCGGCCCAGATCGACCTGCTGGTGATGCCCGTCGCCGGCTCGTCTCTGTCATAACGTTTTCCAAGCGGACGTCTTTCTCCTCTCCTCCCGCACCCCGGCCCGACAGAACTCGGGGCGGGGTTTTGTTTTAAAGTTATTGACCTCGTGAAATTCTTGCAATACGATATGAATATTCAGTATGCCCGACCAGGGCCCTGAGTAAATCCAAACCCAAAAACAGGAGCATCCGATGAAGAAGAAACCCGCCGCCAAAGCCAAGAAGGTCGTTGCCAAGAAAGCCGCTGCCCCCAAGAAAGTCGTCGCCAAGAAATTGGGCGGAGACAAAGGCGTCCGCAAGCCGATCACCATCCGCTTGTCGACCGAAGTCGTCGAGTATTTCAAGGCCCTCAGCGCCAAGATCGACATTCCTTATCAGCGCCTGATCAACCTCTACCTGCAAGATTGTGCCGAGAAGAAGCGCAAGCTGGCGATGGACTGGGGCAAGTAACCCTTACCCGGTCGTCACACGGCCCCGCGGCAGTCAATGCCCGGGGCCGTTCTCATTGGCGATGTGGCATGCGGTGACGCGACGTTGGCGATGTGGCATGGGGTGACGCGACGTCTGCTGACCCGGCGTTTGCCCACATTGCGGGTTCTTGTTAGCATTGACACCGGCAACGCAACGTTTCACTTTCGCATGCATGAGGTTGATATGGCGATTCGCAACTCTCGGTCGGTCGGTGTCGGTGGCTGGCGCGTCGTCGGGGTCTCTCTGCTTCTCGCTCTGTTCTGCGCGAACGCAGTGCTGTTGGCGAAAGCGACGCCGACAGCAAAAAAACGGCAGGTCGGCGCAAAGACCGCCGCGGCAAAGAGCTCGGCAAGCGACGCAAACGATCCCGAACTGGTGTATGTGCCGGCCAATCTAGCGCTGCCGCGCCCCCGCCCGCCGGCGCCCCCGCAACAGCAAACCAAAGAAATCGACGACGCCACCGATCGGGCCATTGCCGCGCACCCGCTCATCAAGAACCTATTGGGCAAGAACGCCATCCCCGAAATCACCCGCCTCGACCAACTGCTCGATCTCAACGACAAGAAAGGTCTGCTCAACACCAAGACCCTGCAGCAGTTCGAACGATTGCTCAAGGTCAAGGCCGACGACGATCTGCTCCGCGCCCTCGAGACGGTCCTGACCGACAAGGGGTCGCAGCGGGTATTGCGCGACCTGCAACAAGCCGGACAGCACTATCGCCAACTGGTGCGTATTGCTGAAAGCAATAAAGACACCGCCAAGATCGGACGCTACTCGTTCTTGCTCGGCCTCGCGCAGGAACAGTATGCCAATGGCCTGGCGGCTCCCGAGAAGAAAAAGGCAGCAAAGAAACAGTCAGTGCAGGCGTACAAGACCGCGCTCAAAAGCCTGAAGAAGGCACCCGATGAAGCGGCCACCGGGATCACCGCCGACGATGCGTTGCTCAAGATCTATTCGTTGTCGCAGGATTTTGGCGGCATCATACCGCTGATCGCACCCCCAGGTCAGCAGGTCCGCATGACCGACGACGTTGGTTTCCGCATGCATCCCATCAAGAAGCGCCGGATCCTCCACAAAGGGATCGACCTGGCCGATCCGCGCTGCCTGGGCTGGACCGTCGAGGCACTCGGCGCCGGTCGTGTCGTGCACAGCGGTTGGGAGAACGGGTACGGCTACTCGGTGATCATTGCCCACGAAAGCGAGGGACGCAAGGTGTTCACGCGGTACGCGCACCTCAAGAAGGCCGACCGCGTGCCGCAGGGAACGGTGGTCGCCAAAGGCATGCCCATCGGCCACTGCAACAACACCGGGGGCTCGACGGGCTCGCACCTTCACTTCGAACTGCGGGCCAACGATGCCTATGGCCCCGTTCTCGATCCCAAGACCTTCGTGGCAACGGCGACACTCGCCATGCCAAAGAATACAAAGTAAGTCATATGTCATCACTCCTGCCCTCGCTGCCAATCCCCATGGTTCCGACCAGACTTCGCCGCGCCCTATTCGTGTCTGCTCTGTCGCTGCTGCTCCCGCTCGCCGCGGCCCTGGCCGGCCCCGACCCCGCGACACCAGCAAACCCAAGCGGATCGCCGTCGCTCTCCGCGCTCGAACGCATCGCCAGCGACCCGGAAATCTGCATCTGGCCGCAAGAAGCGGTCGTGTTTGCCGCTTCGGGCGTGGCAACCCCTACCGACCCGGGCACCGGTAGCGCCTTTCATGCCGTCGACGACGACACCCCGGCGGCCCTGCCGCCCCTGGCATCGGGACAAATCCTGCTCGAGGCAACAGTGATCGCAACTTTCCCCTACGGTGTTGCCACCTGCGATCTGCATCTGCCCGAAACCGCGTCGACCACCGATTCCGAACACCTCGATCATCATCCGGCCTTCGCCGTGGTTGGCGACGCCATCCACCTGCTCGATGTGCCGGGGCGCCAGATTCTCTCATGCGACAGCGCAACAGGTAGTAGGACCGTGTTGCTGCGCGATCGAAAACGGGGCCTTCTTCATTTCACTGATTTCGCCATGATGAAAGACCAGACCGTGGCGCTGGCCGACAATACGCGCAATGCGGTTTACCTGTTCAAACAACGCCGGTTCTTGCGCACCCTGGGCCAGATCGGCGAGCGTAAGCTGTTCTCGCACATCCGCTACATCTTTGCCGACCCGGCCGGCAGCCGGCTCGCCGTCTATGACTCCGCCCGCAACCGCACGTATGTATGCAATGTCGAAGGCAAGCTTCTCTTCGAAATGCCGTTGAGCGCCGAGCCGATCTTTTTCGGAAACAGTCTCATTCATCTTGAAAAAACTGATAAATCTGTGCGCGTCGACGTGCATGACACGGTATTGCGTTCGTCGCGAGCGTTGGGTCGGTACACCCCCAAAGAAGGTAATATCATCCTCGATGCCTGGGTGGCAGGGTGCGTTGACAATCGTCTGTTCATGGTGGTTTACGAGGGCATCGGCGATGAGGATCACCTCGACTACGCCAAGCTCGTCACCCTTCATGACGGTGTTATCACCGTGCGCCTGCTTCCACCGTCGACCGATCTGGAAACCGATGTCGCCCGCCGTTTTCTGGTCGCGCGCATCGCTGGTCGTTATCAGCTTCTCGAACCATTCTTCACCGGCGAAGGCGTCGCCATCCGCGGTTTCGGTCTCGATTGACCGGCGAGCCCCGCTGTTAACGGGGTATTACGTAATAACAGCCGAGATCGGCCCCTGCGATCGCCGCCTCGTCATCCGTTTCGTGCCGGCCACTCCGTACCCTGTCCGTGCAAACCCGCTTCATTAGCTGTTTTGGGAGGGTCTTGACAACGCGGTACCTGCATTGGTGCGCGCTATGCAAAGACAGAAGCCGATGTCAAGAGGTTGGGCCGGAAAAGTTACCACAATTTTCCTGAATTCATGCGGTTTTGCGAGGGCACACTCTCGTCTTATCCACATCGCCACAATTCGCTTTGGATGCCTTTTCCCCAAGGTTATCCACATTATCCACAGCAAATTGTGTACAACGTAAAATCCGTTGTGAACAACGTACTGATACGGATTGAGACGATCGGATCAATGAGCAGGAGCGGGTTTTCCCGGGTCGGCGAGCGCACCGAACCCCGAACCGACTATCAAAATGTTGTCAGTTGCTGCGCTCGACTTTGATCGGCTCGCCGCCGAACACCGCCAAAGCATCGGCCACAGCCGGTTTTGCCAGGATCTTCGCCCGCGTTTCCGCATCGATGCGCGAAATCTGTTCCTGAACCGAGCGTTGCGGTGTTTCGCCGCCGGCCTGTCCGGCGCTGTCGGGTGTCACGATGGTCAGCCGCGTGCCCGGGCCGAAACACTGCACCAGAATCGGCGTGTAACCCTCGACCGCCGCCGGATCACGCAATCGCTCCGCCGGAAACGACTCGCACTCGACCAGAAGTTCGCGACCCGACGCCCGCACCCACCGGGCTCCGTCAAAGAGCGCACCAAGCAGAGGTTTCTGCGCCTGCAAACGCTGAACAAAGCGCGCAAAACCCTCTGGACCGCTACCGGCAACGCTCCGCATCGGCTGCGTCCCACCGGTCGTCGGACCGTCGACCGCCTCGCCAAAATCCTCCCACAAATCTTCGTCATCCGGCGCAGAAGAAACCGCAACCGACGGTGACGGCGGCGGTGCCGCAGCAGATCGGACCGCAGTCGTGACCGGCGCAGCGACTGTCGGTGCAGCCGCAGGTGCAGAGCGCACCGTCGACGCGACCCGCACAGCCGGCGCCGCCTCCCGCACCGTCGCACCGGGTTGTGCTGGCGTAGCCGCGCGACCGCCGGTACTCACGTTCTGGGCGGGCGCGGCCGTGGCTGATCCGACTGACGGCACGGTTCCGGCTTTGGCAACTGCGACCAGACGTGGTTCAGGCGTCGCCAGCTTTGCCTCGACCTGGGCGATCCGCCGCTCAATGCCCTCGAGGCCCAGCGACAACTCACGCCGGGCCATGCGCACCAACTCGACCTCGAGCAGCAGGCGCGGATTTGCGGCGCCCCGCAGTTGCGACAGTGTTCGTTCGAGGCGGATCGAAATCGCCATCAACAACTCGAGCGACACCTTCTCGACCTGGGCCTTCATGTCGGCCGCTTGCTCCGGGGCTATCTCCATGACCGCTGCCAGATCGGCGCCGACCTTCAGCATCAGGCACCGTCGCAGGTGTTCGAGCAGATCCTTGCCCACCATCTGCACTTCGTAGCCGCGAAAGAACAGGTCGTTGAGCTTCGTCAGCAGTGCCGCTGGGTTCTGCCCCAGCAGCGCGTCGAGCAGGTCTTTCATCACCCGGTGCCCGAGCCGGTGGGTCACGGCCAACACCTGATCGGCGGTGACCTGGTGCCCGGGTGCCGACACCGAGATCTGATCGAGCAGACTCAGCGCATCCCGAAAGCCACCGTCGGCAATCTCGGCCAACAGCGCCAGAACGTCGCCGGGCACCTCGGGGAAGTGCGCCGCATCGGCCTCACGCTCGCGGCCGACAACTTCACGCAACCGCTCGATGATGACCTTGCGCGCAATCGGATGAAAATCGAAATGCTGGCAACGTGACACGATCGTCGCCGGCACCTTCTGCGGATCGGTCGTGGCCAGAATGAAAACGACGCGCGGGGGCGGTTCCTCGAGCGTCTTGAGAAACGCATTGAACGCCGAAGTCGACAACATGTGCACTTCGTCGATGATGTAGACCTTGATCTTGCCCTCGGCCGGCAGAAACTTGACCTTCTCGCGCATCTGCCGGATGTCTTCGACACCGTTGTTGCTGGCGGCATCGATCTCGACGATGTCGAGAAAACTCTGGTTGTCGATGCGTTGACATACATCGCATTTACAACAGGCATCGGTCAGACCCTCGGCCGACTTCACCGGTTCCCGGCAATTGAGCACCTTGGCCATCAACCGCGCTGCCGAGGTCTTGCCTGTGCCGCGCGGCCCCGAGAACAGGTAGGCATGCGCCACGCGCGACGCCGTCACCGAAGCGCCGAGGGTGCGCACGATCGCTTCCTGCCCCAGCAATTCGCGAAAGCTGCGGGGCCGGTATTTGCGATAGAGATTCTCTTTGTTCGGCGGGGTCGTCGGTGCGGTCATGACAGGTCTCGCAATCTCGCAGGCGGTCGTCTGCGCACGTTTTTCATGATTCTATCGAGGTCGCTCACGTTCCACAACTGTGGATAGGGGACAGACCCTGTCCCCAAAAAACAACACCCCGGATCAACGGGTGCTCCGTCGACTCGGGGCGCTATCATGAGAACGATTCACGGCACGAAAATGAAAAATCGTGCACCCACCCTCGAACAAGGTCAATGGCCCATATCTCGGCTGCGCTGCTCAGGCCAGGCACTCCCACATCACCCAGAAGCTGACGTTTACCGTTGCTACCTTCCGGTCCTCACGGGGTTCACGGGCTTCTGCCGTGCGGGACCCAACCCTCAACACTTAACAACCGAGCTGGTACCACCAGCCAAGCCCTCTGGTGGGGATTCGACCCGCCTTATGGGGATTTGCGGTTTGTAGAGGACCCCAAGCCCTCCGTCTAGCACGATTAACTTCGAATCCAGCGGAAAGGGCGGGATTCGAACCCGCGGCGGAGTTTCCCCCGCTCACGCTCTCCAGGCGTGTGCCTTAGACCAACTCAGCCACCTTTCCAGGGGGAACCATGAGAGCGGAGAGAGTGAGATTCGAACTCACGAGGGAAGCTTTCAACTCCCCTACTCGATTTCGAGTCGAGCGCTTTCGACCAACTCAGCCATCTCTCCAAAGGGTTAAAACAGCGTGCCCAAGAGGATTCGAACCTCTGGCCTTCACCTCCGCAGGGTGACGCTCTATCCAGCTGAGCTATGGGCACATAAAAGAACAATACATTGTAAAGCAGCGGAGCGGTATAGCGGCGGAGAAGGGGGGATTCGAACCCCCGGTAGAGCTTGCACCCTACGACGGTTTAGCAAACCGTTGCCTTAAGCCAACTCGGCCACCTCTCCAGGAACACAACGCACCGGAGGAAGTAGGATTCGAACCCACGGACCTTTCGGTCTCCGGTTTTCAAGACCGGCGCCATCGACCGCTCGGCCATTCCTCCAGCACGGACATGGTAGCACACATCAAAATCATAATCAAGCCAGTTGTGCGGATTTTCGGCCGGTTGCGCGCTGACCTCGTACACTGTGGGGGTCGTACCCCTCGCAACCCGCAGCTATGGCGGACCGCGACGCGGCCCTACCCCCAACGACGACGACGCGACCCGAGGACTGCCAATCTGGGGCGGCGCCGAGGCCGGATACATCGGCACGACCACGATCTCGTTGGGTTTGACCAGCCCGAGCCGCTCCCGCGCCAGATGTTCGACCCCCGCCGGCGTCGACAGGTTGTCGAGATGCCGCTTCAATCCGCGGTTCTCGCGCTCGAGCTCGGTCACCCGCGTGACCAGCTCCTGTTCTCGGGCCATCAAACCACGAATCATGAAGTAGCGCGAGAGATAAATGGCCGACAGACAGACGCAGAAAATCACCGAGACGATAAACATGACTTCCGATGAAAACCGCACCCGCGGCCGCCGCACCGGCGTCAGATTGTCGATTGCCATCGCCTGCTTCGCCTCACGCTGTGGTTATGGGCTGTACATACGACGGCGGCACGGTATTCGAGCCGTGCCGCCGCCATCGTAGCTCAGTCGGCCGTTTCTTCCTTCGCCGGAATGCGCACCACCGAACTCACCCGGTCTTTGTCGTCGAGCGAAATCAGTTTCACGCCCGACGCCGCCCGACCGGTCTCGCGCACTTTGCCGGAATCGATGCGGATCAGTTTGCCCGAGTTGGTCACCAGCATCAGTTCATCACCCTCGAACATCCGCTTGATCGCCAATACGTCGCCGGTCTTCCCGCGCGTGACCAGGTTGATCACGCCGCGACCGCCGCGATGCGTGACGCGATAGGCATTGACCGTCGTCCGCTTGCCGAAACCCTTTTCGGTCGAGGTCAGGATCACGCCCGAATACGGCGGAATCGGCTCGTTGCTCGCTTCGCCGCCTTCCGGTGCCTCACCGTCGTCGATCTCCTCGGACTCTTCGGGACCATCCGGTTCGACGATCTCGCCGGCCGCCACCGCCGCTGCCTTCGCCGCCGCTTCGGCTGCGATCTCTTCGGGAGTCATCGGCGAGAAGACTTCCATGCCGATCACGTAGTCGGCCGTGTCTTTGAAGCGAATGCCCGTTACTCCGCGCGCCGCGCGGCCCATCACCCGCACTTCGCTGCAGGCGAAGCGGATCGCCTGTCCTTTGCGCGTCGCCAATACGACATGTTCGTCACCCTTGATCGTCTTCACGCCCACCAATTCGTCACCCTCGTCGAGATTGATGGCGATGATGCCCTTCGACATCGGCCGCGAGAACGCCGCCAACGGCGTGGCCTTGACCACACCCCGCTTCGTCGCCATAAATACAGCACGTTGCTCGTCGAATTTGCGCACCGGCAATAGCGCCGTCACGCGCTCACCCTCGGCGAGGTTGAGCAGGTTGACGATCGCGCGCCCGGTCGCCGTGCGACCGCCCTCGGGCAGTTTGTGGCCTTTGATCCAGTGGACTTTGCCGGCATTCGTGAAGACCATCAATACAGTGTGTGTCGTCGCATGGAAAAGATGCTCGATGACATCGTCTTCCTTGACGCCCACACCGACGCCCTTGCCGCCACGGGCGATCTGGCGGAACGCCGTCGGCGTCACCCGTTTGATGTACCCGTTTTGCGTCACGGTGATGAGAATGTCTTCTTCCTGAATGAGATCTTCGGTCGCCAGCGCTTCGGCCGCCGACATGCTGATCTCGCTGCGCCGCTCGTCGCCGTACTTGTCTTTGATCTCGAGCAACTCTTTGCGGATGATCTCGTAGACCTTGGCCTCGCTGCCCAGAATCGCCTTCAACTGCTGGATCAACGCCAACGTCTGGTGGTACTCCTCGACGATCTTCTCGCGTTCGAGGCCCGTCAACCGCTGCAAGCGCATCTCGAGGATCGCCTGGGCCTGCTTTTCGCTCAACGCGAAGTTGCTGCACAAGCCCTCTTTGGCGACCACTGGTGACTCGGCCTCGCGGATCAGCGTGATCACTTCGTCGAGGTTGTCGAGCGCAATCGTCAAACCTTCGAGGATGTGCGCCTTCTCTTCGGCCTTGGTCAACTGGAACTGCGTGCGCCGCTTGATGATCACGACCTGGTGGTCGAGATAATGGCGCAGAACCATCTTGATCGGCAGTGTGCGCGGCCGGTTGTCGACCAACACCAGCATCTGCACGCCGAACGAACTCTGCATCGGCGTGTGCTGGAACAACTGGTTCAGGATGACCTCAGTGTTGGTGCCCTTGCGCAGTTCGATGCACACGCGCATGCCTTCGCGATCCGACTCATCGCGCAAATCGGTGATACCGTCGATGCGCTTGTCTTTCACCAACTCGGCGATCTGGATGACCAGCTTCGCCTTGTTCACCTGGTAGGGCAACTCGTTGATGATGATACGATCGCGGCCCTTGCCGAACTCTTCGACCTTGGTGCGAGCCCGCACCACGATCGAGCCACGACCGGTCTCGAAATAACTGCGGATGCCCTCGCGACCCATGATGATGCCACCGGTCGGGAAATCGGGCCCGGGCAATACTTCGAGAATACGTTGTGTGTCAGTCTCGGGATCGTCGATCATCAGGATCAACGCGTCGATCGTCTCGGACAGGTTGTGCGGTGGAATGTTCGTCGCCATACCGACCGCAATGCCCGACGAGCCGTTGACCATCAGGTTCGGGAACTTGCTCGGCAGAACCGTGGGTTCTTTGAGCGACTCGTCGAAGTTCGGCATGAACTCGACGGTGTCCTGATCGATGTCACGCAACAGCTCTTCGGCCAGCCGGTCGAGGCGCGACTCGGTATAACGCATCGCCGCTGCTTCGTCGCCGTCGACCGATCCGAAGTTGCCGTGCCCGTCGATGAGCGGATAACGCAGGCTGAAGTCTTGCGCCATGCGCACCAACGTGTCGTAAACCGCCGAATCACCGTGCGGATGATACTTGCCGAGCACTTCACCGACCGTGCGGGCCGATTTGGTGAACGGCTTGTTGTGGGTGAAGCCCTGGTCGTACATCGCATACAGCACGCGGCGATGCACCGGCTTCAAGCCGTCGCGCACATCGGGCAGGGCGCGACCGATGATGACGCTCATGGCGTAATCGATATACGCCTCTTTCATCTCGTCCTCGATGTTCATCGCGCTGGTGCGATCATCGAGGGGAGGCAGCACGGGCGGCGGCGGGGGTGCCGGTGGCCCGTCGACGGCAGGCGGCTGCCCTTCGCTGGGTGCGTCGGTAGGTTCGGTCGGAGGAGGATTGTTGTTTTCGTTCTCGTTGTCAGCCATGTTTTCGTTCCACTCTGCAGTTCAGGCCGCCAATCGTTCGGATTGCCTGCCCTTCCCGCGGACTGCGCAGCAGCAACGCGCTGCGCGTGTATTTACATTAGATGTCGAGGTTCTTGACCGATTTCGCGTACTGCGAAATGAAGTCGCGTCGGGGCTCGACCTTGTCACCCATCAACACCGAGAAGATGCGCTCGGCTTCGGCCTGGTCCTGGGCCTCAACCCGCTTCATCATGCGCGTTTCGGGGTTCATGGTCGTATCCCACAACTGCTCGGGATTCATCTCGCCAAGACCCTTGTAACGCTGGATGGTGACACCGTCGCCACCCATGTCGGCCATGATCGCCTTCATTTCGTCGTCGGAATATGCATACTTCTCGACTTTGCCCTTCTTCAGCTTGTAGAGGGGCGGCTGGGCAATATACAGGTAACCATGCGCGATCAACAGCGGCATGTGCCGGTAGAAGAAGGTCAACAGGAGCGTCCGGATGTGCGCGCCGTCGACGTCGGCGTCGGTCATGATCACCACGCGATGATAACGGGTGCGGGTGATGTCGAAGTCGTCTTTGCCAATGCCAGTGCCGATCGCCGCCACCAGCGTCTGGATGACCTCGTTGCCGAGTGCTTTGTCAATACGCGTCTTCTCGACGTTGAGAATCTTGCCGCGCAACGGCAGAATCGCCTGGGTGCGCCGGTCGCGGCCCTGTTTGGCGGAACCACCGGCGGAGTTACCCTCGACGATGTACAGCTCACACAGCGCCGGGTCTTTTTCGGAGCAGTCGGCCAGCTTGCCCGGCAGACTCGTGCTCTCGAGCGCATTCTTGCGCCGCACCAGCTCTCGGGCGTTCTGGGCCGCGATGCGCGCCCGCATGGCGTTGAGGATCTTGTCGAGAATCGCCCGCGCGATGTGCGGGTTTTGCTCGAGGTGGTCGGTCAGATACTCGTAGACGGCTGCATCGACGATGCCGCGAACCTCGGGATTGCCCAGCTTTCCCTTGGTCTGGCCTTCGAACTGCGGCTCGGGCACCTTGATCGACAACACCCCGACCAGGCCTTCGCGACAGTCGTCGCCGGAGATCTTGATCTCTTTGCCCTTGTCTTTGCCCAGCACACCCGGGTCTTTCTTGATGTAATCGTTGAAGACCTTGGTGATCGCCGAGCGGAACCCCATGATGTGGGTGCCGCCATCGACGGTGTTGATGCTGTTGACATAGCTGTAAAACTGCTCGTTGTAACCGTCGTTATAGGACATGGACATCTCGATATCGATGTCGTCGCGCTCTTTGTGCATATAGATCGGTTCTTTGAACAGTGCCGTCTTGGCCTCGTTGAGAAACTCGACGAAGCTGGCGATACCGCCCTGATACTCGAACAGATGACACTTCTGCGTCTTCTTCTGGCGCAGGACGATCTTCAGACCCTTGTTGAGGAACGCCAATTCACGCAGGCGCTTCGACATGACGTCGTAGCTGAACTCGAGATTCTGGAAGATCTCGGCATCGGGCTTGAAAACCACCTTGGTCCCGCGGCGCTCGGCACCCTGGGTGACCGTCATGTCACCCAGCGGCAGGCCCCGCCGGTACGACTGCTGGAAGGTCGCCCCATCACGCCACACCGTGACCTCGAGCCACTCGCTCAACGCGTTCACCACAGAAATACCGACGCCGTGCAGACCGCCGCTGTAGCGATAACTCTTCTTGTCAAACTTGCCGCCCGAATGCAACACGGTCAAGATGACTTCAAGCGCCGGCCGCCCGGTTTTCTCGTGAACATCGACAGGGATGCCACGACCGTCGTCGAGGACCGACAGCGAACCGTCATCGTGCAACGTGACGTGGACTGTTGTCGCCTGCCCGGCAAGAAACTCGTCGACGCTGTTGTTAACGGCCTCCCAGACGAGGTGATGCAAACCGTCGAGGCCCGTCCCGCCGATGTACATGCCTGGGCGTTTGCGCACGGCCTCGAGTCCTTCGAGGACCTGAATGTTCTTGGCCGAATAGTCTTCACCATTCGCACCCGCTGCACCGTTGCCGTTGACCTGGCTGCCCGTGATCTCGGGTACCAGCTCGGCCGCAGATGTCGCCTTGTTCTTTTCAGTCGCCATTGACGGTTTTTCCCCCTGTATTGCGGTTCGCGGCATCGGATCGCATACTCGCCCGACGTCGTCGACGATACAACGTGCCGGGAATCGGGTTGCGATGCCCACGTTCCCAGAGTGTGTAAGACGAAAGCAAAGAGCCGATCCAACCCGGCTTCTTACTGCCGGGTCTGTCGACCAGTACTGCCGCCTTCGCTTCGGCGCCCACTTCGGCACGCGCCTGGGCAGCAGTTGTCGGGTCGATGCTCTTCAGATTGATGATGGCGATCACGCTGTCAAGTGAAAGGACTTCGTTGTCGCCAAGATGGATGAGCATGAATTCGATTATTCCTCGACCGCCGTGGTCAATCGGTTTCGCCGTGAACTGCGAGCCGGCGGTGTAAATACAACGCGCCACGCCCGTGGCAGCTTTTCGTACCACACCGCCGAGCTCATGTCCAGGCGGTCGGGTGTGACTCCATAATGGAGCATCATCGCCCGGCAGATCTCGGCGCGCGCGGCTGCACAGACCTCTTCATCGGGCTCGTCGGTATCGAGCGACTTCACCAGCGACTCGATCTCGAGTTCGCCCTGTTGCCGCACCTCGCGGCGCATCTGATCGCACTCGTCGGCGGTGGCCTGCGGCACGAGTTTGCGCAACTCGTCGTTGTTGAACCAGGGGTTGTCGGCCAGTAACTGGCGCAATCGTGTGGTGCGCAACTCGGTGCGAACCTTGCGGACCTCGAACACCGTTGCTCCCGGCACCAGGCGTGCCGCTTCGGCATCAGGAATGGTCACGTTGTCTTGCACCAGTCGACGCAAAATGCGCTCGCGCTCAAACGAGTGTTGGTACCGACAGACCGCGCACAGTTGCCCCTCTTGCTTCACCACCACAGCCCGACAACCCGGGCACAACGCAGCGCCTTCGCGACGCAGTCCCTCTTCGCGGGCCTTCATTTTGGCGCGGGTTTCGTCGATCTGAGCCGTCATCGGATTCTGCGGCAAATCGGCGCGCCCGGTCTGCTGTCGCCAATCGGGCCATGCCGGCCGGATCGGTCGCGGCGCGTCCCACGTTGTATGACGTTCGCGCGCCAGCCGCATTTCGATGCGCTTGATGCCCGCTTCGGGCACCGACGCGCGAATCTTCTCGAGCAGGGCATCGCGGGCAAACATCAGCGTCTGCATCCATTGGTTCGTCGAACACTCGACAAACAACGTGCCGCCGCTCACCTTCGTCGGCGCCGTCTGCTTGCCGAACTGCTCACCCACGATTTCGGCCCATTGATGCATCAGTTTGCCCAGACGCATGACATCTTCAGGATCGCGCGGTTTCTTGCCGACCGCACCAAGGATCGACAGCAGGACGCCACCCACCCGCTGCTTACCCGAACCTACGCGCGCCACGGCAACACCTCACCTTTCACCACCCGCCAACACTCGGCGCCATCTGGAACCACCGGCGGATGCTCCCCCAGGACACCGGTCTCGAAGACCTGCGCCCCACTCGGGATCATCTGCCGCACCAGGGCTGCAAAACGCTGGTCGAGTTCTGAGTAGATGTCGTCGAGTGCAATCACCGGTGGTGACCCGAGCTCTTCGCTCATCAATCGGGCTGCGGCCAGATCGAGGCTCAACGCCAGCGCCTTCTGCTGCCCCAGAGACCCAAACACCCGGACGTCGCGCTGATCGAGTTTGAGCACCAGATCGTCACGGTGGGGACCGAGGCGGGTGAACCTTGATATTATATCGCTTTGTCGCCCATTTTTCAATGCCCCGCGATACTTTTCCTGCCGCTGTCCATCAGCATTTGCCGCACCCCACCCCCCCAATTCGATGCTCAGCTCCACCCCCGGAAAAAACAGGGCAAATGTCTCCAGAACGCGCCCGGCCAGACGCTTGACCCACTTCTCACGGCGTGCCCACAACGGCTCGGCAAAATCGGCCAGCGTGCTCTCGATGGCCTCGAACCAGGCCGCCTGCGCTCCCGATTCACGCAACAACTTGTTGCGTTGCTCAGCCGCACGATGGCACCCGATCAGCACGTGCAGATAATACGGATCGATCTGGCCGATCGCGCGATCGAGCCACCGACGCCGCACCACCGGCGCTCCGTGGACCAGTTCAATGCCGAAACTCGAGATATAGACGATCGGCAACACGCCCAGCAGATTGCTCAGTTTCGCCACCGGACGGCCGTCCAACCACATCTTCTTGTGGGTGGCCGATAATTGTAGACGCACGTCGTGATCGAGTTGGTTCTGGTCTTCAACCACCACCCGAAGCAGCGCCGTCTCCTGCCCGATGGCCACCATCTCCCGGTCATAGCGCGCCCGAAACGATCGACCATGACCGAGAAGATAGAGGCCTTCGAGGAGGTTCGTCTTGCCCTGTGCGTTGGCACCCAGAATGAGGTTCCAACCCGCAGGTTGCAGAGTCAACGGTTGCAGATTGCGAAAACCCTGAATCGACAAGCCCCGGATGCGCACGCAGCAATGCCCCCAACGAGCCAGAGACCGCCGTCAGACGAACCGACCGCGGCGGAACCGCATAAAAAACGACGATCAGCCGCCGGATTGTGGTCGAATCAACCGCGTGAGTTGATCGATCTGGGCTTTGAACGACTCGTCCAGATTCAGTTTCTGCGAGATCTTCCGTTCGGCATGGATCACCGTGGTGTGATCTTTGCCGCCAAACGCTTCGCCAATGCGTGGATACGTCTCGTTCATGAGATTCCGCACCAGATACATCGCCACCTGGCGCGGCACCGCTATCGCTTGCGATCGGCGGTCAGAGCGCATCTCGACTTCGGAGATGTCGTAGAACTCGGCGACCTTCTTCTGGATCCAGGGAATGGTCAACCGATCGTTGCCGCCTTCCCGAACGATGTCTTTCAAGACCGTTTCGACCAGATCACGGTTGACCGGGCGCCCCGTCAGTGTCGCATAGGCAACCAGTTTGGTGAACGCGCCCTCGAGCTCACGCACGTTGTTCGTCACCAGCTCGGCCAGATACATGAGCACTTCGTTGGCGACTTCGATGCCGTGCGAATCCGCAGCGGCCTTCAAGATTGCGGTGCGCAACGACACATCAGGCGGCTGAATGTCACACACCAGCCCCTGTTCGAAACGCGAGACCAGTCGTTCTTCGAGCCGATGAATCTTCTTGGGCGGCGAATCGGAGGTCATGACGATCTGTCGCATGTTCTGATGCAACTCGTTGAAGGTGTGAAAGAACTCCTCAACCACCGCACCCTTATCGGCAAAGAATTGAACATCATCGATGAGAATGACATCTTTTTTGCGATACTTTGCACGAAACTCATTCGGATTCTTGTCACGAAGAGCGTTGATGAACTCATTTGTGAATGCTTCAGACGACAAATAGGCAATCTTCGCCTTCGGATTGTTTCGTAACACTTCTTGCCCGATGGCCTGCATCAAGTGCGTTTTGCCAAGACCAACGCCGCCGTAGATGAACACCGGGTTGTATTGCTTTCCGGGATTTCGCGCGACCGCACGACAGGCATTGTAGGCAAAAGCATTGCTCTGTCCTTCGACGAAGGTATCAAAGGTGTATTTGGCATTGAGAACACCGTCAACACGCGCCGTGTGGCTCTTCGGTTGCTTGTTGATCGTCGTCGTCGTCTCGCCTTCAGCCCCCGGCAGAACCTGCTGAACCGGTCGGGGTTGCGCACCGCGCACCGACATGCGCGCCTGCATCGGCCTCTCGAAGCGGGCCAGTACATCACGAATCAGAGCAAACACTTTGGGTTCGAGGATCTTTCGCGCAAAGTCATTCGCGATTTCGACCTCGAGGGTGTTGTCGACAATCGTCACCGGCCTGGCTGTGGTTCGCAACATCTCGACCAGGTAGCCGCCGACGTTTTGCTGCTTCAATTCGCTGACAACGCTGTTCCAGATTTCGTCTTTTTTCATGTCTGCCTGCCCTGTACCCACCCGTCGCGCCCTTGGGGTACACTTGTCGATGTACCGCAAATGTGCGTCAATATCGAATGACACGTCGTTAGCACCGCTTGGACGTCTGAAATATATCAGCCGGGAAGGCCTTCCCGCAACGGTTATTTGTGGATAACACAACTAAAAAAGTGATAAGTGGTGGGTATGAAAACGGGGACAGATTCTGAAAAACCGACCTGATTTTGCCCGACGCCACCCTTCCTGGGAATTGTGTGGACAGTTTGTACCCAAGATCCACAGAGTTATCCACACCCCGATTCGTTGTGCTGGTGCGGTTTTCCCTTGGTTTTCCCCACAATCCACACCCCATACTGTTAATACCGCTGATGTTAAAAGTTTAAACTGTAATACTCGCTCTGCGTGGGGATGGCCGTGGATACCGCGTCAGGGTGCATTGACACACGTTTTCATGGTCTGCTAGACTGCGCCATCCCGCAATACCTCGGGTTTTCGCCCCATGTGTAGCCGGCATCGGAATGCGGCAGCATTGAGGCAGCGTGAAACGCGGGAACATGGAGGTCACCATGGCGAAGAAGCAGACAACTGCTCGTGTTGCGAAGAATTCAGCATCACCGGATGCCAGTGCATTCGACAAGGTCACTCAGATCATCGGGCTGATGGGAGAAGCTGGGCTGGCCGAGCTCGACCTCGAGTCCCGTGGGTTCAAGATGAAGCTGCGACGACATGCGACACCGGTGATGATTCCGACGGTCACGAACACACCGATGCCGACGATCGCTCCATTTGTCCAGCCGGTGCCATCGTCCGATCCCGGTGTCATTACGGCCACCTCGAATGCGGGGGTCATCACCCCTCCACCGGCGCCGAAGAAGGCCGAACCGACGTATCACCACATCGTTTCACCGATCGCCGGAACCTTCTATCAAGCTCCCTCCCCGAATTCACCACCGTTCGTCAAAGAAGGGGACACAGTCACCCAGGGTCAGACGTTGTGCATCATCGAAGCAATGAAGCAAATGAACGAGATCAAAGCCGACGGTGACGGTCGGGTCATGAAAACCCTGATCAACAACTCGACGCCGGTCGAGAAGGGAACCGTGTTGTTCTGGATCGAGAAAAAGAAGTAGACAACGATCCCGCAATTGTAAATATCGAGTAAATATACCATCAATTTTTGCATTGTTCTTTCATCCCACGGAAGAGGCGGTGACCCACGTGAATCAATGCGATGTCATCATCATCGGTGGCGGGCCCGGTGGATATCCGCTCGCACTGCAGGCTGCAAAGAGCGGTGCCAGTGTCACGCTGATCGAACGTGACCAGTTCGGCGGCACATGTCTGAATTGGGGTTGCATCCCGACGAAGGCTTTGCTGGCTTCAGCGCAACAATTTCACCGGTTTCGGCACGCCGCCGACTACGGCTTGACGGCCGATAACATCGGTTACGACTGGAACGCCGTTCTCCAACGCAAAGCGACGATCGTTACCAAACTACGTGCCGGTATCGAGCAGATGTTGAAAACCGCGAAGGTGAATGTTGTTCGCGGCGACGCCCGCGTTTACGCCGATCGACACGTCGAGGTAACGAGTGCCGGCTGGGCCGGGCAGGCCGACAAGGTCGTGATTGCCACCGGTTCTTCTGTGGCAATACCGGGTATGGTTCCCGCCGACCGGAAGATATTCTGGTCGAGTGATGAAGCGCTATCGGCCGAGTGCGTTCCCGAGACGCTTCTTGTCATCGGTGGCGGCGTTATTGGCCTCGAGATGGGCCAGATGTTCGCCGATTTCGGCGCGAAGGTCACCATCGTCGAGATGATGCCGCAAATTCTCCCGGGGTTGGATACCGCGGTAGCCAAACGCCTGTTGCCCGTATTCAAGAAATCGGGGCTCGAAATTTTCGTCGGCACGAAGGTCGAGTCGTTGCAGGCCACGCCCGAGGGCGCCGTGGCAGTCTTTGCCGGGCAGGAACGCTCGTTCCAACGCGTTCTCGTCGCCACCGGTCGGCGACCGAACCGGTCTTGTTGCGAAGGCACCGGCATCGCTCTCGAACTCGAGGGGCAGGCCATCAAAGTCGATGCCGCTTTTCAGACATCAATACAAGGTATTTATGCTCTGGGCGATTGCACCCCCGGGCCGATGCTGGCGCATCGCGCCACCTACGATGCCATGGTGATGGCCGCCCAGTGGCGTGGTGAGAAAGTCACCGCCGATTATCGCCACATGCCCGCCTGTGTCTACACGCGACCTGAGATTTCGTGGTTTGGTCTGAATGAAGACGCGGCACGAGAGCAGCAACCCCCGGTGAGAGTCGGGCGCAGTCAATTTGCCGCCAACGGGAAGGCGATGTGTGCCGGTGAAGCCGAGGGACAGGTCAAACTGCTGGTGTCTGCCGAAGGGCGGCTCGTCGGCGGTGTCCTCTGGGGCCCGGAAACGAGCAATCTGATCAGCGAAGGGGTCGCCTTGGCTGCCACTGGTGTCGATCTGCGCCAATCGCTTCTGCATGCTGTTCACCCGCATCCGACGCTGGCTGAAATCATGGGCGAGACGTTGGGGGCGGCCACCGGCATCGGTGGGGCCCATTCCTGAGACGACGTGAAACCATGGTGCTGAACCGCGAGGTCTTGAATTGCCTCGGTCATGTGGACCTGCCGGATTGGGCAGAGAGCATGGCCGAAACGCTCCGTCGAGAAGGGCACGCAAGCTTGTTGACGGCCCCTGTACTGCAGGGTGAGACCACCGCACATCATCCCGGTTGGCAGTATGTCGCGGAACCCCAGTTCGCCCAGAGCACGAGGGTCGGCTGGCATTTCGGTGGACATGACAAAGCGCCGGCCTGGTTGCCACCGTGGGTGATCACCGCTGACTCCGAGCTGGCCGGGCAACGGTGGCTGCACGATGGCAATACGCAAACTGGGGTTCGTGCTGCGATCGGCGGAACGTTCCCGCTCATCGATCTGTGTCGCGAGGATCTACTGCTGTCGAAACCCCGGCGGTTGCTGGCACTGACCGACGGTGTGGCGACGTTCGTCTGCTCCACCTTGGAGCAGGCGCGCATGAACCTGGGCGAAGCACTGCGCGAGGCGCAGTGGCAAGGGGTCGCTCCGGCCAACCCAGGGCGTCATCTGCACAGCCTGGTGGCGCGTGATCGCCTTGCGCTGCTGGCCTCTTGCGTGTTTGGGGTCCGCTTTGATGTGGCCGATATTCCGGTCGAAGGGTTCGGTCGGCTGGAACGTATTGACGTTGTCATTGCGGGTCGCCTCGGTTTCGCGCTGCGCCAATTGGGGATCGCCGAACGTCATGCCGATGGGCGGTTTGAATTGTGGGTGCAACCGCGGCTCATTCCCTCCCGTTATCTGTTGTCACAGGTGCGCGGAGGCATGGAAGCAGCGTATTTACAGTTGGTTGACGGGACACCGGTCTTCTTCACCGGCGCGGGCACGGGCAAGAATCTGATCCTTCGCGGCCTGTTGCGCGACACGCTGGCGTATCAAGACACCCGAGACCGCCCGACTGCCGGGCTGCCGAAGGTTGCTCTCATTCCTGCCACCGACCTGACCGAGGCGTTCTACCTGCGCCTTGGCATCATGAGTTTTGCGCGCACCCTGGCCGGCGTCACCACGATCTTCGCCGATCACGGCATCGGTTTGCGCACCGTCCTGCCGGCAGCACAACTTGGGTTGGGTGAAGAAGCGACGGGCGATGAGGCGAGCGACTTGATCCTGTTGACCGAACGAGTGAACGAGGGCGCCATGATGGCAGCCATCGAACAGATCAAAAACGAGGTCAAGTTGGCCGGACTGCGTTGTCTACTGCGCGTCGAGGGCGACGCGCTGCCGACGTGGGCGTAAGCGAGAGCAGGTGATCGTTCTGGACGCCGCGTCCGAGAACATTCTTGTCCAGAAATATGGCGGGTCGTCCATGGCTTCGCCGGAGCGCATCCGCAAGGTTGCAGCCAGGGTGGCTGATGCGCGCCGTCAGGGCCACGCGGTGGTGGTGATTGTTTCGGCGATGGGCGACACGACCGACGAACTCATCGAGCAACTCAATGGGTTGCATCCCGACCCCGATCTGCGCGAACTCGATCAACTCATGGCTACCGGTGAAATCGTCAGTTGTTCGTTGATGACCACCGCGCTCAAGAGTCTTGGGGTGCGCGCCATGTCATTCAATGCGATGAGTCTGGGTATTCGCACCGATTCACGGTTTGGGGCGGCAACAATTCGAGAGATTGCCGGCCTGCCTCGGTTGCGGCAAGTGTTGGCCGAAGGCATGGTGGCTGTGATCGCCGGTTTTCAAGGCATTGACGACAACGGTGACCTCACCACGCTGGGCCGGGGTGGGTCCGATATCACTGCCGTGGCCATGGCACGCGCACTGGCGCAACGGGTCTGCGAGAAGTACACCGACGAGGACGGCGTGTATACAACCGACCCGCAGGTGGTGCCGACGGCGCGCAAGATCTCGACCATCGACTACGACGAGATGGAGTTGCTGGCCCGCTTTGGTGCCGGAATCCTTCATCCCCGGGCGATCGATTATGCTCGGGCGGCGGGCATCGAGGTGCATGTGCGCTCGAGTTTCGTGGCAGCCCACGGCAGTCTCGTCGTGCATCGCCCACCCGCCCGGCACGGCGAAGTCGTCGGTCTCACCTGCGATCGCAAATTTGTCGCCATGAAGGTGCAGGGAGTGCCGGTGCTGACCCGACCGACGTGGAACGACTCCGGCAACGATATCCTCCTCCCCCTCAGTTGTGAGGAGCAATCTGCCGATGGCAGGAAGGATCTTATTGTCGCTTTTCGACGTGCGGACAGTTATGACGTGATGACAAAAATCTGGCAAGATGCTGCAGACCTCGATGCGCGTGAAGTCACAACCAACGGTAGTGTGGCGCTGGTTTCGGTCGTCGGTCGGGGTCTGCCCGGGCGTGGCCATCCTGTGGCCGAACTGACTCGGGTGCTCACCGAGCGCGCCTTGCCGGTTCTGGGAGTGCAACAGGTGGGCATCCGCCTATCTGCCGTCGTGCCGGCCGCCTGCTGCGACCGCGCGATGGCCCTGGTGCACGAGCATTATTTCGAAGGGGCGTCCTGATTACATGCCAATGCCGGGCAATCGACACGATGCCGCGAGCGCGACGAAGCTCTTGCTTCGTCGCGGGGTTCGTTGGGCGATTGCCGTCGTCATACTTTGTATTTCGATCGTCGTGCCGGCCCCGTCATCGGCGCAGAGCTTGCCGGACATGGATTCGCAAAAGGCACCGATCGAGGTTTATGGTGACTACCTCGAGTATCGCACCAAAGCGAACCAGGTGGTGACCAAGGGACGGGCTTATATCAAGTATCGCGACATGCATATCGCGGCCGACAATATCCAGTCGAACACCAAGAACGAAGACATCTTCGCGCAAGGCAATGTAAATTTCTGGAAGGGTTACGATCAGACCACGGGCGACCTGATGGTCTACAACATGAAGAACGGCAAGGGTTGGGTGCGCAATGCAACCATCAAGCGCAACCGCAACTACTTTGCCGCCCGTGATGTCTACCTGAGTCCGAAGTACAGTCTGGCGCGCGATATCATGCAGACGACCTGCGAGAACGCATCGAGTCCCCACTACCGCATTATGGCCAGAGAAGTCGAGATCTACCCGGGTCATCGCATGACCATGAAAGATCTGCGTTTGAAATGGAAGAGCGCGACCCTGTATCGAAAGGTTGCCGACGAAAGCAACCTCGAAGAGAAAGAGAAGTTCTTTCATACGCGGCAAGGTGTTTCGCAGATCGATGGGTTCTACTTCAAGTTCAATACGAACCTCGATCTGGGACCGCGGGTTACCGGCATCTTCAACTATGACTATTTCGAGCGTCGAGGCTATGGCTTTGGCTTCAGCGGTTCGTATAAATACTCCGACCGCAGCAACGGATCAGTGTCAATATATCGTCTTGACGAGACGGTGCGCCAGCACTCGAACACGCAGATCAACCTGACTAACAACTACCAGATGAGCAACGGCGACAACGTCAGCACGAGTTTCAACTACACCGGCGACAAAGTGGCCGGTTATGCGGAAGCCCAGGCGTTGAACACGTTGCTGAATTACGCGACGCGCATCAAATTCATGAACGTCAGCCTCAACGCCAGTAAGTTCTTCGATCTCGATGGCGAGAAGAATACATTGTCTGATGGCTACCAGATTCTGAACCGGGTTCCGGAGGTGAATCTGACCTTCCCGGCGGTGACAATGCCCCTGCTGCCGATTACCATGAACGTCTCGGGGATGCTGGCGCGATACGAAGAGGGCACGCTCAAGGAGCTCAAGAAAACCTCGAAGAACGATATGCGCAGCAGTTTCTCGGCGCCGACCGTGCGCTGGGGCCGCCGCTTCGAGTTGACGCCCAGTTACAACTATGAGCGCTCGAGCTACAGCGAAGGGACGTCGCGCGAAACCGGGGCGACCGCGGTTCGGGCCTCGCACATCTTCAGCAAGACCATGCGCGCGGAATTCAACTACAACATCTCGACGCAGAAGGGAAAGTCGCCGTTCCAGTTCGACTATCAGAACACCACCGACATCTTTGGTACCCGTCTGGCCATTGCCGAAAACACCTGGTCGCTCAACCCGATCAACTTCAGTTACAACCGGGTAAGCCAGCAACTCGAGCAGATCTATTGGGATTATTCACTTCGCTCCGAGCAGGATGCGTATCGCAACTGGGAGTTCTTCCTGCGTCGCGACTACATTCCCGATGCCGTGCCGTTCGGCAAGATGAGCATGACCAAGATCAAGCCGTCGAACATGAATGTGCGCTATCGGTTGGCCAGCGCCCTGTGGTCGTTCGATACGAACATCACCTACCCGCATCAATACCGGCGCATCACCAACACGAGCATGAACTATCAGATCACCATCCGACCCGAGTGGCAGATCAACTTCAACAGCTCCTACAACCATCTCGATCGGCGATTCAGTCCGTTGAACCTGTCGTTCGTTAAAGACCTGCACTGCTGGGAAGCCCGGGCCGAGTGGAACCAGGAGCGCAAGGAGTTCTGGCTCGAGCTATACCTGAAGGCGTATCCGGAGGATCCGGGCCGCTTCAAATACGGCGCCGACACGCATAAACTCGAGGCAAAGTTCGCGGCGTTCGACCAGATCACGCAGCGGCAGTAACCGCGCGCGCGCGCCTCGCGGGCCGTGAGGGCACGGCGTCCCTCCACGACAACGACCCCGGACCGATGATTGCACCGCCATGACTCGTTGTGTATCATGGGGCAGTTCGAGGGACGAGCCCATGTCGAAGGAGCCGGTGCGCCATGCGATTCTATCTCGGATCCGATCACGCCGGTCTTGCCATGAAAGACCTCATCAACACCCGATTGCGGGAGTTGGGGCACGAAACCGTCGACCTCGGTACGCACGATACGGCGTCTTGCGACTATCCTGATTTCGCGCATGCGGTATCTGCCCGTGTGGGCGCCGAACCAGGGACCCGAGGCGTCCTGATCTGCGGTACCGGTCTGGGGATGATGCTCGCGGCCAATCGCCATGCGGGGGTGCGCGCTGTGTTGTGCCACCACGAAGTCGAGGCCCGTCTGAGCCGGGAGCACAACGATGCGAACATTCTCGTGCTGGGGGCCCGCATCATGGGTGATCTGTTGGCTTTGCAACTTCTCGAAGTATTCCTGACGACGCCGTTTGCCGGCGGGCGCCATCAGCGTCGCGTCGACAAAATCGATCGGTGGGCGTCGGAGCAGAAAAACAACTAAGGGGGCCGGTCAGTGGGCAAGCTGATGGTGGTAAACCATCCGTTGGTGCAACACAAGCTCATGTACATCCGCAGCAAGTTTACGGATGTGCACATGTTCCGTGAACTGGTGCAGGAGATCTCGATGTTGATCGCCTACGAGGCGACGCGCGACATCCCCACCGAAGAAACCTGGTGCGAGACCCCGTTGGTCAAGTGCAAGGCGCACATGATCTCGGGTCAGTTGATAGCGCTGGTGCCGATTCTGCGTGCGGGTCTGGGTATGGTCGATGGGTTGCTGAAATTCATGCCCATGGCCAAGGTTGGTCACATCGGCCTCTATCGCGACCACGAGACCCTGCAACCCGTAAAATACTATTGCAAGTTGCCGCCGAACATCAAAGACATGGACGTGTTCGTGCTCGACCCGATGCTGGCCACAGGCGGTTCGCTGGTCAAGGCCATCGACATTCTGAAAGAGTCGGGGGCGAAGCGCATCCGTCTGGTGTCGATCATCTCATGTCCGGAAGGCATCGATACCGTGCGCAAGGCGCATCCTGATGTCGATATCTTCACGGCGGTGGTCGATGAGCGACTGAACGAGCACGGCTATATCCTGCCGGGTCTTGGCGATGCGGGAGATCGCTTGTATGGCACCAAGTAACGTGAAGAGCAATACAAAGAAACACGCTACGCGCAAATCCCCAAGGTCGGCGGGCAAGGCAACGCCGGCACGCGCCGGCAAGAAACAGGTGGCTGCCGAGCATTTTGCCCGCCCCGGTTGGGACGAATATTTCTTGCGTATTGCTCAATTGGTGGCCCAGCGATCCACCTGCATGCGGCGGCAGGTCGGTGCGGTGATTGTCAGCGAGAAACGGATTCTTGCCACCGGTTACAACGGGGCCCCCAGTTCGCTGCGCCACTGTTTCGAGGTGCCCGGGGGCTGCATTCGCGCCGCCCGCAATATTCCCAGTGGCGAGCGGCAGGAACTGTGTCGCGGCCTGCATGCCGAGCAGAACGCGTTGTTGCAGGCTGCGGCTTTCGGCGTCTCGACGCGGTCGTCGACGGTGTATTGCACCCACCAACCGTGTGTAACCTGTGCGAAAATGCTGATCAATGCGGGGTGTGTGCGGGTGGTGTTTCTCGGTGCGTATCCCGACGAGCTGGCCCAGGAAATGCTCGCCGAGGGCCGACTTCAGGTTGATTGTGTGAGCCTTCCCCAAGGAGACAAATAGTCATGCCACTGATCCAGATCGAGGGCGGCCATCCGCTCAAAGGCACGATCCCGGTGCACGGCGCGAAGAATGCGGCGCTGCCGATCATGGCGGCCAGCCTGCTGTGCGAGGGGCCGATCAAACTGACCAATGTTCCCGACCTGATGGACGTCGAGACCATGGGCAAGGTGCTCTCGACCCTTGGCGTCGATCTCGAACACGATCGGGTGGCGGGAACGCTGCATCTGAGTTCGCCCAACGGCGTGAAAGAAGAGGCGCCCTACGAACTGGTTAAAACCATGCGGGCCAGTTTCTTCGTCATGGGTCCGCTGTTGGCGCGCGCCAAGAAAGCCCGGGTGCCGTTGCCGGGTGGGTGTGCGATCGGCGTTCGCCCGGTCAATATTCACTTGAAGGGGTTCGAGGCTTTGGGCGCCCAGGTGCGCCTCGAGGCCGGTTGCGCCGTCGCCGAGGCCCCCAAGTTGGTTGGCAACCGGATTCTGCTCGACTTTCCGTCGGTCGGTGCCACCGAGAACCTGATGATGGCGGCGACATTGGCCGAGGGTGACACGACCATCGAGAATGCCGCGCGCGAACCCGAGATTGCCGATCTCGCCGGATTCTTGAACGCCATGGGCGCCAGGATCACGGGCGCCGGAACGGGCGTCATCCAGATCCAGGGCGTGCCGAAGCTGCATGGTTGCGAATACCGTGTCATACCCGACCGCATCGAGGCCGGCACCTTCCTGGTGTTGGGTGCGTTGCTCGGTGATCCGCTGGTGATCGATGGTTGCCATCCGAGCCACCTCGAGTCGGTTATCGCCAAGGTCCGTGAGACCGGGGCCCGGGTCGAGGTCGAGTCGACGCGCATGACCGTGTGGTTCGCGCCGCAACCGCAGGCGCTCGAGATCAAGACCCTGCCGTATCCCGGGTTCCCCACCGACATGCAGGCGCAGATGATGGTGCTCATGAGCCTGGCCAATGGCACCTCCACGGCCGAAGAGACCGTGTTCGAGAATCGTTTCATGCACGTTGCCGAATTGGCACGCATGGGCGCGAATCTTACCATCAGCAATCGCACTGTTGTGATCAAGGGGGTTCCGCAACTGGTTGGCGCCCCGGTCATGGCCAGCGATCTGCGCGCGGGGGCCGCCCTCGTTCTCGCCGGCCTGGTGGCCCGGGGCGTCACTGAAATATCTCGTATTTATCATATCGATCGGGGTTATCAAGGTCTCGAAGAGCGCCTCGCCGCTGTAGGCGGCGTGATTCGACGCGTGGACGGCGGTGAACCACCGCCGCCCGTCGCATGAGACAGCAGGTTACGACGATGGCAGCAACACGCACGAAGAAAACCGACAAGCACGCCGAGGCGGGCGCGGTGGCCACCGACCTCGCCGGGATTCTCCAGGACCTGCGCGGTCGCGATCCTGAAAACAAGGTGTTTGCCCTGATGGCTCTGGGGTTGATCGGTTCGCCGGACCACGCCGGGGCGGTGATCGATCTGCTCGGATCGTCGGACGAATCGGTGGTCGTTCACGCCATCGATTGTCTCGGGCGTCTGGGCGATCCGTCGGCGTTGCCCTATCTCATCGATTTTGTCGACCATGACAATACAAGATATGTCAACAAGGCGCTCGAGGTTCTGCCGCGTTTCCAGGTCAAAACCGTGCTCGAGCGGCTGTTGGCCATTGCCGGCATCAGTAGTCGCCCCGAGGTGCAGCGGCGCAGTCTCGTCACCGTGTTGGCCGGCGTCGCCGATCCCAAGGTCGAGAACTTCATGGCCGGGTTGTTGGCGGCCGGGACGGGTCCCGAGGTGATGGCTGCGGCGGCACTCTATTTCGTCCGTTTCCCCATGGTGTCTCGCCGTGAGGCGTTGTTGGCCCAGGCCGAGAACGCGCACTGGGAGGTCGCCCTCAACGTCAACCTGGCCTTGACCCGGTCGGGGGATGAGGCGGCGATGGCGCGGCTGTCGCGCATGGTGCGATCGCCCTCGTTGGCGGTGCGCCAGGCGCTGATCCGTGGAGTGTTGATCAATCCCAAGGCCGGCGATCGGACCCTGGTCGAGGCGTTGCTCGTCGACCCGAATGCGCGTGTGCGTGAAACGGCGCTGTCGGCGCTGTCCCTGTTCTCGCCCGGTGAGCGTGTCAACTGGTTGAAGGGCCGGTGGCCCAACGAGTCGGAAGAGGCGGTGCGCCTGCAACTGTTGCGCTTTGTCGCGAAAGAAAAAGACCCGGCCCTGGTCGCCTTGTTGGTTGCGGCCTTGGGCGATTCGCACGAAACCGTGAAGAGCGCTGTCCGCCAAAGCCTCGTCACGATGGGGACGACGATGGTGCCAACGTTGATGGCTCTGTTCGACCGCCAACCGCTGGCCGTGCGCGAACAACTGGCCCTCATTCTCGGCGATATCGGTGATCGGCGGGCCGTCGATCTGTTGTGGCGTTGCGTCCGCAGCACCGATCGCTGGCTGCGCTTGCATGCCGTGCAGGCTCTTGCCGCCCTGCAACACCGCGATTCATTGGCGAAACTGTTGGAGTTGTTGAGCAACGAAGCCGATCTCTGGATGCGCGCCACGCTGTTGATCGCCGTGGCCCGTCTCGGTGGACCGGATCTCGAAGCGACGATCGCCGCCCATCTCACCCACCAAGATGCCCGCGTCCGCGCCAATGCGGTCGAGGCCCTCGGTCTGCTCGGGTCGCCGGGGGCGCTCGACAAGATCAAGCCGGTTTTCCGCGATCCCAATGACCGGGTGCGGGTCAACGCGGCCCTGACGCTCTATAAATTAGGTGATAGTACCGTGTTGTCGACGCTGCGCGGCATGTGCGCGGAACGCAACAAATGGATCAAGAGCTCGGCCGCTTTCGCTCTTGGCGAGATCGGTGACGCGGAAGCGACTCCGGAGTTGCTCGTGTTGTTGCGCGATCGTGAAGAAGTGGTCTATCGCAACGCTCTCGAGGCACTGGTCAAGATCGGTGACATACGTGCGCTCGTGCCATTGCTCAAAGAAAAGGGCAAGGGGCGTCTGCCAGAAGCCAGTGTCGAACGAATGTTGCCCACCTTTTCCGAACGGTTGCGCCAGAACTTGCGGGGGATCAAGGAGTAGCCGATGAAGCCGAGCTGGTCATGGACGGGGTGGCTCATTCCCTTGGTGTTTCTGGGGTTCCTTGCCATCGATTGGGCGTTTCCGCCTGAAGCGTCGGCACGTGCCGGGGGCGGCCAGCACTTTCGCTCGAGTTCGTCACGGTCGAGTTCATCGTGGGGTTCATCGCGCAGTTCGTCGCGGTCATCATGGGGCTCATCGCGCAGTTCGCGATCCTCCGGCGGCTCGTATCACGGTTCGGGAAGACCGCTGACTGCGCAAGACATCATGGTCATCCTCGTCATCATTGCGATCGTGATCGTCGCCATGATCATCCTCAGCATCGTGCAAGAGATGACGAAGCGGCGACAATCAGGGGATGACTGGGGTGAGATCATCTCCGATTTCTCGAGCGACATGGTTGGGTTTGTGACGCGGCCGAAATACGGTTCCGGCAGTTTCGGTGGCGAGGGAACCCTGCAGTTGCCGGGTGGTGACGATCCGTTCCTGCCACAGCGTCGGGCAAAGAAACTCATGGGCGATTTGTTCGGAGACGGTCCGGTATATCTGCCGGTGCCGGTCGCGCTCGAGAAGATCAAAGAGGTCGATCCGGCGTTCTCCGAAGACCGGTTCCTTGCGGTTGTCAATCTGGCCTTCCCGGCCATCCAAGCCGCGTGGTCGGCTCGCGACCTCAGCGGTGCCCAGATGTATCTCTCGCGCCATGTGGCCAAACGCTACACCGATCAGTTGGCCGGCCTGCGGCAGCGCAAGCTGATCAATCGTCTCGAAAAGGTCAAGATCCGCCGGGTGACCTCCGTGCTCGTCGAGCCCGATCGACAGGGATTCCAGGCCATCACCGTGCGCATCGATTTCTCGCTGGTCGATTACACCATCGAAGAAGGGTCGGGCCGGATGGTCAGCGGGTCGAAAGCCGTCGATACCGCGGCCGAATTCTGGACGTTCGGCCGCCGGTGCGCCAAAACGCCGAAACAGGGTCTGGCCGAAGGGCAGTGTCCGAACTGCGGCGCCGGTCTGCAACTGAACGCCGTCGGTCGTTGCGAATACTGCGATTCCGATATCCAGAGCGGCAATTTTGACTGGGTGCTGCTCGAAATCACGCAAACCACTGAGTGGACGCAACCGCGCTTCAGTATCAAAGCGATCTGGAAGGAACTGCCGCCGATGTTGCCGGGTGCAATACCGGGTATGGCTGTTGGTGACGATGCTGCCGCGCGCGTCGATCAATCGGCGATCGAGGCGCAGTTGTTGGCGGCTGATCCCGGGTTTTCGCGGGCCGACCTCGAAGATTACGCCGGCTCGTTGTTCTTCCGCCTTTGCCGTGCTGTCGAGGAAGGCAAGCCCGAGCTCGTGGGTGGCCTGCTCGCTCCGGCACCGAAAGCGGCTCTCGCGGCTCGATTTGCGGCCGACAAGAAGCAGGGCCAACGGCAGTTGTTCGATTTCCTCGCCGTCGGCAGCGTCGAACTCGAACAGCACTGGCAGGAAGGTGACTATGATCTGCTGGGTGTGCGCATCACGGCCAGTGGCGCGCCGCGGCGCATCAAGATCGGTGCCGATCCCGGGGTTGGCAGCGAGGCCGACATCCGCCCGTTCACCGAGAACCTGGTGCTGCACCGACGCAAAGGGGCCAAGACGGTGCGCGATCAGGGGTTGTTCTCCGAGAAGTGCCCCGGTTGCGGCCATCCGCTCGATGTCAACGATCAGGGGGCCTGCACCTCGTGCGGCCTCGATATCGGCAAGGCAGACAAAGACTGGGTTCTGGTCGAGGCCGCGACGATGCTGCCGGCAGCACGACATATTCCCGGGGCGACGTCGGCTCCGGGGCAGATTGGCGTTGACCCTTCATAGGCATGCAGGCGATAAGAAATATCGTGTATTGATGGTGTATGGCCGTTCCTTGACGTGAAAGGACCTCTTCGATGAGCTGTTTCAGCAAAAGCCCCGCGGGTCTGTCGGCGCTGTTGGTCTCGCTGGTCATCACCCTTGCCGTGGTGATTACCGGGTGTGGTGGCGGGAATGGCGACACGCAATTTGGCGTGACGCGCAACGGCTTGTCGGGGACCGGGATCACGATTTCCGGGTCGGTGATCGCTTCCGGGCCGGTCGGTTCGTTGCTCGGAGAGGTTGCTGACGTGCGCGGGGCGGTGGTCGTCCCCGATGCCGATGTCTGGCTCGAAGAAGCGCCGCAGTACCGGTCACGCACCACGGCAGCCGGCAGTTTTGCCATTGCCGATGTTCCTGCTGGTGTCTATCGTGTTGTCGTGCAACGTCTGGCCGTTGGTGGCGGTCGGTTCAAGGTGCGTTCCGCGCCGGTGACGGCGAGCGCAAACTCGGCCGGCTCCAGTGTCACTGCCGGCTCGTTGCAGGTCGAAGCTGCGCGTAATGTTGCGCGGGGCATTTTGACCGATGCGTCGGGACGCCCAGTCGCCAATGCGACGCTGACCCTGTGGGGCGAGACGTTCACCACCGGCGCCGACGGCCGCTACGAAACACCACCCCTGCCCGCCGCCGAGGCCCAGGGCGAGATTCGCATTGCCGCCCCCGGGTTCACGGCAGCCACAATCGTGGCGCCGTTTGTGGCCGAGAACCCAGTGACGTTGGGCACGACACTGGTTCCGGTCGGGCAGACGCAGTTGCCGCCGACGGTGACTTTTGCATCTATAAATACAAACGTCTACACCAATCAGCAGGTTGTCCTGACGGCGCTGGCGAACGATCCGAACACTGGCGGCACTTCGAGTCTGGCGGTTCGCTGGACCCTGACTGGCGCCGGCATGTTGGCTTCCGGGAGCGGTCCGTTCAACCGGGTGTTCATTGCGCCGCCGCTGGCCACAGTGGCGACGGTTGCGGTGTCTGTGACGAATATGGCCAGTCTGTCGGCCACTGCGTATCTGCAGATCAAGGTTAACAGTGCGCAGGCGCCCACCGCGACCGGAACCGGCAGCGGAACCATGACCGGGACTGGCACCGGCACTGGGTCAATGACGGGGACCGGAACGGGAACAGGAACAGGTACTGGGACCGGCATTGCCACCGGGACGGGAACCCTCACTGGGACCGGAACGGGATCGGGAACCGGCACCGGGACTGGTACAGGAACCGGGACTGGGTCTGGAACGGGGACCGGTTCGGGAACCGGCACTGGCACCGGTACGGCCGATGTCGTGCCCCCGCAGGTGTCGAGCGTTGTTCCGATCAATGGCGCCACCGACGTGCCGGTGTCGACACCCATCACGATTACCTTCAATGAACCGATGAATCCGACCAGTGTCGGCAGCAGCACGACGATCGTCACCGACGCCGGTGGTCGCCTGATCGATGGGACCACGGCGATGCAACAGGGCAATACGGTTGTTGTATTTACACCGGTGGCGACGTTGTCGTTGGCCACGACCTACTCGGTGACGGTGACGCGCTACGTTCGCGATGTGGCCGGCAACATGATGGGCGTGGAGTTCCGCTCGTCCTTCACCACCCCGCCGGTGCCGAACTTTGCCCCCAACACACCGGTGATTGCCTCGCCGACCGCCAGTCAGTCGGCCGTTGCCCTGAACCCGACGATCGTGGCCGGCGTGTTCAGCGACCCGAATGCCGGTGACACGCATCTGTCGTCCGATTGGCAAATTCACAACTCGGCCAGTCCCGCGTCGGGTTCGCTGGTCTGGTTGAAGAATGGCTCGACCACGGGGTTGACCTCGATTGTCGCCAATACGACGCAGGGCCAGTTTGTTGGCCCACTGGCCGGTTCGCTGCGCCTCGGCTACAGCACGACCTACTTCGTGCGCGTGCGCTACACCGATAACCGCGGTGCGGTCAGCGCGTGGTCTGGCTTGGTACCGTTCGTCACGGTTGCTGCGCCCCCACCGAACCAACCCCCGGTGACGCCGACCATCGCTTCGCCGACGGCGAGTCAGAGTGCGGTAGTTGTGAATCCTGCGCTCACCGGGTCAGCGTTCAGCGACCCGAACGGCGGCGATCTGCACCAATCGACCGACTGGGAAGTGCACAACTCAGCCGTTCTCGCTTCGAGTTCGCTTGTATGGACAAAGTATGGCGCAACGTCACCATTGACCTCGATCGTTGTGAATTCTTCGCAAGGCGCTTTTGCCGGAGTGTTGGCCACCTCGACGCATCTGGCCTACACCACGCCCTACTGGGTGCGGGTGCGGTATGCCGACAACCAGGGTGGCATCAGCACCTGGTCGGCGGCCATTGCTTTCACGACGCAGGCCGCGCCCGACACGACGCCACCGACGCTGGCCTTGACGAGTCCGGCTGACAACGCGACCAACGTCGGGCTCAACGCCAATCTGGTTGCCTCGTTCAGCGAATCCGTGGCGAAAGGCTCGGGCACCATCGTCATCAAGCGCTCGGTCGACAACTCGGTGTTCGAGTCGATTCCGGTTACCGATGCGCGAGTCACCGTCAACGGTTCCCTGGTTACGGTTGATCCGATTGGCTCGTTTGTGGCCTCGACAGGGTATTACGTGCAGATCGATCCGACCAGTTTCCGAGACGCCGCCAACAATTACTTCGCCGGCATATCGCCAGCAACCACGTGGAACTTCACCACCACGCTGGCGGGACCCGTTTTCTCAGTGTGGAGCTCTGCGTTTGCCTCGGGGACCCCGATTCCGGCGATTCACAGCCACCTGGGTGGCAACCAATCGCCACCATTGGCCTGGACAGGCGTACCCAGCAGCACCGTTTCGCTGGCCCTTTTGTGCACCGACCCGGACGGTGGCGACTGGACCCACTGGATGTTGGCCAGCATCTCGCCGGCCATCTCCGCACTGCCGCAGAACTATACGGCGTCGGGAGGGGTCGTTGCCGGCACCAATGAATTCGGACCCGTCGGCTACGGCGGCCCCGAACCGCCGTCTGGTGATCCGGCCCATACCTATATCTTCCGCCTGTATGCGCTCGACAACACACCTGCTTTGGCCGGAGGGTTCGATCGGGCAACGTTCGAAGCCGCGGTCGGCAGCCACACCATCGCTGCCTGTGAATACACGGGAACGTATTTGACCCCGTAAGTACACCTCGTTCGATCGACACCCGTGGGGCACGCCTGCCTCACGGGTTTTTTTGCGTGTTGAATTGATTCAGCGGACGCCTCCGCAAAGCCGATAAATAGAAAAAAGCAAAGTGCTTGGAGGCAAACGGTTCATGCTATTGGTTTCGCACGGGGATCCATGATGGATCTCGTCGAACAATACCTGTCGTACCTCGCCGTCGAGAAAGGCCTGCGGCCACGGTCGCTGTCGGCCTATCGCCGCGACCTGACCGACTTCGTCGCCTGGCTCGACGACAAGGGCCGTTCACCGATCGGTCCCGGCATCGATGGAGCACTGGTGCTGTATCAGGTGAGCATGCACGACCGCGGACTCAACGGTCGATCGATCGCGCGCAAGCTTTCAGCAATACGCGGTCTGTATCGCTTCCTTGTGCGCGAAGGGCAGATCGCCTCCGACCCGAGTCTCGTGCTCGAAGCCCCGAAGGCCGGTCGTCCGCTGCCCGACGTGCTGACGTTGGCCGAGGTCGAGGCGCTGTTGGGGTCGCCCGATTCGCATGAACCACTGGGGATGCGGGATCGCGCCATGCTCGAACTCATGTATGCCGCCGGCTTGCGCGAATCGGAAACCATCGACCTGACGATTGGGGATCTCAATCGGCCGGCCGAGTATTTGATGGTTCGCGGCAAGGGTGGCCGCGAGCGCGTCGTTCCGGTCGGACAGGCGGCTCTCGCTGCGCTCGATCTCTACCTGGCGAAAGGCCGACCGCAGATCGCCCACGACATCACCTCGCGCTTGCTTTTCCTGAATGCCCGGGGCGGCAAGCTGTCGCGCATGGGCCTGTGGAAGATCGTGCGCCATCATGCCTTGCGTGCGGGGCTGCGCCCTGGGGTGCACCCGCACATGATCCGGCATTCGTGCGCTACGCACATGCTCGAAAACGGCGCCTCGATTCGCGTCGTGCAGGAGTTCCTCGGTCACGTCGATATCGCGACCACTCAGATCTACACCCATTTGACCACACAACAACTCAAGGAGATTCATGCGCGCACGCATCCGCGCGGTTGATCGACGCCGCGACCGACAAAGCAGCACACGCCTGCAAAGATGGGCCTCGCATGTGGGGTCCATCGCATCGTCGTTGGTGCGAACGATCCTCGGCGCAGAAAATGGCCGGCGGCCCAAGATGTCGCAGCGTGTCGTCGGTATCGTGTTGATCCTCGTCGCGCATCTGTTGGCGGGTTCAGTTGAGGTGCAGGCGTTGACGGTGGGCTCTGCCAGCGACACCGAGCATCAACTCAACATCACCGGCACGAAGGTGTTCGAGATGAAACAGGCCGAGGTGCAGGGTGACCTGAGCCACTTCTCGACCGAGAACCTCGATTCGATTCCGGGATTCCACCTCGATCAAAGCATGCACCTCGAGATGGATGGGTACATCGACAAGGGTGCCAAGGTGCATGCAGTGCTCGACGACAAAGACGACGAGGACAAACGCTTCACCATCGGGATCACCGGCAACAAGTGGGATTTTACCCTCGGTGATTTTCCGGCGAGCATCAAGGACACCGAGTTCACCCTCTATAACAAAGAGGTGCGTGGTCTGTTGGCAGTCGCCAAACTGCATCCGAAGTGGCGCATCATGATGCTGGGAAGCCGAACCAAGGGTGTTTCGCGCCGCGAGCAGTTCCGCGGTGCCGGACAGCAACAGGAGTTTCGCTTGTTGGCACGGCCTGTGGTGCCCAATTCCGAGCGCGTGACGATCGATGGGAAACCGCTCACCCGCGGCACCGACTACCTGATCGACTTCGAAGACGGCGTGTTGAAGCTGGCGTCACGCATGCTGCCGGTCGAGGCCACGAGTTGGATCGTCATCGAGTATGAGGTCAGCGACACCAGCCTGGCGTTCAAACGAAACCTGTATGGCGCACGGGTCGAGCATTTCAAGGATGCGACCCGCCGATTTGGGTTGACCTGGTTGCGGGAAATCGACGACAGCACGCCGAAACCGGATGCGAGCGCCTCGACCACTGCGGTCATGCGGCCCATGGATCACCACATCCTCGAGTTCGACACCGATTACCGCATCAACGACAAATTCAGCCTGCGGGGCGAGACGAGCTTCTCTTGGCTCGATCCAAATGCGACCAGCAACGAAACAGAAGAAGACAAGACCCTCAAAGGTCTGGCCTATCGGTTTGGCGCGGTTGGCAAGAGCAAGAAATACGAGGGTGAGTTGACGCAGCGGCGCATCGACAAGGACTTCAAGCTGGTCGGGCGTGAGGGCGCCACCGAGCTGGGCGAACGTGGGTTGGTCAATGATGTTCGCAAAGAAACCGGCAAAGTCACTTATCACTGGCGGCCGGACGTCGATGTGTTCAGCTCGCTCGAGTCGGCGCGCACCAATCTGAGCGGCGATCCGGAGCTCTCGTCGGTCGCGTTCATGTCGGCCGGCGGCGGTGCCGTGTGGCGGTATCGGCCCTCCTGTCAGCTCGAGCTGCGGGCGAATCGCCAGGATGATCGTGAAGAGAGGGTCGTGACCTTGTCAGACCAGCGCAAGACCGTGGGGGCAATGGTCTGGGATCACGCCTGGTCAAAGCTGACCTCGCAAAGCAAGATCGAGCATACAAAGTATGACAACTTCGCCAACACTGCCTCGGCGTCACGTGCGCTGCAATACGTGTTGCGCTTGGGCAGCCAGGTCAGCAAGAGCTTCGTCTGGAGCGTCGCCGGCGAACGGTTCATGGTCAACGACGAGGTCGTGAAGACAGGGTTGCGCAGCGACACGAGCAACTACACGCTCGATTTTCAGTACAACCCGAATCGCCTGGTTAACGCCCGCACCTTGATCCAATGGCGGGTCGAGGAGGATTTTCTCGCCAACTCGCGGCAGAACAGCGAGGTTGCCGACGCGTCGATCCGCTACCGGCCGAAACAGAGCATATCGAGCACGCTGAAATACAAGGTCGAGAACACGACCAAGGTCATTCGCGACCCCAGTCTCGACCCGACCAAATATCAGTCGCTGCCGACGTTGCCCGTGGCCTCGCAGACGCAGGCGGCGGTGCTGGAGCGCTTTGAAAATCCGGTGACCAAACGCACGGCCAATATTGTGACGACCTGGCAACCCAACAAGAAGTGCGAAGGCACCTTCGACTGGCGGTTCCGCGATCTGCGCGACCGTGCCACCCACGCCGAAGTTTCCCGCAACGACCGCAAGCTTTACGAAGTGAAGTGGACACCGAATCAGAAACTGCGTCTGGTCACCGACTACGAGGTCGGTGAATCGCGCAATCTCTCGCCGCAATCCGAATTTCTCGAGACGATCAAACGTGTCGAGGCGCATCACGAGTTCTGGCGCGGTTACATCCTGTCGTCGAAATGGGAAGACCACAACGAAGATGATGTGCTCGCGACGGTGAACTCGAAGCGAACGCGCAGCAAGGGAGCCGACTTCCAGCGTGTGTTCTCACCGATGACCACGCTCGAAGTCGGCGTGAATGCGGCTGACATCGATGCCCTCGACCCGCGCAAGGAGTGGACGTCGAAAGCTGCGGTGGTGATAACGCCCGGCGGCCGCAATCAGCGCTACCGCGTCTATCTGAGTGATACCGACATCTCGGGAACCCGCCCCGGCAAGCATCAAGAAGGTGGGGTGGAGTTCTCGCAGTTTGTCGGCACCGACACCGTGATCGACGGCCAGATCAAGAAGGTCAAATCATCAGCGGGAGTCGGTGGAGCGGGTTACGACGGCATGGTTGCCAACGCCAAGGTCGTTATCACCTTCTGAGGCTTGGTAAGAAACGACAGAACCGACCCCACGGACACCGTGAGGTCGGTTCGGGTGGCGACGAGCGCGTGTTTGCTCAGTCGTCGGCAATGGCGGCCATTTGGAGCCGTTTCTTGCACTTCGGGCAGATGACCCACCGTTCTCCGTCGCGGTCGACGACCTCGTCTTGCGGTTCGAACACGGTGCCACACGGACATTCGATGGTGCGCGTATCGGGTTGCATGGGTTCGCTCCTTTCAGAATGCTCGTGAAGTCCGGCCCTCACCTGACCGGCCTGCGTGACCGACCCATCTCTCTTTGAAAGATAGGTCGACCAATGGCCCAAGGCAACCTCGCAGAAAACGCCTAATCATGATGATTTGCGCGACGCGAGAAATAAATCGATTTAGGCTATTGACTCCTGCCCGGTATTGTGATGTAATAGATCTCGCTGAGGTACAGCTGCTCTTTGAACAAGTGAACTGGTGACCGCAAAGGCGCGAACTTTCGAGCTGCGGCCAACCACCCGCATGTAGGGTTCTTAAGATGGTATGCAGGCAGTCGGTGACGGTTGTTCTGGTATCTGAAGGGAAACAATGACCTCGGGATCCAGGGTGGTTTAAGAGAAAGTTCGGCGTCAGAAGGTTGAAATGTCATGAGGGTAGGCGCCCCGCAAGGGGAGATGCGGCTCTTGCTGTCCGGAAGCCCTGTGGAGGTCGAAAACCTCGCGAGGGTTGGGGGAAACCCCAAGGCGGCAACGAGAGAAGACCCTGAAGACAGGAAGGTCAAGAGAGTTGTTCTGCCGTCCGCGGGTGAAACCGTTGGCGAAAACAGAACGCTCCAGATCGGGAATAACACTTCAAGGTCGGTCCAAGCCTGAGAGGGGAGCCAGTCTCGCAAGAGACCAGGAGCCCGGTGCGCGATGAATCCTGACGGGTAAAGCCGTGGGGGTTATCCTGTCTCATGAGAACAGGTCGCGATATCGTGGATGGAAACCCTGAGAGGCAGACAACGACGTAGGAGTATGGGCCTGGAAACGGGTGCCGATCGATCTGGGGTCAGACTCTGAAGACACAACCCTCGGAGTGCTAGTGGGATGGAACAAGCCCACAAACCAAGGTGACGTAGGTTCGTTGTGAGGTTGCGAAAACCTGGGAACGGACAGCGCGAAGGCAGGAATCTTCGCAGTCGCGAATCTTTGGTGAAGGCGCTGTAAGGGAAGAAACCCAGGAAGGCGTTGGGACTCAAACCAATGAAGATGCGCGGTCAAACCCTCTAGCCGGCTGAAGCTCAAGAGAGGATATCATGGTTCCGCAAGGTCCTGTGGTTCCTGTGGTGAGGGCCTCGAAGGTGGTAG
>CAZADH010000012.1:0-2572 GCA_964483805.1 uncultured bacterium
TAGAGCAACAGCCTTCTAAGCTGTGGGCCAGAGGTTCGAGTCCTCTCAGGCGCGCATCAAGGAACCTCGAACCGGGTGCGACCATGGTGAGAGTAGTTCAATGGTAGAGCCCTGGATTGTGGATCCAGTCGTTGCGGGTTCGAATCCCGTCTCTCACCCTGTTTCTGGCCGTGTGAGCGCTTGTAGCTCAACTGGATAGAGCAACGGCCTTCGGAGCCGTAGGCTGAGGGTTCGAATCCTTCCAGGCGCGCTTGAACAAAACCCATTACGGGGCGTTAGCTCAGGGGTAGAGCATCTGACTTTTAATCAGATGGTCGATGGTTCGAATCCATCACGCCTCACGTGTTTGACGTTTTTCAGCGGTTGTGGTAAGCTTTACACGCATTACGGGGCGTTAGCTCAATGGTAGAGCAACTGACTCTTAATCAGTAGGTTTAGGGTTCGAGTCCCTGACGCCTCACCGAGATCCCCTTCGGACCACCGAAGGGGATGTTCGTTTTTTCCCATTTTTCGCCACCACGGTTTGTGCTAGACTGGATGCTGGTACGAGAAATCGTGCACCGAGGCCAGCCTCCTTTGATTCTTGATGACCGGGAGACACTCCGTATGATGCGTCTGCTGACTTTCCTGTTGGTCGTGGGTGTGTTGATGATGGCGGCCGGGTGCACGAGCGAAGACACCGCGGGCAAGAACCTGACGAACTCCGACCCGCAGGTCCGCATCCAGGCCGCCGAAAAACTTGGCGAGATCGGCACCTACAAGGCGATGATGCTACTCGAGAATGCCAAGACCAAAGAGCAGGACTACGTGGTTCGCGACGCCATCACCAAGGCGATGGCCAAGATCAAGAAACAGCCGATGTACAAATAACTCCTTCCAGCCAGCGACTGGCTGCCATCGAGGTCTCAGGTATGCGCAAGAGCATTTCGTCGGTCATGTTGTTGGGTGCACTTGGTGTTGCCGGCTTGTTGCCGGTTCCGCAGGTTGCGCAGGCCGGTTCGGCTTCGTTGCATGTCGACGTCGGCCTCAACCACTTTTACAAGAAGCGTTATCTCGAAGCGTTTCAAGAGTTCAAGGCCGCCACCGAGGTCGACCCGCGCAACGCCGAGGCCCATTACAACCTGGCGAGAATCTACAAACTGCAGGGCTTCTTCAAAGAGGCGGCAGCCGAACTGATGCTGACGCTGCAGATCAAGCCCGATCATTCTGCAGCGCAGCGAGAGCTGGCCGACATCAAAGGCAAGCTCGAACGCGATGTCAGCCAACGCCTGAAGATCGAGGGCAAACAGGTCACCGTTCGGGAGGCCGTCGAGCAGGTTGGCCAGGATCAGCAACAGAAGCTCGGCCAGAAACTCCTGGCCAAGGGTGATCTGGCGGGCGCCGCCACCGCCTTCGAGGCGGCATTGACGAGCAACCCGTACAACCCCAAGATTCATGCGGTACTTGGCTACATCTACTTTCAAGGCAACAAGTTCGCGCAGGCGCTCGAACGATACACGAAAGCGGCCGAATTGAGCCCCAACGATGCCGAGGTCCAATATGCTCTTGGTCTTCTGCACATCCGCCTCGACGCATATGACCGGGCCGAGACGCATCTGAAGCAGGCGATTGCGCTCTCTCCCGATCTGGTCAAGGCGCATTACAGCCTGGGCGAGGTTTACGAGAAACTCGAACAGAGTGAGAACGCCCTTTTCGAGTATCGCAAGTGCCTGGCGCTGAACCCCGATTTGTCGCAAGCGAAAGCCCGCATCGATTCGCTGGGGTCACGTCTCGCGTTTCAGTATTTCAATCGTGGGGTGGTGTATTACCAGAAGGGCAAATATGAGAAAGCCGAGGCATTGCTGGGTCTGTCGGTGCAGCAGGGCCAGTTGTCGGCGGCCCAACGCGACCAGGCCGAAGAGATGCTGAAGACTTCGCGGTTCTGGATTGCCAAGCAGCAAGGCGAGGAGAAGATCCGCAAGGTTCGCCAGGATGTGCGTCAGGACGCCTACATCAACAAAGACATTCGCATCGAAGACGTTGTCAATACACCGGGGTCGTACGTCAATCAGCCTGTCACCTGGACGGGCGAAGTCGTTTTCATCGACACCAAAGGCGGCCGGCCACGCTACTTCATCAACAGCAACACGAACGTGAAAGCCGAGAGCAACCTCGATTACGTCTTTGGCATCGTGTTTCCCAAAGACCTGCCCCGCGACTCGCGCATCAATCTCTACGCGCGCGTCGAGGTCCGCGGCCGCGTCCTACGGGTCGAAAAGGTGCAGAATACGGTCAGCCTGGCCATGAGCCGGCAGCAACAGCCGATCATCGAGGCCACCGAAGTGACTTTCACCCGCGAATCGGAGTCGAGCGAACCACTGGTCGTCCGGTTCTACTGAACACCGGGCGCAGTCGCGCTGCCGCCGCATGGGGTACTGCAACGTTTCGCGAAGTGCCAAAGAGCGAACGAGCGGCCGTGGGTACCCGACGAGGGCGCCTGCCCCCCTACGCCCATCGTGAGCGGGCGGCACCGCTTGCACGACAAATCGATTTCTGATATGGTGGCGTGCAGGTTTGCCGTTTGAGCGAGGGT
>CAZADH010000012.1:2619-45900 GCA_964483805.1 uncultured bacterium
ACGCGCCAGACTTAGGATCTGGTGGTGAAAACCATGCGGGTTCAAGTCCCGCCCTTCGCACTGCGGGCGAGCTGATCAGGTATGTGAAAATGCGAGCGGGAGTAGCTCAGTTGGTAGAGCTCCTGCCTTCCAAGCAGGAGGTCGCGGGTCCGAGTCCCGTCTCCCGCTCCCTTTTTTTTCCCTTAATTTCGTGTTGATCGAAGGAGCCCACAAGCAATGTACAAATCGCAAGTCCAAGAGCTGGAACCCAACAAAGTCGCACTACTGATCGAAGTGGGCAAAGACAAGGTCAAAGAGGCCTTCACCAGCTTTTTCGCCGCGGCCGCTCGCGAAGCGAAGGTGCCCGGTTTTCGTCAGGGCAAGGTGCCCCGGGCCGTGCTCGAGAAGCACATTGGCAAATCCGAGGTGCTCGAAGAGATCCAGCAGTTGTTGATTCGCGACGCGTACCCGCGCGCAATACAGGAACACAAGCTGGTGCCGGTCAGCGAGGCCGAGATCTCCGAAGCCCAACTGGCCGAAGGCCAGCCGTTCACCTTCCGCGCCACCGTCGAGCTGAAACCGAAACTGCCCGAGTTCGCCTACCGCGATCTCGACGTGACGGTCAAACAGATCAAAGTGTCTGACGAGGCCGTCGACAAGGTCATCAAGAACCTGCAAGAACGCTACTCGAAGACCCGTCCGGTCGAAGACCGCGGTCTGCAGTATGGCGATTACTACCTGGCGGACATCAGCGTGTTCATCGACGGCACCCGCATCGACGAGCTGTCGAAAGACCGCACCTATCACAAGTTCCAAGACGAGGCCAACAACGTGCTGGCGCCGATCCTCGGCATTCGCCCCGGCGAGGAGCGCCGCTTCACCAAGGTTCTGAGCGACGACGCGGAGAAAGACTCGAAGTATTTCGGCAAGACGCTCGAATACGTGGTCAAGGTCGAACGCATCTCTGCACCGACATTGCCTGAGATCAACGACGAGTTCGCCAAAGAAGTTGGCGATTACGAGTCGGTCGCCGACCTGAAGAAGAAGATCGGCGAGGACCTGGGCAAGAATTTCCTCGAGGACGCCCAGGGTCGGGCTCTCGAAGCGTTGCTCAAGAAGATCAGCGGCGCGGTCGAGGTCCGGATTCCCGAGGCGATGATCCAGCGCACGATCGACATGTTCATCCGCCGTCTCGAGCAACGATACCGCCAGTTCGGCGCCTCGTTCAAAGAGTACCTCGAGAAGACAAACCAGAAGATCGAAGATTTCCGCGACGCGCATCGCGACAAGGCCACGGAAGAAGCCAAGGTCACCCTCATCATGGACGCGGTCGGTGAGCGCGAACAGATGAAGGTCAACGACGAGGAATACCGTGCGGAAGTCGAGCGAATGGCCGGTGAATACCACATGCCGGTCGAGAAGATGTTGGCGACAATCAACGAGCGTGGCATCGAGGAAGGCATCCGCGATGAGGTGCTCGATAAAAAAATCCGCGAGTTTTTGCTCAAGAACAACAAGGTGACGTTCGATATGGTCAATGAGAGCGAACTCAAGAAAGGGGACGACCAAGAGTGACGCTGGTACCGATCGTCATTGAGCAAAGCAATCGCGGCGAGCGCGCGTATGACATTTATTCGCGCCTCCTGAAAGACCGGATCGTATTCATCGGAGGGCCGATCGAAGACCATCTGGCCGATCTCGTCGTCGCCCAACTCCTTTTTCTCGAATCGGAAGATCCCGAGAAAGACATCTCGTTGTACCTCAACAGCCCGGGCGGTGTGGTTACGGCCGGGTTGGCGATCTACGACACCATGCAGTACATCAAGCCCGACGTCAGCACCATCTGCATCGGGCAGGCGGCCAGCATGGGCGCCGTCCTGCTTGCGGCCGGGGCCAAGGGCAAGCGGTATGCGCTGCCCAACAGCCGCATCATGATGCATCAGCCGTCCGGGGGAGCGCAGGGCATGGCCAGCGATATCGAGATTCAGGCTGGCGAGATCCTGCGCATCAAAGAGAACCTCAACAACATTCTGGCGACCCACACCGGTCAGCCTCTGAAGCGGGTGAAGAAAGACACCGACCGTGATTTCTTCATGTCTGCCGAGGAAGCCAAAACCTACGGACTGATCGACGAGGTCGTGCAACGCAAGCCGGTGACGCCGAAGGCGACAGAGGGCTGATAGCAAAATGTTCTCGAAAAACCACCAGTTCCGGTGTTCGTTCTGTGGCAAGAGTCAAGACCAGGTCCGCAAGTTGATTGCGGGTCCTGAAGTCTACATCTGCGACGAATGCATCGAGTTGTGCAATGAGATCATTCTCGAGGAACTGGAGGACGAGAACACTCTCGAGCTCAAGAACGTCATGAAGCCACGCGAAATCGTGGCGATTCTCGATCAGTATGTCGTCGGTCAGGAGCGCGCGAAGAAGACCGTCTCGGTGGCGGTTTACAACCACTACAAGCGCATCCAGATGAACAAGGGCAACAAAAAAGACGACGTCGAGCTGCAGAAGGCCAACGTGCTCTTCATGGGGCCGACCGGCTGCGGCAAGACCCTGATCGCCCAGACCCTGGCGCGCATTCTCAACGTACCCTTCTGTATTGCTGATGCCACGACGCTGACCGAGGCTGGTTACGTCGGCGAAGACGTCGAGAGCATTCTGCTCAACCTGCTGCAAAATGCCGACTACGACGTACAGAAAGCCGAAAAGGGCATCGTCTACATCGACGAGATCGACAAGATCGCCCGCAAGAGCGAGAACGTGTCGATCACCCGTGATGTGTCGGGCGAAGGCGTGCAACAAGCATTGTTGAAGCTGCTCGAGGGCAAGATCGCCCATGTGCCGCCGCAAGGTGGGCGCAAGCATCCGCATCAAGATTTTATCCAGCTCAACACCGAGAACATCCTGTTCATCTGCGGCGGCTCGTTCGAGGGTATCGAGAAGATCATCGAGCAGCGGACGCGGCAGAAGTCGGTCGGGTTTGGCTCGACGCCGATGTCGAAACGCGACCGGCGCGTCAACGACCTGCTCAAGCAACTGATGCCGGAAGACCTGCTCAAGTTCGGGATGATCCCCGAGTTCATCGGCCGCATTCCGGTGTTCACCTGCTTCGAGGCCCTCGATGAAGCGGCCCTGGTGCAGATCCTCACCGCGCCGAAAAACGCCGTCGTTAAGCAGTATGCCCGCATGTTCAAGCTCGAGGGGGTCGAGATCGAGATCACGCCGAAAGCGCTTAGCGCCATCGCCCGCAAAGCGATCCGCCAACGCACCGGCGCCCGTGGTCTGCGCGGCATCATGGAAGAGTTGTTCCTCGAACTGATGTATGACATTCCCAGCCGTCCCGAGATTTCCAAGGTCATCGTCACCGAACGGTGTGTCGAGAAACACGAACCCGTCCAGGTGGTGTATCGGGTGCCAGAGGGCGAGAAGACCGCCTGACGTCATTCTGGCTCGGCAAGCCATCAACACCCCCGCGGTCACAGCGATCGCGGGGGTGTTGCTTTCAGGACGAAGGCGAAGCGCCTACCGGTCGTCGGGACTGGGCGTACCTTGCGCCAGCAACGCCTCGGCCTGCCACGGATCGACGCGCAACGACTGTTGCGGCTTGAAGCTGACGCGGCCCGCCCCACCCCCGGGAATCCGCCTCACGGTGGCCACGTCGGTGGCATCGACGACGACGTTGCTGCCCTGACGGGCCGCCGAAAACCAAGCGGCAAGTATTGCACCGCGCAATACATCTTCTTCACATGGTGTTGCACCCGGGCGCCGGACCAGCACATGACTGCCCGGCACTTCGTGGGCGTGCAACCAGATATCACCGCGACGTCCCAGATGAAAGGTGATCAGATCGTTGTGCCGTGCATTGCGGCCGACGTAGAAACGGCAACCGTCGAGTTCGAGCAGCGGTGGCAGCGCTTTGGCGTGTTTGCGATCGCCAACGACAGCCTGTTCGGTTCGCCGGCCCCGACGTTGCCGCACCGTGGTCTCGGTGCGCAGCATCGCCTCGAGATCGCCGGCCCGTTCGGCCGAGACACAAAGGTACTCCTGTTCGCGCAGCCAGGCCAGCTCACCCCGCAGAACATCGATGCGCTGCTGCGCGGCGGCGAGGCCACGCCGCGCTTTTTTGTAGCGGTTGAAATACTGCTTGGCATTGTCGGCGGGCGACCGCAGCGGGTCGAGGGTCACGTTAACCGGTTGTCCGTCAGTGAAACCGGGCAGTTCGACGAGCGCCGCCCGCGGGGGGATCTGGTTGAGGTAGGCGAGGATCAGTTCCCCGGCCTGGCGCAGGTCATCGGCGCGGCGGTACGATGCCAACCGCGCTTCCTCTTCGGCCAGCGCCGTCTCGACCCGGCCGATTTCTTTGCGCCACCGCTGCAGGGCGCGCTCACGCAGCCCGGCAAGATCGCGCACGCCGGTGAAGTCACGCTCGATCACGAGCAACGCGTCGTTGACGCTCGCGTGCGCAGTGGCCGACGAACCCAGGTGGGTCAGGGCCAGCGCCGCGATGGCCTGCACCTTGGCGTTGGCGGTGTACACCCACACGGAACCGGCGCCGACGAGTTCGTCGATCAGAGCGGCCCAGGTCTCGGCCGCCGGCATCTGTTGATGCTGCAGACGGTGCGCCAGTTCGCGGGCCAGGCGTGGCGTCATCCCGTGGATGCGATCGGGCCAGGCCTCGGGCGGCGCGCGCAAGATCTCGGACACTGCCGTCGGCGACGCCGTCAGCGGATCGAGCCGATCGGGTGCGCCCGGCGGAGCGACATAGGTTTTTTTGATGCCGTTGTGGGTCCGATGGTTCCACTGATCGAGCACCGTACCGTCGGCATCGAGAACAAGGGCATTGGTCACCCGTCCGGTGAGTTCCAGAATCAGGCGAAACCGGGTTTTGCCGCCCAGCACAGAATCGACGCGCAGGAAGTCCAGGACAACGACACGGTCCCAGCCGGCCACGGCGAGCGACACCAGACGGGCGTCGCGCAGGCGACGATCGAGCGACGCCCCAAACCCATGTGGCTCGACGACAGGATCGTCCCAGACCGTCTGCCAGAGCAGACCCGCGTGCTGGGGCTGCACCCGGGCATGCAACAGCGTCCGCGCCCCGTCGGCCTCGCGCAGGATGAAGCCCCAGTCGCCCTGGCCGAACTCGCACACCCGGAGCACGGTCGGCCGGTGAGCAACTCGGACAGCGAGTTCCCGGCAGTGCCGGCGCAGGCTCCAGTAATCGAGGGTCGCCACAATCAATACTCCGTATGTATACTACTGCACCGGCCGTGTCGCTTCACCCGACAGCTTGCGCCGGGCGAGATACCGCAGCGCGCCGGACGAAACGAGCACGGCCGTGCCGAGCCCGACGGCAAACCACAAGGTGACACCGCGGATCAGCAATGTCGACACCACTGCGCGCGCCCGATCGATGCCGACGAGAACGAAGAAGACGCCCAGAGCGCCCTCGGTAACGAACAAACCACCGGGAACAAACGACAGTGCCCCGACGATTGACGAGAACGCGTGGGCAAACAGCGCCACCAGCATCAGGTCGGGAATGTCGACCGCCAACGACCGGAAGATGAGATACAACGCGACCCCTTCACCCGCCCACGACACCGCCGACAACGGCACGGTCAGGAGCAGACTGCGCAGCGACAGCAGGTTGTGGGTCGACTCCTCGAGCATACGGAGTCCGGGACGGAACCGGTGGAGTGCCGCGAACCGCGCCAACACGAAGGTGTCACACCAGTGCCAGAACCGCTCGCGGGTAATGAGAAGGGTTCCACCGATGACGATGATCAGCGTAACCACAAGCGTACCACCACCGTAGGCGAAGCGTGTGGCGCCGATGCCGGCCAACACGGTGAGCCCCAGCAGATCGGTGAGCCGCTCGGCCATCACCACGGCAGCCGTGCGAGCGATCGGCACGCCGAAGCGGGCCTTCATCAGCCAGGCCTTCATGAGTTCGCCCAACTTCCCCGGACTCAAAACCATGGTAAATGCGCAAAGAAAGATGCTCAGGCTGGCCGTCACCGGGATCGACACCTCGACGCACCGCAGGAACCACATCCATTTGGCGAATCGCAGCGCATAGTTGAGCAGGACCGCTGCCATGATGGCGATCAGCGACGGCACCGAGAAACCGCGCAGGTGCTGGAAGACATCGCCAACGTTGACCAGGAGCGCTGAAACCGTCAAAAAAATGGTGGTCACGACGACGGCGAGGACAACCAGACGAGCGATCAGCCGGGTGGCAGTGCCGATCTGGGGCGGCGCGACCGTCGCCTCGAAACCGGGCGAAACGGTCGCCCCTGTGGGCACGTCTTGGCGGTCGCGCTCTTGCATGGGCACATCATGCCACTGCACCGGGCATGAAACAAGCGAGAAGACGACCATCCCCAGAGGGAAACGCCCGGGCAGTCGCGGCATGATTGCCATCGCCCGGGCGTTCAATGCTGAACCCGAGAAAGAGTTCAGGTGTATTCCTTGATCAATGACTCCAGTTCGGGATCGTCAAAAGGCTCATCAACAGCGTCTTTGACCATCTGAACCATCTTCTTGAGCTCGAGTTCGCCCAAGCCCAGTGCCTGACCACTCAGGCCCGAAAGCGATTCTTTGTGCTCGACCAGCATCTTCTTGACCCACTTCTCGCGAGACCGCCGATCGGTGAACACCTCGATGAGCTTGTCGGCGAGAACGCCGGCATCGACGATTTTGTAGGTCCCCTCACGGATCTGGCGCGCGATTTCTTCGAGTCGCTGCAACCGCTGCACCTGTTGTTGTTGATAGATCGCCGGGTTGACGCCACCTTGCGCCAATCCGGTCGTCCCGGTCGTGAACCGGTCACCACGCGGTTCCGGTCCGCCGACGCCGCCTTTTTCCCTGAGCTTATCGGCAAACTCCGTCTTCTTGGCGGGGTCTGTTTCGCTCTTGGGCTTCGGCTTGATGATGATGATTTTGCTGCCGGAACCTTTGATCGAGTCAACCATACGCTTCTCCCTGTTACATCCGTGTCGCGTTGGGGCAGTCTTTCCCCTATCTCTATTACTTTAGATCGACATGGCGGAACGAAAAGTTAACCCCATGACGAAGAAAAAATCGGTTCGACACAAACCATTATCAGCAGAGGGCCTGCGCGCATCGCGTCGTGAAGGGCCACTTCAGCAATCGTGGCACCCTACCGATATTTTAACCGGATCAGAGCATGTCGTGCTGCGGGCTCGACAAAACCGACGGCATCTGGTCACGGAGGACAAACATGCACCGACGCATTTTCCTGGTTATCGCGATCGCCATCTGTACCTGGTGGATACTGCCTGCCCCGAGTACATTGGCGAACTCGACGACGACCCCCAACGATCGGTTCGCGCAACTGTTCGCGCAGGGCGAGACGGCGATGCGCTCCGGCGACTATGCCAAGGCCGTCGGTTGTTACCAACAGGCGCTGGCCTTTCAATCGGCGCAACCCCGCGTTCTCTACCGCCTCGCGCAAGCAGAGCTCGGCGCAGGTCAGCACATGGCTGCATTCGGCCACATCAGCCAGGTTGTGGCGGCTACCCCGAGCAATCTCGAGGCCCGGGTCGTGGCAGCGGAGTGCCTCCAGAAACTGGGCCGAAGCAACGAAGCTCAGCAGCAACTGGCCTGGGTTCTCAAAGTGCAGCCGGACCACGCACGCGCGCGGCAGTTGATGGCATCGGTGCCAACCGGACGGGCAACAAACGCGCCGAAGGTCGCGGCAACACCGACGCCAGGCGCTCGCGTAACGCCACCCGCGACCACTGACCCGCGGCGCAAAGCAGCCCCATCCAGACTGAGTACCGCACCGACGGCATCACCCAATCCTGTCCAGGCCGCGGTTGCACCGACATCGGCAGCAACGCCGCAATCGGCCGCAACAGTTGACACCGAGTCGGCGGGAACCTGGCAGGTTCCTGATTTTCTGCGTCGCGGCTCCGACAGTTACGGCATTCAAATCGAATACGGCAAATACTGTCTCGAAAAGGACGACCTCGACAAGGCGGCCACGAGTCTGGCCGCGGCAGAGCGGATCGCGCTGTCGGGCCGAGACACCCGACGGTTCCTCGAAGTGCAGATCCACCAGGCGTTGCTGGCGCTCTATCGCACCGAACTGGACGAGTTCGGCAAAAGGATCCTCAAGCTGCAGCCGCTGTTGGGCTCCGATACCTATCAAAGCTTTCTGGACACCTACACGAAGGCAACCAAGGCGCCGGGCGAACTGGACCGTCTGCGCCTGATTGCGGGCGTGGCGATGGGAGCGGAGCACTATGCGGTCGCCATCCGCCTGACGCGTCAGGTGCTCGAAAAGGACGGCGCCGACAGTTTTGCCTTGCGACTGCTGGCCCAGGCGTACATCGAGACCCGGCAGATGGATCTGGCCGAGCAGGCTTTTTTCACACTGGTCAGACACGACCCGAAGGACATCGAGAACTTTGCGAACCTGGCCCGGTTCTACATGACAGCGAAGTACCATCCGCCCACGGCGTACAAGTTCGCGGAGCAGTTGATCCGCGTGACGCCGTCCGATCCGCGGGGTCCGCTGTTCCGCGGGATGGCGTTGATCGGCATGGGCAATCTGCCGGAGGGCATGAAGCAACTGCAGATCGTGGCCAACCACGCGACTTTGAAAGGTGAGATCCCCGATCTGGCCAAGCGCATGGTGGCTGAGGCCAACATCATGACCAAGATGAACGAGGAAGCCCGGCGCATTCACTTTGCCCGTCTCATTGCGCTGCCGGGCAGCAAAGCCGGAGGTGCGCAAGCACTGACGGCACTTGGCGATGAGATGCTCAGCCGGGGGTCCTATTTTGCGGCCTTCCGAACGTTCATCGACGCGAAAAACCTTCCTGAGATCGGGCGAACGTATCTGGCGATGGCCAGCCGGCTGGCCTCGATCGGCGACGACATTGGCGCCGCCGTGGCCACCGAGTTTGGTCTGTCGGCCTTGCACATGGCGCTGCAGCAAAACCCCAACGACGGCCACGCCCATCTGTTCCTGGCGATCTACCATCGGGAAAACCACGACGACAAGACGGCGAACCAGCACATCGCCTCGGGGTTGTCGACCCCCACCGATGCGGCCACCAAGCGACGGTTACAGGCGCTCAAGGCGGGGCAAAGCTGACCGTTCCCACCAAGCGAACCGCGATTCGGCATCGCGACCGGGGCAGCCCGGTCGCGATGTTGCTTTTCGGGGAGGGTCTTTTCGCAAGCATCATCGCGGTTGCACTTTGCGCAAACTCCAGACTATAATGCCGGACAATTGACCTGATACTTCACCCCACCGTTCTGGAGGATTCGCCCAATGGCCAAAACAATCCTGGTTGTCGAGGACTCCTTGATGCTGCGCAAGGTGGCCTGTTTTCCGCTCGAAAAGGCGGGTTACAAGGTCGTTGAGGCCAACAATGGCATCGAGGCGATCGAGGCAATGTCGAAGGAAGCGATCGATCTGATCATCACCGACTTGAACATGCCCGGAATGGATGGGTTCGAGTTGATCACCCAGGTCAAAGAGAACGAGAAGTTCAAGCATATTCCGATCATCATTCTTACCACCGAAGGCAAGAAAGACATGGTGATGAAGGGCCTGACCCTGGGCGCGAATTCGTTCCTGCAGAAGCCGATCAAACCCGATCAGATGTTGCAGGAGGTCGAGCGGTTGCTGGGCAAGAAATCGAATCTCGGGAAGGAGGACAAGTGATGACCACGCAAAACGGCACAGCCCTCCTCGAGAAGCTTCGCGATACCGACGCCAACATTCGGCGCAAAGCCGTTCTCGGCCTGGCCGACACCACTGACAAAGACGCGATCGACGCACTTTGTCAGGCGCTGGGCGACGCCAACAAGGGCGTCCAGAACGCGGCCCTGGCGACGTTGTCGCGGGTCCGCCATGCCCAGACGGTCAAGTCGTTGCTGCCCGTGATCCAGGGTTCCGATCTCAACACCCGCAACGCGGGCATGACGATTCTGAAGAACCTCGGCACGATGCCGATTCCGCATCTGGTCGAGGCAATCGGCAAGGCCTCCGATGTCGATGAGATCATCCAGATTCTCGTGGTATTGGGCAACATCGGTTCGCCGCTGGCGACCGACCATGTGATGAAATTTGTCACACACGAGGATGACAACGTAAAGACAACGGCGGTCGAGGCCCTGGGCAAGATCCAAGATCCCAAGGCGTTGGGCGCTCTCATCAACACCTACCACCAGACCGACATTCTGCGCTATTCGATCGTCGAAGCACTGGGCAACCTCGGCCTCGCCGACGCATTGCCGGTGTTGCTCGGCGCGCTCGACAGCGAAGACGTCCTCGAGTATTTCTCGGCGATCGGCGCACTGGGCGCCATGGAGTCGCCCAAGGGCGTCGATCCTCTGTTTGCCAAGCTCCTCAAAGAAGAAGACGCCGGCACCCGTCGTCTGATCGTCAAGTCGTTGGCGCAGATCGAGACGGCCAACCCGGGTTCGCTGGCGAAGCTCGATCGGGCCAAACTGCGACCGATCATGCCGACGCTGCTCGAACAAGAAGATGCTGCCGAGTTCCATTATGTGGTCAAGGCTGCGGCCGCCATCGGCGACGAAGCCTATGCAACACCGCTGTTGAAGGCATTGCAGCACAACGACGGCGATGTCGTCGACTCGGCGTTCGCCGGTCTGCTCAAGTTGGGCACTGCCGCGGTCAAACCGGCTCTGGCACTGATTGGCCAGGCGCCGTCGCCGGTGGTCATCAAGATCCTCGAGTTCCTCACCAAGGTGCCGCATCAAGATGTGCCGCGCGCCATCGTGGGTTTCAAAGAGCATCCTGAAGATTCCGTGCGTCAGGTTCTGGCCCGCACGCTCGGCGCCAATCCCAGCGACACCTCGTTCAGCGTTCTGAAGGGCCTGCTCGCCGATGCCGATGAGACGGTCCGCCGCAATACCGTGGTCGCGATCAAGTGCATGCTCAATTACGACGGCGCGTTGTCGGCCCTGATCGGCGCCTTCAAAGACGCCAACGGTCACGTTCGTCGCGAGGCAGCGATGGCCCTGGTGGGTTGCCCCTCGGCGCAGGTGGTCGAGCCACTGCAAAACATGCTGCTGACCGAACCGTACGGCGACGTCCGCGAGGCGGCGGCGATCGCGTTGGCGTCGCGCAAAGACAAGGCGATCAACAAGCGTCTGATCGAGCTTCTCGAAGAGAAAGACTCGCGCATTCGAGAGACGATCGCCAAAACGATCTACCACACCGGCGCGAAAGAGATCGTCGACGGCCTGATCCGCTCGCTCGAAGACAAAGAGTGGCGTGTGGTCACGTCGGCGTGCGCGAGCCTCGAGCACATCACCGACCTCAAGTCGATCTTCCCGCTCAAAGAGCTGCTCAAGAACAACGATTGGCAGGTGCGCATCGCGGCCATTTCGGCGCTGCGCGCGTTCAAGAGCAAAGAGTTGAAGAACTTCTTTGCACCGCTGATCGAAGACCAGAACCCAACCGTGGCCAAGCTTGCGGTCGAGGCGCTCGCTGAACTCGAAGACCAGTCGTTGGCGCAGACGTTCCGCAAGAACGTGAACCACCCGCGTTGGGAAGTCCGCTACCAGATCGTGAAAGCGCTCGGCAAAATGAAGGTTCAGGATGCGGTCGATGCGCTGATCCAGATTGTCGAGAAAGACCAGAACAACGGGGTCAAGGCGAAGGCGCTGTTGGCGTTGGCCAAGATCCAGAGCAAGAAGGCGGTCAATTGTGCGCTCGAGTTGCTCGACCACACCGATCGCGACCTGGTGATCGCCGCGATCAAGTTCTTCCTCGAGTTCCAGAACACGACGGTGACCGATCTCGAGGCGCGGCTGACCAAGATCTTCTTGCACCAGCCCTGGATCAAGAACTACTTCATCAAGTCGTTCGCCGAGAACAAGAGCCCGCTGCTCGAGTCGGTGTTGCGCGCAGTGTCGACGCCCCGTGAAGTCCGGGTGATCGACCGGGCCGACAGCCAACCCCGCGGCAACGGCAAAGAGATCTCGAACGAAGAAGCGTTGCTGCTTTCCGAGATCATCGTCGAGAAGTGCGGCATTCATGTGCCGCAGCGACAGGCCATCGAGAGCCGCCTGATCCGCGACCGCAACAAGTTCTACATCAACACCTGGATCGAGTATTACCATGCGTTGAAGTACGGCAGCGACGATCAGAAGATCCTGCACAGCCTGTTCGACACGATCACCGATCCGCGCACGAAGTTCTTCGATGAGCCGCATCAGAACCGGGTGTTGATCGACTCCGTCATCCCCGAGATGATCGAGCAGAAGATCAAGGCCGGCCAGAAAGAGATCCGCATTCTCAGCGCCGGATGTTCGTTCGGTCCCGAGCTGTACAGCTTGGCGATGGCGATCCTCGAGGAGATCCACAGCGATCGCGTCAAGATCGTGCTCACCGGCGTCGACATCTCGCACATCTGCTTGAACACCGCCAAACGCGGCATCTACAAGCGTGAGATGCTGCGCACGGTCGACAAGAAGTACATCGATCTGTATTTCGAAGACGATCGCGGCGACCTGCGCATCAAAGACGAGGTCAAGAACATCTCCGACTTCAAGTTCCTGAACCTGTCGGTCAGTCACGAACTCGAAGATCTCGAGGCGTTCGACATCATCGTCTGTCGCAGCGTGTTCAACTCGTTTGCCCAGGCCGAAAAAGAGAAGCTCGCCGAAACGATTTACAATGTGCTTACACCCGGCGGCATTCTGCTGATTTCGAACCGCGAGTCGCTGTACAACGTGACCAAGGCGTTCAAGTTGTTGACCTACGACAAGACGGTCATCTACAAGAAGGCCTGATCCGTCTCGACATCGCGAACCCGAATCCCGCCCCCGGCGCACCAGGTGTGAGCCGGGGGCGGGTTCTCTTCTTCGGCCATTTACGATTCTTCACGCCGGGACGAATTGACCAAACCGGCAACCGAGGCTATCCTGAAGGATGTCGCAACGGGGCCAGGCGATGCCTCGGGCACGCGTATCCGGCATTTGCGACGAACGATAGCCAGGAGAAATGCAAAGCATGTATCATCTGACAACACGAAACCGGACCGTGGCCATGATGGCGCTGTTCTTCGCGACCGTTCTCGCCATGACCGGTTGTGGCGGCGGCGGCAGTTCGAACCCGACCGGCCCCACGACCCCAACACCACCTTACGTCGATCCGAATGCGAACTACGTCCCGGTGGGTAGCATTCAAGCTGGGCAACTGGCAAGCTTCACCTTCACCGGCAACCGCAGTGACCTGACGCTGTCGACGCCAACCGGCACGGAAGAATACGGCGTGGTCATCACATCCAATAGCACGAGCAATACAACGTATTCGGTGACCGGCAACGGCGGCGGCACGAACCTCGGGTCGGTGCGCGCCAGTGAGTTGGCCGCCGAGGGGCGCGCGGCAGGACGCATGCCCAATCAAGCACTCGCGGATGCCGCCCTGCGACGGGCCGCGCGGCAGGCGACACCGCTCGACCGTGCATCGGTGCGCAAGTCGGTACGCAAGGCCGTCGAGAACGTCGGCGACACGTTGACGTTCTCGGTTTACAGCCAGAACACGATGGGCTGGGGGCAAACCTATTCGCAACGACAGGCGGTGCTGCGCAAGATCAGCACCTATGCCAAGATTTTCGTCGATCCGAACAGCTCGGCCAATGGCTTGAGTGCGGTCAGCGGCGTTGATGCGATCACACAGCAAGAGATCGACAACTTTGCCAACAAGTTCGACACCGTCATCTACCCGTTGATCACCCAGGGCTATGGCAATACTTTCGACAAAGATGGCGACGGCCACGTGACGATCTTCTTCTCGCCGCTGTACAACCAACTCGGTTTCGCCGGGCTGTTCGATTCCGTGCACCTGTACAGCCGAAATGCGCCCGGGATTCTCAATAGTGCCTACAGCAACGAGCGAGACATGTTCGTCATTATGTGCCCCGACACAAACGGGGTCGAAGGCTCGCACTGGGATCACACGCGTTGGTTCAGCGCAGCCGCCGAAACGATCGCCCACGAGTTTCAGCACCTGGCCAACCACGCCACCCGCAAGATCGAGCATTCGTGGCCCGAGGAGGTCGAGTGGCTCGACGAGGGACTGTCGATGGAGGCCGAGCTACGTTACCGGGTCGCAATCGGTGATCCGGCCGCTGAAGACCGCTTCGACAGTTGGGCTGCCAATCCCAGCAATTACTCGCTGACCAACTTCGCCTGGAACCTGGGCAATTATGGGTGTGTGGGCATGTTCATGCACTACCTGTACGAGCAGGGCGGTGCTACGGCTCTGCGGGCTTTGGTGCAGAACCCCGAGACCGGCACCGCCAATGTCGACGCGCGTTTCGCCTCGCGCGGCGGCTTTCTGGGTATGTTCAACGACTGGTCGGTGGCGGTGTTTGTCGAAGGCAACAAGTCGACCATCAACACGTCGCTGATCGACGCGAAGTACAAATACGCAGCCGACATGGGCATCAGTCTGACGTCACAGACCGGGCAGATCCCGTATGGCCAAGGCTTCACCGGCAGCATGAAAGGCATGTCGCAGAAGTTCGTGCGGCAGGTTCCCGGCAGCACCGGTTGGTCGCAGAGCTCGGCCAATCTGACGATGACCGATGCAACTGGCGGTTCGATGCGCTGTTCGATTATCCGGGTGAAGTGAATCTGCGTGGTACGCCCCCACCGGTCAACGGCAGAATTCTGCGTTGATCGGTGGTTTTGCTGCGAATTGCCGGGAGGTATTCGATTCATGAAGCGGAGTCTCGGAACACTGAGCGCGGCCCTGTGCATGTTGATTGCAGGTGCAACGGCGCTATTCATCCCTGGGTGTGCGAGTTTCGACAACAGCGTGGGCGTACCACTGAGCGCCCCACAGGCAGGTGAACGCAGCACCGTCCGACTTCAGTTCAGCATCCCCGGTCTGGCCGGCAACCACGCCACCGTGCGCGCAGCCACGGGACTGTCGGCAGCCACCGTGAGTTTCCGCCTGGTGCTCATGCCACCCCCGGGAGCGACGGCAACGCTCGAGATTCGCGAGCAGCAGACCGCGGTCGGCTCCGACGGGACGGTCAGCGCCGTATTTTCCGACTGCCCGTCGCGACCCGCGATCGCCCAGGTGCGCATCACAGGCGGAGCTGTTGGCGGTTACTCTGAATACCACGGTGCTCTCGACCTGACCCCCGGCAACAATACGCTGGTCGTGGTGCCCACCGGAAGCGGCCTGACCCGCGATCTGCTCGCCCACGTGGCGGAGGCAATTGCCAACGAACCCACGCTGCGCCGGACGGCCCCAGCGGCGCTGGTGGCTGCCGTGCAGACGGCGCTGACCTCGAGCGGTTCGGCCAATGTCGACACCGTACGGTCCCTGACACTCGAACGATACCTGGCCAACACACAATTGGTGACGACTCTCGCTTTGAGCGCATCGTCAACGGGGTCGCTCTCAGCCGTCGACAGACTGGCAAACGTCGCCTGGACCCGCACCGGCAGTGAATTCTGGGCCTCGGGAACCCTGCGTTCCTGGCCGAACTTCTCACAGGTGACCTGTCGCGCGATCTTGCGCCAGAGCGTCGGAAACCGCGGTTTCGCCGTATGGCGGCATTCGTCGAGCACGAGTGAGCGGGTCAGCGCGGTCGACACGGGTAGCGGCACGCGCGTCGCCGACCTCTTGTTCCCGGGCACTGTTGCTGCCCTTGCCGATGCCGACGACGGCAGTGTCGTGGTAGCCGGCGTTCGCGCCGACAACGGTGCGGCGCTCGTCTGCCGCTGGGCCCCCGACCTCGATGCCGACGCGTCGGCGGCTACAACTGGCTCTGGCAGCGGATTGTTGTGGACAACGTCGATTGCGACGACGACGCCGACGTGGTCAGGACTGACGGCCGTGCAGTATCTGCCAGCGGGACCGCTGAACCCGGCCCAGGTCCTCGTCTGTGGCCGCACCAGCGACGGCCGCGTGCCGGTGGTCAGACTGACGGCCGACTCTGGCGCGGTTGTGGCCTCGACCGACGCCTGGTCGACACTCGCGCTCACCGGACCGACTGGCGGGGCCGTGCTGACAACGGCCACGCCGATCAACTTCGTCGCATCGGTCGGAACACCCGCAGAAGTGCAAAAGGTCGAGTTCTATCTGTCGACAACGAAGATCGGCGAGGGCACAGCGCCAGCCTTTTCGTTCAGTTGGACCAATCCGACCGAGGGGCGATACGCGGTCACAGCCTGTGCCGTCGACACTCGCGGACGACGGAACTCCACGAAGCCCGTGTCGATTGTGGTCACGGCGACCGCTCCGTATGCACTGGGTGAAGTGCGCATGTTCGATATCGCCGCGGCGGGAACGAGTATCATCATGCCGTTGGCGACAGGAACGGAAGAATACGGTCTGGCGCTGGTGACTCGCAATGTCACGGCCGGCAATTACCGGGTTCTGGGCAACGGTGGCGGCGGGACCACGCTGGCCGCACTGCCGCGGGCCTCGTCGGCTGACGACGCGCGACAACTGCGTTGTCAGAACCAGGCTCTGGCAGATGTAGCGATGCGGGCGATCGGACGCACGGTTGCGCCGGCGTTGCGCGATGGCACTCGCCCGAGTTCAGGCGCAATCCGCCCGGCGATCGAAACGGTGGGCCAGAGTGTTACGTTCTGGGCTTACAGTCTCGATCCGTATGGCGGCGGTGGCAGCACGTATTCGCAGCGGACAGGAGTACTGCGGCGCATCGGCACGCGGTGCAAGATCTTCGTCGACCCGAACCCGAGTTCGCGCGGTTTGTCGGCCGTATCGGGTGCGAGCGCAATAACCGAACAAGAATTAGATAATTTTGTAGATAAATTTGATAATGTTATCTACAATTTGATTACACAAGGCTATGGCAACACATACGATGCCGATGGCGACGGGAGGGTGACCATCTTCTTCTCGCCACTCTACAACCAGCTTGGGTATGCCGGAATCTTCGACCCGACGAACTTCTCGAGTAATTCATACAGCAACTACCGAGACATGTTCGTGATCATGTGTCCCGACCCACTGAACGTCCACAACAGTTGGTCGCACGAAGAATGGTTCACTGCGGCGGCCGAAACAATCGCGCATGAGTTTCAACATCTGGCCAATTACGTAACCCGCCGCATCGAGCACCCAACCTGGGCCGCCGAGATCGACTGGCTCGACGAGGGCCTTTCGGTCGGAGCCGAGGCACGGTATCGCATTCTTATCGGCGACCGAGCCGGCGAAGACCGTTTCAGCCGATACGCGGCTCGCCCCGGCAACTTCGCACTCACGACGTTCGGCCCGCAACTGGGGAATTACGGCATGGTCGGACTGTTCATGCACTACCTGTATGAACAAGGGGGTGCTTCGACCATTCGAACCCTGGTCCAGAGTCCGGAAACAGGCACCGCGAACATCGATGCCCGCTTTGCCAACCGCAACGGGTTTCGTGGGGTGCTGGGCGACTGGAGTGCTGCGGTTTTTGCGGCCGGCAACACCGCCGCAATGGCCACCGCGCCAATCGATGCGCGTTACCGCTATGCCACCGACGTCGGCATCGACCTGAACAGCGTGACCACGCGTCTTACCCCGGATCAAACATTCTCAGGAACCTTGCTGAATGCGTCCATGCGGTTTGCGCGAATCGCGCCGGGTGCCGCGCAAAGCGGTCTGACCACGATGCGAACGACGCTGAGCGACCCAGATGGCGGGCAGATCCGCTGCGCCGTGGTGCGCACGAAATAGGCGTCGGCGCCGCGCCACGGGTCCACACGGTGTCAGGCGAAAAACCCGAAGTCAGCCGAGGAGGTTGATCGCCTCCGGCAAAGACGATGCGGCCTCGCCATGCAACAGAACGCCGCCCCGCTCGATGGCGCGGCGCTGCACCTTGTCGCGACACACGAGGGCCAGGCGCCCTTTCAGATCGGCGTCGATCAGCGCTGCGAGGTCTCGCAGGCCGGTCATCCCCGGATCACTGATGGTTTGGACGTCGGCAAGCGACAAGACAAAACGGGTCGTCTGACCGGATGTCGCAACACGGCGGATCTCGGCCTCGGTGGCCCGGGCAGCATCGGCATCGAAGAACCCAGAAATCGAAACGACGGCAATCCCGTCTTTGACCTCTGCAGCAACTGAAAATACGGCCATGTTCAGACATCCTCCTGGTGGCAATACTCGTGGCACCGGCAACGGTGACGAACCCCCGCTTCGAGCGGCAACATGTGGCGATGTGGCTGCCACCTGGGGACATCATCACCCGGTCTCGGCGAATATGGTATAATTTTCCGGTCTGGATGTCATCCTCACGACATCGACAAACCGAGGTCATCATCATGCGAAGGGGGACCCCCATGAAACGGTGCCTGATCACTGTAGCCTTGATTGCCTGCTGCCTTGCCACGCCGGCTTTTGCCGAGTTTTCCCTGCCATTCGGCAGCGGAGCGGGCCAGGTGGGGTTCTTCAACACCAACAATCATCCGGATGTTGAAGAACTGGTGCCGGTTGGCCCAATGGCATTCCGCATCAACGGCAACGAGGCCTGGGTTGCCGACAGCATGGGGGGGCGGGTTCTTCGCGTCACCGCAAATGGCAAAGTGTTGGCTGCGCTGAGCGTCACCACCGCGACCGAGACCTCGGTTCAAGATCTGGCGATTGCGACGGACCGCAAGGGTCAGGTCACGACCCTATGGGTTCTCGATGCCATCACGCAGCAGATCGTCGAGATGTCGCCCGACGGCAAGACATTGCGACGCCTCGGTGGGGAGGGTGACGAACCGGGTCGTTTCGTCCAGTTGCACCGCATCGAGATCGGCAAATCGGGCCGGCTCTACGTGGCCGACAAGGCGCGGCAAACCATCACCGTGCTGGACGGTCAGTCCGGAACCGTGGTGCGCGAGCGGCATTGGGAGTGGTCGGGATTCTGCCTCGACGTGCGCGAGAACCTGTGCCAACTCAAGTGGGACGGCGAGGCCAAAGAGACGCATCTCATCCGCGAAGACTTCGACGGCAAGTTGATCGACGACACGATCCTCGCCCTGCCGCCGCATGGCAACCCCGAACTGTGGTGGATCAATCCCGACGGCGAGGCGATCATCACGTTCTACCCGATGCTGGGTGAAGGGCAAGCGGGTCCGTTAACGCTGGCACGCGTAAAAATGAGCGATGGCAAGGTCTCCGGCACGCGCGAGATCAACACACCCATGGTCATGAGCCGCGGCATCGAGCCGGCCGGTTCCGGGATCTGGGTGGTTGCCAGCGATTACGCAGCGGCGCCCAAGGGTGCTTTTGCCATCAAGCGCCTGCCGATCCGGTAACACCGACCGATTCCCACACGTAACCTGTACACCGGGAATTTTCAGCGTTGATCCAGGAAACGCAGTTGGAGTTGTGGAGGTAGAACATGAAAAAGCACATCGGACTGGTGATCGGCGTTGTTCTCGTCATTGGCCTCATCGGCACGGCATGGGCGTTGCAGGTTCCCAAAAAAGGCGTCGTCAAGGTAAACTCGGCACTGAACATCCGCGAATCGCCGATGGGACGGGTTCTCGGCACGTTGAGTGACGGCACCCCGGTCGAGATTCTGGCCGTGCAGGGTTCGTGGTACAAAGTAAATACAAGTGGCTACTCCGGTAAATATGTCTATAGTCAGTACATCACGGTTACCGAGTTCGACACGGTCGACGACAAGGAAGCGGCGCGCAACCCGATGGCCGCGCTGCGAGCGACCGACCCGAACCGAACCGGGGCAGGTCCTCACGACGACAAGTTGACGCCGCAAGCGGCTCCTCCCGTAACCTCCCGCTGAAAGCTCCTTCGACCTGATTCGTCACGTTGGGCAAAACGACACAGGAGGCACGGGCCGGCTTCACGCCGCCAAGGCCATGAACGCGCGCAAGGGTTCGTTTCTCATTCTGATCGGGACCTCGCTGATACTGATCGCCTTGGTCGGCGGTTGGTTCATCAGCCACATGATCGCGCAAAGCCGCCTCAGTCACCGACAGGGTGAACAACGCATCACCAGCGCCATTGCACAGGCGCTGGCCACCCTGGCGATCCACCATTTGCAGCAGAAGGTGCTGGTCGATCCCAACAGCCAGTTGTCGAAGTACCTGGCCAAGCGACTCGATGCGATGGGTGATCTACGTCGATCGCCAACGCAGACCCTCATCAAGCTCGAGGATGCCAGCAACGCGCTCAAGCCGTTGGTCGAGAGTCTGCGCGCGCCGTTGGCCGACCTCGGTCAGTTCAGCTACACCATCGAGTATGAATGTCGCCAGAGCGATTTCAGCGCTGCCGGACTCAACAGTGCCTTCCCCCGGGAAAAGCGGGGAAAGCTGCACATCTACGTCACCACGAACTACCGCAAGAACAACGCCGCGACGAGCGACACGATTTCCGAGGATTTTCATTTCGTCTGTCAGGTCAAGGTGATGGCGGCACTGGCCCCGGTGCTATCGAAATTTACATTGTATGTCGAAAACGCGCTGGCGGGTTCGGGATACGGCACCAACAGCCCCTGGCGATACAATTGCACCGGCACGACGATCAACGGCGCTCTCACCGCCAATCCACCGGCGATTCCGCTCGTGTTCAACCATGGCGGCCCCACCGGAACAGTCCCCAAGACCATGGACGAACTGGTGAGGCCACGTCGCGGCCTGGTGTTTCTCGGCGGCGGCCGCGTCTATCTGAACATTGCCCGCGGCTGGAACCCGGTCGGCCCGTTCGGCGAGGGGTTTCATCTGTTCGCCAAGGGCAACGGAGATGGCCTGTACACGCTGCGCACCGAGAATGGTGTCGCGATCATGAACTGGGAACAGGGCATGTGCTACGAAACCCAGCCTTCGCCGGCCGAAGACTGGTGGAACTTCATCAAGAACTCGCCCAATGCGGGCATTGCGCGGTTCAATTCGATTCTCAAGTTGTTCGGCACCGACCGTGATGTTTCGGTGACGTTGGTCTTGGGTGATGTGGCCCGTACCGTTCTGAATGCACGGGCGTACAAAGACACGAACACGCCGACCATCGAGCCTCCGTACGATTTCATGCCCTACATCGAGAGCCTGACCGACTGGCAACAGGCGACCGACCCGGCCACCAACGATGCGACCGATCCGTCGGCGGCCCGCGATACCCCGGCCCTGCAACCGTTGTCGACAAAAACCACGACCCCCCTCTCCCGCGATCAGACGGGCCTCGACAACTACAAACGTGAATACGCGAGCAATATTGTCTATACGCCCTACATGTCGTCTTTGGCCTTCGTCTACACCGCCAACGCCCAGGCAAACCCGCTTGGGGCCATGGCCGGAGACCCTGTGGCGGACCTCATGCAGGGCAATGCCACCTCGTGGCCGGCGGCGGCGAAACAAAACACGTTCCCAACCCAGATTCAGGTTCCCGGCTGTCCGACGGCGCTCAATGCGATGCAACCGCTGCTCGATGCAATGATGGTTCCCGGCGATCGAACGGCCTGGGACATTCCCGAGGCGGAAACGGCCGGCGGCGCCAACGCGGTGCGCGATGCCCTGAAACGCCGCGGTTTGTTGCGTGAGAATGGCGGCGAGGACGAACTGGCACCGGCCGGCTGGGTCTTTGTGCGAGGCCAGCAGAACCTCGAGTTTTCGCGACCCACGAGTCTGCTGACCTCGGGTGGCATCGTACTCGAGAAGGGCAGCATCACTATCCGCCAGACCATCAAAGACAATGGCAAAGCGTTGATTCTCGTGGCCCGCAGCGGGTCCATCGCTGTCGAATGCCAGGATGGAACCGAGGTCAACGCATCGTTGATTGCGAAAGACAAAGTACTGCTCAAGTCGACCGGGCGCCCCAAGATTCTGGGCAGCCTGGCGATGGGCCAGTTCGAACTGGCCAACGCCTCGAAAGGCGCCGACATCGGCTACAATCCGATTCTCTCGGCAATGCCCAACGCCGGTTCAGATGCTGATTCGGAAGAAAGCCTGCTGGCCGCATCACTCGATCCGATGCCCCTGTTCGTGAAGTGAACGTATGGCAAGACCCACACGCCAGGCCTTTTCGTTTGCCGAACTGATCATCGCCATTCTGATCATCGGTGTCGGCTCGATCCCGGTGTTCACGATGTTCTCGCGCGGCAGCACCGGAACCATGCAAACCCGCGATGAGGTGCTGGCCTACAATTACGCGGCCGATCTCTTGTCATGGGCGCAGACGCGTCCCTACGATCAGCTTGCCCCCACCAACGATGCGCCGAGCGATTCGTTGTCGCTGGCACCCACGGCAGGGCCACCGGTACTCCTGGTCATGGAACCCGGATTCAAGCGGTTTCTGACAGTGAAAGAGGCGACGCCGGCGCCGTCGGGAGGCAAGTGGCCATTTGCCTACAAGGTTCTTGTTGCCAAGGTGCAATGGAACCCTGCGGGCGGCATCAATCGCGAGATCGAGATGACCACGATCGTCTATCGGGGGCAGAACTGACATGCTGCTGCGAACCCTGCGAACCGGCCTGCGCGCCCGAGTTTCCCGCTCGCCCGGCGTGACCCTGATCGAGATCGTCTTCGCGATCGCCATTGTGCTGACCGTCGTTCTGGCCATCAGCAAGCTGGTCACGCGCGGTTTGAAGAGCTCGAGCAAGGGAGCCGCGCATCTGACCATCGTTGGGTCGACCGGCATATTGCTGGCGCAGATCGAAGACGACTGCCGGCGGGCGACGAAGATCGTGAATCCACCACCGGGCAACCCCGAGCCGAACATCCAGATGGAGATCGTCGCCGAAGACGACGGCGGAGCGCTCAGTCCGATGTCGATCACCTACGACATGGGTGCCAATGGGCTGGGCATGCGCCGCACACGGGCGCCTATCCTGGCCAATGGCACCATGGGCACCATGGCCGAGCACGATTATTGTCGCGGGTTGACCGTGGCCGCCAGTTTCACCCACATGGTGTTGCCGAACAACAAGGTCGGAGTGCTGGTCGCCCTGCGGGTTTCGACGACGACCTCCGAAACGTTCGGTATTCGACGGTTCGTGTTCTGCCAAAACATGGCCTCGAACACCCCGGTTCTGGGCTGGCAGCCCTGAGTTTGCCGCGGCATCCGGCGAACATCGCTCGCCCCCGGATCACGCGTCCCGTGTTTGACAGGTGACCTCGCCCCCGCCATAATGGGGGCGCGGACCCGGGAACGGCCGGAAGTCGGCCATGCAAGCAGGGTCCGGATCACGCGGTGACAGACAAGGAGTCGAAGCGATGCGACGGTTCATCCCGATCGTGCTGGCCCTGTTCATTCTCGGTATTCATGCGCCTCAACGCAGCGACGCCCGCAACATTCTGGGCGACTTGCTGAAGGTCTACCAGACCTACGAATCGGTCAACATGATGTTGTGGCTGGCCGGCGACGCCAAGGCCGAGAAGCGGGTCGGCGAGGAGATCCGCTGGTTCATCGGGTTGACGAGCAAAGAGGTCAAAGACCAGCGCACCCGCAGTTGGGTGGAAGGCGTTTTCAACCGCGTAAAGACAACGTATGCCAAACACGGGTTCGACTACAACATCAAGATTTTGCAGGGCAAAGACGTCAATGCCTACGCCATTCCGGGCGGGCATATCTTCATCTACACCGGCATGCTCGATTTCGTCGGTTCCGATGACGAATTGGCCGCGGTGCTTGCGCACGAAATCGCCCACGCCGAGCGGCGGCACATGCTCAAGCAGTTCCGCAAGAGCACGGCTCTGCAACTGGTGTTGCAGCAGGCGGTCAAAAGCCGGCGCGACCGCGAGACCTGGGGCCAGTTGTTTGCGGCGATGACGACGCTGCGATTCTCGCGTGAGGACGAGCGCGAGGCCGACGATCTTGGGCAGGAACACGTGATGAAGGCGGGTTTTGACCCGGCTTCCCAGGTCGTTCTCTGGGAAAAGTTCACCAAGAAGTTCGGCGAGGGTCCGAAGGGGATCCTCCAGTATCTGTCGACGCACCCGCCAAGCACCGAGCGCGTTCAGAATGCCCGCGACAATCTGAAGAAGTGGGGCAAACCGGAAACCCGGTCATTTGCACTCAGCTTCAACATTCTTGCCGACGACAAAGAGAATCTGGCGGCCAACGGCAGCTTCGAAACCGATCTGAAGAACACGGGGCTTCCTGACGGCTGGACGGCGAAGGCCGGCAAGGCCGCCCGCGACAGCAACGCCGAGGCCCCCAGCGGCAAGTGGGCTCTCTGCCTCGATTCCGACACCGCGTTGGGCGAGGTGAAGGTGCTCAGCGAGATGATTGCCGTGAATCCGAGCCAGGAATACCGCTTCGGCGGCTGGATCAAGAGCGAGGACGGGACACAGAAAGTGGCGGTTGGCGCCGAGCTGTATGACGCCAAGAACCGCCTGCGCGGCATCATCTACCCGGTGTTGGATGGTGTGCCGATGCCCGCCTTCTGGAGCGAGTTCAAGGGCACACTAATGCCCGGCAAAGACAAGCACGTGCACATGACCCCCGATACGGCAAAGGTGCGCTTGCTGCTGATCGGTGGCCGGATGAGCAAGGGCAAGGTGTGGTTCGATGATCTGACGATGCAACGCGCGAACTATCAGACTCCCGCCAACATTCTCGCCAATGGGAGTTTCGAGCGCACCGGCGTCAATGGGCTGCCCGATGGCGTGACCGGGACGGCCGGCGCGCTCGCCCGCGATGTCGAAAAAGCGAAGATCGGTTACGCTTCGCTGCGCCTGACCGGCATGGACGGGCAAAGCGAGATCGAGGCAACGGTGGCGAATCTTCCCGGAAGCACGATCAAGCCCGATCAGGAGTTGCAGTTCACCTGGCACTACGTGGGTTCCGAAGACGTCAAAGCCACCCTGTTTCTCGAAGCCATCGACGGCAACGGCAGTGTGATAGCGCCGGGAAAAGCCGCAAAGGAACAACAACCAGCGAGCGGCGCGGCCACTGCCACGGCCATCTTCGCCAAAGAGTTCACGGCCAAGAAGGATCTGTGGCAGGCCAATGGCGGCCGCGTCAAACTCGGCCTGACGGCCGAAGAGGCGGGCGACGTGGCGAGTTGGCGCGTGCGGGTGACCACGCCACTGAAGCCCGGCCAATCGCTGTGGCTCGACGGCATGATCGTTCGCTGATTGTAAATACAACAGGAGACAACCATGACACGCAGTTTTGACCGCACTCCAGCGCAGATGCGCCCGGTGACCATTGAACCCGATTACGTGAAATACCCTGCCGGAGCGGCTCTGGTCACGTTCGGCGACACGCGGGTTTTGTGCACGGTAACCATCGAAGAATCGGTGCCGGGCTTTCTGCGGGACCGCCAACCGCCGCAAGGCTGGCTCACGGCCGAGTATGCACTGATGCCGGCGTCGGGACTGACACGAAATCCCCGAGCCGGTTACAGCGGTCAGGTCAAGGGGCGGGTTCACGAGATTCAACGCTTGATCGGGCGTTCTCTGCGAGCGGTCCTCGATTTGACGAAGGTTGGCCCGCGCACGATCTACATCGATTGCGATGTGTTGCAGGCCGACGGCGGCACGCGAACGGCGGCCATCAACGGCGCGATGGTCGCTCTCCGCATCGCCATGGGGCGGCTGCAGAGATCCGGCAAGATTACCGAAAATCCGATTATCAGCGAGGTTGCCGCGATCAGCGTCGGCGTGGTCAAGGGAACAGTGATGATGGATCTCGATTATCGCGAGGACAGCACAGCCGAAACCGATCTCAATCTCGTCATGACCCGCACGGGCGGGATGGTCGAGGTCCAGGGGACCGCGGAACACGGCGTATTTTCGCGACAACAACTCGACGCCATGCTCGCACTGGGCGAAAGCGGCATCACTCAGTTGTTCAAAATGCACGACGAAGCCGTGGCCCGGGCCAGGCCCTGACCGGCATACGAACCCATGACTGCGCCACGGATTCTGTGGGTTGCTACGGCCAATCGTCACAAAGCCAAAGAAATCGCCCAAATGGCGGGCTCGACCGTAACCGTTAAGTCGCTGGCCGACCTGCCCAACTTTCCCCAGATCGAAGAGACCGGCACGACATTCCTCGAGAACGCCCGTATCAAGGCACAAGCGCTGTGGGATCACGTGCGCGCACCGGTCATTGCCGACGACGCCGGCCTCGAGGTCGATGCCCTCGGTGGCCGCCCCGGGATCTATTCGGCGCGGTATTCGGCACCGAATCCCAGTTACGAGAAAAACAACCAGAAACTCCTGAGCGAACTGCACGGGATCCCCGACGAGCAGCGCACCGCCCGGTTTCGCTGCGTCATCGTGTTGCTCGACGAAGCCGGCCACGAGACGTCGTTTTCAGGGACACTCGAAGGGCGCATCGCCAGTGGGCTGAGCGGCAAAGGTGGTTTCGGGTTCGATCCGGTGTTCTGGCTCCCCGAGCGCTCTTGCACGGTCGCCGAGCTGAGCGACGACGAGAAGAACGCCATCAGCCACCGCGGCCAGGCGGTGCGTCTGGCGCTCGCTCACTTCATGGGGCTCCCGACCAGAAGCGGCTGACCGGAGGGGAGTTCCGCGCGATCCTCTCGCGACGGGTGGGTCGAAGGCCAAGAAAACGCGCCCCAGTCGAAAACAGCGGCGTCATCTGACGCCGCTGTTTTTTTCTTCACCTCTGTCTGCACAGCCCGGGTCGACGGAGTTGCCCACCAGCCCGGGTCGCCCTACCTCACACATCGCGACTCTCCGCAACCAGGCCACCGCGGCCGTTTCACGAGCAACACCAGCAACACCGCAGCCAGAAACCATTTGCCGCCCTGCCCACAGGTTCGCACGGCGACGGAATAACCGAAGCAGGATTTCCGGCAACGACCTCATTGGCCGAGCCGCCGGGGCCGGCAATCGCACCATCCTCAACGACTGCCGAGTCTGAAATCCAAACACCCGAGAGGCAACAGATCGCCGTCCGGCGAGAGGAGAGCTACACAATTATGATAATATCGTTATATTTGTTGAGAAAATATCATAAATAACTTATATTGCATATTGAATTGATATAATCTTTGCATAAATATGCAAATTATCTGTCCGATGATTACCACAAAATGTCCAGGGCTTCTGCTCCACACATTTCTGCGCTATACTCTCCTTGTCGAACATCGGCATTCACGCCGTCGCACGAAACCCAAAAGGCAGGCGAAAACCACCGTGAACTTTGCACAGGCGCTCTCGGACCACATTCGGGCCCGATATCCGATCATCTACATCGTCAGTTGCGAAGAGGGGCGCGTACTCAAGGCCGTTGCCCAGGTCGCAACGCAGTTGCAGAAGACGGTTTGCTCCTGGTCGGTCTCCGACGGCTTGGTCGATCAGAAAGGCCACGAGGTGCGCGACAGCAAGGGTGAGGATCTTGTCAGCCCGCTGAAGGCACTGCGGTACATGTTGCGCAGCCAGGAACGCAGCATCTTCGTGACCAAGGATCTTCACCTGTTCCTCGAGGATCCGATGCCGCAGTATCTGACCGACCCGATCCAGGTGCGCCGGGTCCTGCGCGACATCGCGGCACAGTTCCGGGCAAGCTTCAAAACCCTGATTATTGTTGATCCGGTTCTTCGCATTCCAAGCGAGATCGAGAAAGACATTGTCGTTTTCGACTTCCCGTTGCCAACACTCGGCGAGATCAAGGCCACGCTCGAGAGCACATTGATCGAAGTGCGGCGGTTATTTGGCAACAAGGTGAAACTCGACCTCGATGACGACGCCAAAGACCGCATCGTCAAGGCGGTGTCCGGACTGACACAAACCGAGATCGAGAATGTCTTTTCACGGGCAATTGTCAATGATCTTCGCTTCGACAAGAACGACATTCAGTTCATCTTGTCTGAAAAGAAGCAGATCATCCGCAAGAGCGGCCTGCTCGAGTATTTCGAGGTGCAAGAGAGCTTCGCCAACGTCGGCGGCCTCGAGCCACTCAAAGAGTGGCTGAACAAGCGTGGCGAGGCGTTCTCTTATCGGGCCAAGGAGTACGGCCTGCCCGAGCCCAAGGGCATTCTGCTGCTTGGCGTTCAGGGATGCGGCAAGAGCTTGATCAGCAAATCGATAAGTTCATTATGGAATCTGCCTCTGTTGCGCCTCGACGTCGGGGCAATCTTCGGAAAATACGTCGGCGAGTCGGAGGAGAACCTGCGCAAGGCCATCCGCACCGCCGAGGCCTTGGCTCCCACCATTCTTTGGCTCGACGAGGTCGAGAAGGCTTTCGCGGGAGTGTCGGGCGGCAGCGAGGACGGTGGCGTCAGTTCACGAATTTTTGGCACTTTCATTACCTGGCTCCAAGAAAAGACCGTCCCCGTGTTCGTCATTGCCACGAGCAACAACATTGCGGGATTGCCACCTGAACTGCTGCGCAAGGGCCGGTTCGACGAGATATTTTTCGTCGATCTGCCGACAGCCGAGGAGCGGCGCGACATCTTCCGGATTCACCTTTCCAAGCGTCGGCGCGACCCCGCGGCGTTTGACATCGAGACTCTGGCCGATGCCTGCGAGGGCTTCAGCGGGGCCGAGATCGAGCAAGCCATCATCGAAGCGATGTTCAATGCCTTCCACGAGAACCGCGAAGTTGCTACTCCCGACATTCTCGGAGCCCTGCGCGAGACGGTGCCGCTATCGACGACGATGCGCGAAAAGATTCAGCAGTTGCGTGACTGGGCGGCAACACGCGCCAAGCGGGCATCTTCGGGCGCGGCGCCATCACCCCGAGATCCGTCTCCATCGCCAAACGGCGCTGAAGCAGCGGCACGCCAGATCATGAATCTGCTGGCCGATTCGGGGGCACCCAAGTGAGCGCAACGACGCCATCGCCGACGCACCACGTCAACGTGCGTCCGAGCGGCAACGCACCACAATCGGCCACCGGCGAACAACAGACCACGCCGGCCGACCTCGACTTCCTCTTGTTGCGCTGCGTCGGACGGCGGTTTGCGGTCCGCACGTCCGAGATCCACGAAGTGACCCGGGTGGGTTCGATCATCAGTGTGCGCATCGCACGGCAGGTGATCGAGGGCGTGGTCAACTTGCGCGGGTGCATCATCCCGGTCATCGATCTGGCGGCCCGCCTCGGTGATGCCTCGTCACTCGCGCTGGCGCAGCGGCGCCTGGTGGTGATCGACGCCGACGGAGATCCGCTCGGTTTGCTGGTCGACGAGGCGTTGCCGGATCTGCGCTCGGTAAGCGCCCGCGATCTGGCAGCCACCGAGGGCCTGACGTTGATCGGCCCCAAGGGTCAGGCACAGACGGCGATTCCGACCTGGGTCATTGCCACGTTCGGCACGGGTGACGAGTACGTGCAGGTCATCGACACCGACCGGATCCTGTCGCTCGACGAACAGCGCCTGGTGGCCCAGGTGCGCGAGGCCTACTGACCGTCATGACCGTGCCAGACGCCCGTCCGACGATAACGCCGGGGGTTCGTTTCATGGTCTTGGGGTTCGGATTTCTCTTGGTGGGAACCGGTCTCGAACTGGTCGCCGGCGACACGACCCTGCCCAACTGGATCCGGGAAGCGGGGTTCCTGTGGCCCGCACTGGTCGTCGAGTTTTGCGGGCCGCTGCCGCTGGGATTCGCCCTGATGCTGGCCGGCGCGGGGGTCCTGTTGGCCGCATGGCGACACGGACTTCTCCAAACAGGAGATCGCAACAAACCGGACGCGTAGGGCGTCGAGACGTATTTCTATTGTATTTACATTCCGGCGCGTCAGGGTTGTCCCGCCTGCGCCGGCCCCGTGCTACGACTTCCGCCGCGACTTCAGTCGCGCTCCGAGTGCCGCCACCAGCGGAAACTCGGCAAAGCAGGCAAAGGTCGCAGGGTTATCCCAGAAATCGGCCAGCGAACGGACCCCGGACCACTCGTAGTCGGCAGCGGTGAACAGCATCTCGAGCTTGTCGACGGCGCGCACGAAGCGCGCTTCGAGGGTGGCGCCGGCCTCGAACTCGCTGAACGAAGCCGCCGCCTCACAGCCGGCCTCGCCGAGGGGGGCCATCATGTCGGTGACGGCGGCACTCTCAGCCGCCGCTTTCTCTTTGATGTAACGCAGGGCTGGGAACGGGATATCGCCGACCCGGCACTCGGCCAGTTCGTGCATGATGGCCAGTTGCACGGCGCGATCGACGTTGATCGACATCGTCTGAGTCTGGGCGCGCCCGAGAAACCAGGTGAGAACGACAACGCCAAAGCAGTGATCGGCCAGCGATTCGCCGTCGCGAATGCCCCGCAGCGTCCAACCGGTGCGTCGCTGCTTCTTCAAGTTCATGATGTCGGTCATGAGTTGCTCGATCGCATCGGCAGCAGGGGGAAGCACGGATCCGTGGGTGGCAGCAGCGTCGTTCATCGAAACACCCCGATTGGCAAGAAAAGTGGCAGCAGGATCATCACGCGGGGCAGTCTACAACACGAAACAGACGATGTCACGGCCCGCTTCGGCGACCCACGGCCGGGCGCGGTTCGCCTCCTTTTCGGTAAGATCGGTCATGGCGCGACGATACCTCCGCCGGTAAGATTTTAGATGGCGCGATTCGGCGCTTTGACGGTTTGGTGCGGTTCTTGGTAGATTTATAGAAGCATCCCGGTATCTCAGGACGGGGAGAAACGCGAATGAAACGTTGGCGAAGCCTGATAGTGGTTCTCGCGGTGGCCGTGGTCCTCTTGCAGTTCGTCCCGGCCGCGGCAGCGGCAGGTGCTGCGCGCACTCGTACGGCGGGCAGTGAGGTCATGCTGCAGGGTTTCGGTTGGAACTCGACCAACAACGGCGTGCCGGGCAAGTGGTATCAACTCATCGGCGACCGCGCCAAGGACATCGCAGACCTCGGTTGCACGATGGTCTGGTTCCCGCCGGTGAGTCGATCGGTGAGCCCGCAGGGATACCTGCCCGGCGATTATTACGACGTGGGCCACAACGGTTCACCGACCTTCTACGGCACGCAGGAGCAACTGACGCGGGCGCTGAGTGCGTTGAAGGCGGCCGGGGTGAAGGCGATCGCCGATATCGTGGTCAACCACCGCTGCGCCAGCGATCAAGACCAGAACGGGGTCTGGAACATCTACCACTTCGGTTCGAAGAAAGCGCAATGGGAACAGTGGGCAATCTGCCGCGGTGAGTACGGTGGCGCCGGGAATGCCGACAGCGGCGACAACTACCAGGCCGCTCCCGATCTCGATCACAGCAACGCCAAGGTGCAGGAAGACATCGTCGCCTGGATGCAGTGGCTCGAGGGCCTCGGCTTCGACGGTTGGCGCTACGACTTCGTGAAGGGTTACGACGGCAAGTTCGTCGGCATCTACGATGCCAAAACCAAGCCGTGTTTCTCGGTCGGCGAGTTGTGGACCGACATGTCGTTCAACGGCAGCCAGTTGAATGCGAACCAGGACAATCACCGACAACAATTGTGCAACTGGCTCGACCGCGCAGGCGACAAGGCAACGGCGTTCGATTTCACCACCAAGGGCATCCTGCAGGTGGCGGTGAACGGTGAGTATTGGCGTCTGCGTGACAAAGATGGCAAGGCGAGCGGGTTGATCGGTTGGTGGCCGCAGCGCGCCGTGACCTTCCTCGACAACCATGACACCGGTTCGCAACAGGGTCACTGGCCGTTCCCGGGCGAGAAGATCATGCAGGGCTACGCCTACATTCTGACCCATCCGGGCACGCCGTGCGTGTTCTGGGAACACGCCTACGACTGGAACAAACGCACCGAGATCAAGAAACTGATTGCCGCCCGCAATGCCTGCGGCATCAAGAGCGACAGCAAGCTCGAGATCATCAAGGCCGAGAACGGGCTGTATGCGGCCACAGTCGGCAGCAAACTGGTCATGAAACTGGGCTGGGTCGACTGGAACCCCGGTGCCGGCTACAAGCTGTTGGCCAGCGGAGAGCAATACGCCGTATGGACGAAAGAGTGAACTGACTCCGTCGCAAAAACGAAGCCCGGCGCCGCCGTGAGGTGGCGCCGGGCTTCGTTTTTGCGGGGATGCCGGTCATCCTGCGGTCGCGGCACCCGTCTGTTCATGAAACGGCCCCCCGGGCGAGAACACCCGGGGGGCCGTGACAACATGAGACCGGCGCGACGCCGTCTCTTCGCGGTCAGTTCTTCTGCGACTTGATCGCCTCGTGCACCTTCTCACAGGTGATCGGCAGCGAGTGCAAGCGAACGCCGGTCGCGTCATACAATGCATTGCCGATGGCCGGCGCGGTCGGCACCATGGTGTGCTCGCCGACGCCGCGGGCGCCGAAGGGGCCGTCTTTCTGGGCGACTTCGACGTAGTCGGCGATTACCTCGGGCACCATATCGGAACTGGTGCACATCTTGTAATCGACGAGGCTGTCGTTGCGAACCTTGCCGTTTTCGAGGCGCAGTTCTTCCCATAGCGCGGTCGACATGCCCATGTAGACGCCACCCACGGTCTGGCTGATGATGTTCTGCGGGTTGATCGCCTTGCCGACGTCATAGCAGGCCGCCACGCGGCGCACGAAGACGTGGCCGGTCTCGGTATCGACCTCGACCTCGACGGCCTGGGCACCCGTGGTGAAGTGCACGACCGACTTGGGGCCCTGACCGGTCTCTTTGTCGAGCGGCGTGACATCGGGCGGAATGAAGTTGCCGCGGCCGATGATCGGCCCACCATGCAGCTTGCCCTGCGGGTCATACATGCCATACACCACGACGTCTTTGAGGTGGATGCGCTTTTTGGGATTCTTGCGGTCGACGATGTGGCAGTCTTTCGCTTCGAGCCGGTCGAGCGGAATGTTCCAGTTGGTCGAGACGAGCTTGAACGCCTGCTCCTTCGCGTCACGGGCGGCGGCGCGAACCGCATTGCCCATCGACCACGTCAAGCGCGAGGCCACCGTCTGCCACTCGTAGGGGCTGTACTCGGTATCGGGCAGGCTGACCCGCACCATCTCGTAGGGCACGCCCAGTTCTTCGGCGGCGAACTGCGCCATGACCGTGTGCGTCCCCTGGCCGATCTCCATGCCCGAAACGAGCACATTGAGCGACGCATCTTCGTTGAACTTGATGATCGCGGCCGAACCCGCATTCGGCGGCATCGCGGGCGCCTTCCACATGGCGGCAATGCCGCGGCCGACCTTGCGACCCTTGACCGACGGCGGCGCCGGCTTTTTGTCCCAGCCGATCTTCTTGGCAACCATGGCGATGCACTGCGACAGGCCGGTCGGGTGCATGACGCCACCGGTCACGGTCTTGTCGCCTTCTTTGAGGGCATTGAGCAAACGGAACTTGACCGGATCGATCTTGATCTTCTCAGCGATCATGTCCATGACCTGCTCGATGCCCCAGTGGATCTCGGGCATGCCGAAACCGCGCATGGGGCCGCCCACCGGGTGGTTGGTGTAAACACAATATGCATCGGCCTTGACGTTCGGCACAGAGTACGGGCCAGTGGAGCTGTAGCCCGAGGCGCGGGTGATATTTACGCCGTATTCGGTATAGGCGCCGGCATCCCAGTAATAGGTGTTTTCCATGGCCTGGATGCGGCCGTCTTTGGTGGCACCGATCTTGACCTTGGCGACCAGGCCCTGGCGCACGAAGTTGCAATAGAACTCTTCTTCGCGGGTGAGGCGGAGCTTGACCGGGCGCCCGCGGCACTTCATGGCCAACGGGATCACGCACGCTTCGATCGAGACACCGGCCTTGCAGCCGAAACCGCCGCCGACGAACGGCGCAATCACGCGCATGTCTTTGTGTTCGATGTTGAAGCACTCGGCGAGCAGGTGGCGCTGCGCAAACGGCGACTGGGAGCTGGTCCAGAGGGTGATCTTGCCGTTGCTGTCTTGTTTGGCGACACAGGCATGGGTTTCGATCGGCGTGTGGTGGATGTGCGGCACCGAGAACTGCTCCTCGATGACGACGTCGCACTTCTTGAACGCCTTCGCCGTATCACCCTTGCGCACCTTGAAGTGGTTCGAGATGTTGGTGCCGGGCACCGGGAAGATAAACGGGGCGAATTTGTATTTCTTCAGATCGGGGTGCAGCAACGGCGCCCCTTTCTTCGCACCGTCGACCGGCGAGAAGATGGGTTTCAGTTCTTCGTAGGTCACTTTAACGCGACGAACTGCCTCTTCGGCGGCCTCTTCGGACTGGGCGGCAACCGCAGCCACCGGTTCACCGATGAAGCGCACGCGATCGATGGCGAACACGTGGCGGTCTTTGAGATACAAGCCGATGTGGTTCGCGTAATCGGCGCCGGTGACGATGGCGACGACCCCGGGAACCTGCATTGCGGCAGCCGTATCGATCTTCTTGATCTTGGCATGCGGCATGGTCGAACGGACCAGGCGGGCATGCAACAGCGCCGGCCCGAACTTCAGATCATCGATGTATCGGGCGGAGCCGGTCACCTTGTCAAAGGCATCGATGCGGGGAACGCTATGACCTACGCACGTCGTCGCGGTTTTGGCGGCCGGCGCAGTCTTGGCAGGGGTCTTCTTGGCAACCTTCTTGGCGGGAGCAGTCTTGGCTTTTTTGGTCGTCGGCATGGTGGTGCTCCTCCTGCTCAGGCTTTGCGCCCGGCGGCGCGCGATTTCGCCGCGGTCGTCTTCCCGGTCTTCCGGGTGCCGCCCGCTTTGCCTGTGGTTTTGCGCTCTTTCGCGGCAGCGCTGATGGCCTTCACGAAGGGGGTGTAGCCGGTGCAGCGACAGAGGTTGCCGGCCATCACCGTGCGAATCTGCTCCTCGGTGGGATTGGGAAACTGATCGAGGATCGCCTTGCCCAGAAGCACCATGCCGGGCGAACAGAAGCCGCACTGGATGGCACCTTCATCGACGATCTTCTGTTGCACCGGATGCAGGACACCGGGCTCTGACAGACCTTCAACGGTCAGCACGCTCTTGCCTTCGCATTCGACGGCAAGAACCATGCAGGAGTTCACCGGTTTGCCATCGAGCAATACAATGCATGCACCGCACTCGCCAACCTCGCAACCCCGCTTGGGGCTGGTGATATCGAGGTCTTCGCGGAGCATGTCGAGCAGGGTCCGGTTCGAGTCGACCGACACGATCACCGGTTGGTCGTTGACCGTCAATTTCAATTGCGGATGTTTCATCGCTGTTTGTTTCTCCTGGCGTAAAGCCTTCAGGCCAACTCGGCGACCAACGCCTCGACGGCGCGGCGGACGAGCACTTCGATCATGTCGAGCCGATATTCGCGACTACCGCGCAGATCGCTGATCGGGCGCGCCATTTCGCGGCACTGTTTCGCGACCTTGGCGAGCATGGCCGGGGTCATCTCTTTGGGTGATGCGGCGCAGAGAGTGCTCTCGGCGACGTGCGCCCGCAGCGGCGTGGGGGCAACGGCACCCATCGCCAGGCGAACCATCATTTTGCCCTTGATGTTCTCGCCGTAGGCGGCGACACCAACGGTGGCCAGATCCATGGCCGAGCGGCGGCCCAGCTTGAGATAGATCGAAGCACTGCGTGCGGGCGGCGCGGGAATGCGCACGCCACGCAGGATCTCGCCGTGCACCAGCGCGCTTTTGCCCGGTCCGACGAAGAACTTCTCGATCGGCAGGGAGCGTTCGCCGTTCATGGTGGTGATCAGACAGGTCGCTTCGTGAACCATGAGAATCGGTGCGCAATCGGCCGACGGACTGGCATTGCAGATGTTGCCGACCAAGGTGGCCCGGTTGCGGATCGGATAACTGCCGACCGTGTTACAGGCGGTGACCAGAGCCGGATAATGGGCGACGACGTCGGGGTGCTCGGCGATCTGGTTGAGCGTCGCCAGGGCGCCGATCGTCAGGCCGACCTTGGCATCGTAGGTGATGCGGTCGAGGCCCGACAAGACCTTGAGATCGACGACAAACTTCGGCGTCTCGCGACCCGCCCGCATCTTGACGATGAGGTCGGTGCCGCCAACGATGACCTTGGCTTCATCGCGATGGTGGAAGAGAAAAGCCGCAGCGTCACTGATAGAGCGGGGACGAATGTAATCAAACCGTTTCACGCGCGTAGTCCCTCCTTGATGGGGCCCCGTGGACCGCATGGGCCACGACTCCCGGTTCTGCATGTGGGTTTGCCGGAACTCAGTATGTACGTGGCAGGTCCGGATGTCAAAGCAATGCTCTCCCGGTGTAACATCTCAGTGAGCGGGGGCACGCGCCCCCGCTCGGCTCGCGGCACAGGTCCGCGAGCCTCACACCCCGCGGTCGGCCGCGTTGCGGCCTCCGAACTTCGCCGGCCAACGCCACCAGTAACTGAGACGTTACTCCCGGTTCTGCTTGGCTGAGGGGGTCAGGTTCGGATAGCATGGGCGTCATCATGTCTGTGCACGCCACTGCCTCGAACCTCGCGTGGTTCACCCCGGTTGGGGTGTGCCTCACCGGCGTCGCGATTCTGGGAGCCATCCTGCCCGGCACCGATGCTCTGATCCCGTTGTTCGCGAAGACGGTTTACTGGATCCTGGCCGGCACCTGGTTTCTCGTTGCCCTGACGGTCTGGGATATCGTACAGACCGGCGATGGGATGCAATCGGCCTGGGTCCGCCACCGACTGGCACTGACGTGTTCGGCACTGATGGTGGTGGGCATGGTGGTGGCCAATCCACCGCGGTTTCGAGTGTTGTGCGACGAAACCAACCTGGTCGGCGCGTCTCTGGGCCTGCATCGTCGCGGCATCTACGAAGTTCCGATCGAGGCCACGTTTCGCGGCACCAAGATGCAGGTGTTGTCGAGTGAGGTCGAACGCCGACCTGCCGGGTTTCCGTTTGCCGTCGCCGTTGTCCACGCTCTGACCGGGTATCGCCCCGACAACGCATTCATCGTCAGTGCGACGGCGGCAACGGTAGCGCTGTTCATGTTCGCGGTATTGCTCGCACGTTGGTATGGTCGCCATCTTGCTCTCATGGGTCTTTTACTGCTGGGAGCCTGGCCACTGTTCGTACAATGGGCTACCTGTGGTGGCTTCGAATTGTACAATCTGGCTTTGATTCTGGCGCTGATGGCTGTTTTCGATTCGTTTCTGATCACCGGCGACGAGCGCTGGGCCGGGCTGACACTACTCGTCGCCGCACTCGCGGCACAGGGACGCTACGAAGCGGTTGCCGTGGCAGTCCCGGTGGTCTTGGCTGTCGTCGGACGACTTGGTTCGACCGGTCTGACCAACCTGATGGCTCGATTCGGCTGGCGCACGGTGGGAATCGTCGTCGCGTTTGCGCCCGTGCTCTGGCAACGGCTCGGGTTTGCTGATCCACTCCAGTATCAGGTCAATGCAGGCCAGTCAGCCACCGGCTTGGCCACACTGATGACCAACCTACAAGCAGCGATCAAGTTCTTCATCGGGATCAGCGCCGACCAGGGGGTGATTCCGCTGTTCGCTCCACTTGCGTTGGTCGCTGCCATCGTGGTTCTGTGGAGGCACGCCAAGCAAGGGGGTTGGCGGACTTGGACCCAACGGGCATGGTGGCTGCTGGCAGTCATTGGGGTCGCCAACCTTGGACAGGCCGTCGCGATCTTCGGATTTTTCTGGGGAAACCTCGATTGGCCGGTGTCAATACGCTATGCGCTGGTCTTTCTTCCGCTTGCGGTAACGGCGGTCGTCGCAGCAATCCACGAAATGTGCGGCACTGATCCCCGGCGATTGCAGCCCTGGCTGGCCGCAAGCATCGCTCTGGTCGTCTGTCTCTGGCCCGTTGCCGCGCGGCACAGTGACGGCAATCGGCTGACCCTGCCACGCGAATTCGACCATGTCAGTGCCTGGCTGAATCGGGAGCACCCCGCCCGCGACGTAATCATCGTCTCGGACCGACCGTCGATTTATGTGGTTCGCAACTGGAGCGCAATCGGCTTTCGCAAGCTACCGGAGCGGCGAGATTGGCTGGCTCGAATGCTCGGCGGGAGCTGGTGGAGCCAGGTGATTGCGGTTCAACGCTGCCATCCCGATGGACGCCCCTGGCCGGGGAACGAATTGCCGGTTGATCTGCCGGCGCGAGAGGTTGCGCGGTACCGCGCGGCCCAAGGAGAGTTGATCCGCATCAGCGAGTTGACCTGGCGGGGTTTGCCGGCCCCGGATCCCGCGTCGGACACACCGTCGGTTGCGGTTGCGAGAACCGCCACGCCAACTGCCGCTGATCCACTCGTGACGACCGACGGCTTGCCGCCGATGTCGGCCCTGACGCAATCGGCCGGGAGCGACCCGATCGCGGCACCCGAAGGCCGATTCTGGTAACTGAAGAAATTCTTTCACGCCCAGAAACGTCGTGGCCGATATGAGAGAACGAGGAGAATTCTATGCATCGTTCTTTCGCTGGCGTTTTTGTTTGTCGACAGCGGCGGGCAATCCCGATCGGGGTAGCCATCGCCGGTTTTTTGATCTTTGTTGCGACACTGCCTGCACACGCCGGGATCCTGCCGGCCCAGTCGGTGGTCGGTGCGGCGCGCACGGCCATGGTGGCACTGCCCACCCAGGTCGCGCTGGCCGTCGACGGTTCCGGACCAGCCGTGGCCAATGCACCGGCAACCGGCGTGTTCTACCACCGCAAGCGCCTGCTCGACGAAGTGACGACACGCAAAGAGGTGCTGCTCACGTTCGACGACGGCCCCAACCCACACACGACACCGGGCGTGCTCGCGGCTCTGCGACAGCACAAGATGCGCGCGGTGTTCTTCGTCGTCGGCATGAATGCGCGCAAGTATCCGGAACTGATCAAGCAGATTCACGCCGAGGGACACATCATCGGCAACCACACCTTCTACCACTGCGAGTTGCCGCGTTTCGGCGCCGACCGGATCCAGCACGAGATCCGCACGACCAACGATCTGGTCGAGAAGATCACCGGCGTGCGGCCAAAACTGTTCCGGCCACCTTATGGGGCGATCAACCATCGCGTTCTGAAAGTGCTCAACGACGAGGGCATGGATGTGATGCTCTGGACGGTCGATCCCTACGACTGGCGCTGCCGCAATGCCGCGCGGGTGCTCGCCAAGGTGACCGCGGTGATGGGCCTCGACACCGCACATCCCCGCGGCGGCGTCATCCTGTTGCATGATATCTTCCCCAGCACGGTCGCCACGCTCGAGCCGCTGCTCACCAAGATCCAGGCCACCAGGCTGACCCAGGTCGCATTTCTGGGCAACCGCCTGCAGGCACCGGCCGCCGCACCGATCGGCGTGAAGGCCGAGCCGACGCCGATCCTCGAGTTTGGCCGGTCCCAGCCCCCCAGCGAGAGCAGCAAAACCCAGATTGCGACCACGCGAGCGGCCAGCGCCCGGGTGCAGTTCAACCCGGCGGTCATCGGCAACCCGCTGCTGCAGGCCTGGCTCGAACCCTCGTTCAAGAAACGCGCCGATGTTTCGATGCTGGCGCTGCTCAAGGCGAAGCAACGCGGCACGCTGGTGCCGTTCATGCTCGCGGCCCACGGAACGTTGCGCTGAGTGCCGGTCGGCCCCAAGCCGGCCAAGTCACCCTGAAACCAAAACGCCCCGGCGAGTTGCCGGGGTGTTTTGTATTTACGACGTATTTCTCAACCGAAGTTCAGCGTGCCTTGGCGTCCGGGGGCCCGCCGTCGTCGTCATCATCGTCGTCATCAGACCGGTCGATTTCGAGGGTCTCGCCTTTCTGGTAAGCGCGGATCCACCAGTTGATCAGTTCGCCATTGTGTTTGAGAAAGTCGCGAAACGACATGGGATGAATCTCGGACTCTTTTTGAAACTCTTTGGCGAGGAAGTCGGTCAGCGGCTCGAGTGCTTCGGCACTGAGGAACACGCCGGCACCCACGAGGAAACGCTCTTCGCCCATCGGCAGCACGCGCGTGAACAGCAGGGTGCCCTTGGGAATCTCTTCGGAGATGCTCGTTTCTCGAACCGAAAAGGTCTCGCGCAGGAACAGGTCACGAAGCGTCAGACTCTCGCCGGGAACCGTTTCGACGACTTGGAGAATCGACAGGTGCGTGGCTTTGAGTGCATCGACGAGCATGATCTCTTGCGGGTTCATCTCATCGCGGTTCTCTTCGATGAAGTTGTCGGCCAGCGCCGTGCCCTCCTGGTCGATGTCATCGATGAGAAACCAGGTCAGGAAGAGAAACTCTTGCTCGGCGTCGAACTCGTATTCTTCGCCCTCGTCGAGGTTGTAAAAGAACGCCAGCGCTTCTTCGAGACCCTCGGAGAAGCGGTCTTGCAGTGAGTACTCGATCAGCCTGGCGAAGACTTCTTGGAAGACTTCACGAAATGGAGACGGGCCAGCCATGCGGGGTCCTTTGTGGGAAATGGGCAACGTCAGGCCATTCTACGCGTTGCCGCCCGATGTTGCAAGCGCAGGCCGGGGTCCTCCGGCCGGGGTCTGTCCCTAGGGTCTGTCCCCAACCCGAATCACGAAGCCGTTGGGGTCGGCGTCGACGGTGATGGTGCTGCCGTCGGTGATCTGGCCGGCAATGATCTCGCGACCGAGGCGGGTTTCGAGTTCGTGTTGCAGGTAGCGTTTCAACGGCCGCGCACCGAACACCGGATCGTAACCGGCCTGGGCCGCGTGTTTGACCGCCGCCGGAGTCAGGGTGAGCGTGATGCGACGGGACTCGAGGCGCTTCTGCAGATCGACACACAACAGGCTGACGATGCGCTCGATTTCGGCTTCGGTGAGCGGCTTGAAGAGCACGACATCGTCGACCCGGTTGAGGAACTCCGGGCGGAACGCGCTCTTCAGTTCGCGCATGACGACATCGCGCACCTTGCCGGGAATCTGCCCATTGCCGGTGATGCCCTCGAGCAGATGCTGCGAGCCGAGGTTGCTGGTCATGATGATCACGGTGTTCTTGAAATCGACGGTGCGCCCCTGACTGTCGGTGATGCGACCGTCGTCGAGCAACTGCAGCAATACATTGAACACATCGGGATGTGCCTTCTCGATCTCGTCGAAAAGGATGACGCTGAACGGCTTGCGACGCACCGCCTCGGTGAGTTGCCCGCCTTCGTCGTAGCCAACATAGCCCGGAGGCGCGCCGATCAGGCGCGACACCGAGAACTTCTCCATGTATTCGCTCATGTCGATGCGCACCAGGTTGTTTTCGGTGTCGAACAGCGTCTCGGCGAGCGTCTTGGCCAGCTCGGTCTTGCCGACGCCGGTGGGACCCAGGAAGATGAAGCTGCCGATGGGCCGGCGCGGGTCTTTGATGCCGGAACGCGAGCGAATCACGGCGTCGGCCACGAGCTGCACCGCTTCGTCTTGCCCGATCACACGTCCGTGCAGTTCCTGATCGAGTTTGAGCAGTTTTTCGCGTTCGCCTTCAACGAGTCGGGTGACGGGAATGCCGGTCCAACGTGCGACGATCTCGGCGATTTCATCTTCGCTGACCATCTCGCGCAGCAGTTTACCGGTTTGCCCGACTTCTTCGATCTTCTTTTCTTCGGTCGCCAGCTCGCGTTCTTTCTGCGTCAATACACCATATTTCAACTCGGCCGCCCGGTTGAGGTCGTAGTCGCGCTCAGCCTTCTCGATGTCGCGCTTGAGTTTTTCGATTTCCTCGCGCAGGGCCTGCACCTTTTTGATGCCGCTGCGCTCGTTTTCCCATTGGGCGCGCATCGTGTCGGCGCGCGCCTTGTGCTCGGCGAGCTCGGCGCGCAGATCGGCGAGCCGCTGCTTGCTGGCATCGTCTTTTTCTTTGGTGAGTGCCGCCTCTTCGATGGTCAACTGCATGACGCGACGCGTTACGGCATCGAGTTCGCTCGGCATCGAGTCGATCTCGGTGCGGATCATCGCGCAGGCCTCATCGATCAGGTCGATCGCCTTGTCGGGCAGAAAGCGGTCGGAAATGTAGCGGTTCGACAACACCGAGGCGGCCACCAGCGCGTTGTCTTGAATCTTCACGCCATGGTGGACCTCGAACCGTTCTTTGAGTCCACGCAGAATCGAAATGGTGTCTTCGACGCCGGGCTGGTCGACCAACACAGGTTGAAAGCGGCGTTCGAGCGCCGCGTCCTTCTCGATGTGCTTGCGGTATTCGTCGAGGGTGGTGGCGCCAATACAATGTAATTCACCGCGGGCCAGCATCGGTTTGAGCATGTTGCCGGCGTCCATGCTGCCTTCGGCTTTACCGGCACCGACAATGGTATGCAGCTCATCGATGAACAAGAGAATGCGACCGTTGCTCTCGCGGATCTCGTTGAGCACGGCCTTGAGCCGCTCTTCGAACTCACCGCGGAACTTGGCGCCGGCAATGAGCGCGCCCAGGTCGAGCGAGAACAGGCTCTTGTCGCGCAGTCCTTCGGGAACATCGCCGCGCACGATGCGGTGCGCCAATCCCTCGACGATGGCGGTTTTGCCGACCCCCGGTTCGCCGATCAGCACCGGGTTGTTCTTCGTCTTGCGCGACAGGATGCGGATGACACGGCGGATCTCGTCATCGCGCCCGATCACCGGGTCGAGCTTGCCGCTGCGGGCATCGGCCACGAGGTCGCGCCCGTAGCGCGACAACGCCTCGTAGGTGCTTTCGGGGTCGGCCGAGGTCACGCGCTGGTTGCCGCGTACCGCGGTGAGCGCTTCGAGAAAACGATCGCGGGTGATGTTGTAGGTGGCGAGCAGCTTGCCACCGCCCTCGGCGCTGCCCTCGTCGATGATGGCGAGAAACAGGTGCTCGACCGAAACGTATTCATCTTTCAGCGTGCGGGCGAGGTTCTCGGCAGCAATGAGCAACCGCGACAGGCGCTGGGTCAGGTAGATTTTGCCGGGCTCGACGCCGGGTCCCGAAACGCGGGGCAACCGCTCGATCGCCTCGCGCACCCGGCGCGTCAACTCGTGCACGGGGGCGTCCATGCGCGTAAGCAGGCGCGGTATCAGCCCCTCTTGCTGGTTCAACAACGCCGACAAGAGATGCACCACGTCGAGGTCGACGTGGCCATACTGCATGGCCAGCTTCTGCGCTTCCTGCAGGGCCTGTTGCGACTTTTGCGTGAGTTTCTGCAGATCCATGGTGTTGCCCCCTTGGTTCGCGTCGAGACGGCGGTGTTCAGAGCTCGAGACCTGCACCGACCGGCGTCGCACCTGCGACGCTAGGCATCATGTATTGCAATCACCATGCCACAGAACCGCGGCAAAGGGAAAACATGTCCGCAAGCCGCAGCGGCCTGCGAACGCCCCCCGGATTACGCTCGGTTTTGCAGGAGCGCTGGGCTCCTGCGACGCCGCGCTGCGACGGACGCGCGACGGCGGCCCCGTTGCGTTGCGCGAAACGGGCGTTTCGCGCCCCCATCCGTGGGGCAACGGGGCACTACGCCCATCGTGGGCGGGCGGCCCCGTTGCGTTGCGCGAAACGGGCGTTTCGCGCCCCCATCCGTGGGGCAACGGGGCACTACGCCCATCGTGGGCGGGCGGCCCCGTTGCGTTGCGCGAAACGGGCGTTTCGCGCCCCCATCCGTGGGGCA
>CAZADH010000013.1:0-45876 GCA_964483805.1 uncultured bacterium
CAACCAGGTCGAGTGCGGCGCGGAAGTGATGCTCGATCGCCGCATCCGGCCGGGCCCGCAGGATCACGCCGCCCAAGAGCGTGCCGCCACTGGCGATGAAGTCGTAGTATTGCAGCACGTGCCCACTGACTGCCGAGTAGAAATCGGCCAGTTGGCGCCGGTAGAAGAAGCGGGTGTAGGCGCCGCCACTGATGCCGTAATGGATGATCTTGCCGACCCGCCGACCCGCCTCGGAGGTCGCGCCACCCACCACGCTGATCGAGGCTACCGCCGGATCGAGGCGGCCCGCCACGTTCTCGAAGAACGGGGCCAGGTAATCGAGCGCGCCGCGCGCACCCGCATCAGCCGTGGGTTCGACAAAAGCCAACCGCCGCTGCCGGTGGAAATCGTAGGCCAGCACCGCCTCCAGCTCGAGCGCCGAGTCACCCCCGGCAAACCGGGCCCGGGCCTTGGCCGCCGCCGCGGCATTGCGTGCGGCATCGGGGTGAAACAGGTCGCGGCTGAACAAGGAGTCCCGCAACAGCGCCTCGCAACCGGCGGCGAACTCACCGAACACCCCCGAGGTTTCGGCGTCGGCATCCTCGAGTCGGGCCATCACCGTGCGCACGCGATCTTGTTGCTGGCGAATGCTGGCCGTTTCGAGGTAGTACGTGGCGAAGAGATACAAGGTGACCAGCGCCAGTCCGGCCAGAAAGTAGAGATCGAACAACACCCGCAAGCGGACAGTGACGACGATCGGCCGGTGGCCGACCACGGTGCGCAGCCCGACGAAGAGCCAGAACAATGCCGGCACCACCATCGGTATCCACGGCATCCGGGCCCACACGCCTTCGTTGTCGTGGGGAATCGGCGACAGCGCCCAGACCTCGTAGTCCTGATCGGCGGCGACCAACTCCTGGCGCAGCCACCAACCGGGCAGGTGGATCCCTCCCGTCAGGCGCGACGGGCGCCGGCCGGCGGCATCGACCGTGCCCCAGAAGCTCACGGCGGCGCGAATGGCATCGGGGATCGTGTGACTGCGCGGGAACAGCGGCAGACACTCGGGCCCTGCCTGCGGCAACGGCACCAGCACCGGCAACACGCCGGGATAGGTCTGGGCGCCGTGTTCCAGCGCATGCACCAGGGGCCGCGCCGTCACGCTGACATGGAACGGCACGACGAGCAGATACGCCGCCACCTCGCGGCCATCGCCGGCCACCGTGTTCCACAGCGCCAGGCTCGGGCGCCCGGCAAAATCGACCGGGGTCGGCCGACCCTTGCGTTCGCGGGCCAGCACACGGAAACTGGTATCGGCGCCGAACACGCCGGCGCACCGGCGCTGCCACAAGGTGCCCTGCGCCGAAGCCGCCGATTCGACCGTCATCAATGCCCCGATCAGGTCCGCGATCATCCGCCCGTTCGCCGTCGCCAGCCCTTCACCCCGCCGCACCACCAGGCGACCATCGGCCTCGCGACCGAAGGCGTAGAGCAGGGTTCCCAGGGGGCGATGCGACCCGGGAAAGCCACGAACAAAACCCTGATACAGCCAGGCGCCGTCGCCCCGCGCCGGCTTGCCCTGACGTTGCTCCCGCCGAAGCAATATTTTGTATTGCCGCATCATTTCGCCGGCCATGCGGCGGATCTGCGTGGCGATGTCGGCCCCGGCCCGCACCTCGGCCAGGAGACCGGTGGCCCGCTCCTGCCACTGCCTTTCGCGTTGCTGGACCGCAAACCCATGTCGGATCTCGCCGTCGAGGGTCAATGCCGCCAGCGGCAACCACGACAACAAGAAGGGAAACCACCATGGCCACAGTTGTTTGACTCGGGAAATCAGAGCACGCCTTCCTCCGCCCACGTACCGGTCGGGTCGCTTGCGACTGCGCCCTCCATGGCGGGCGGCACTGCGGCATCAGACCCAGGGACCGCCCCAGGTCGCGCCGTCCGCACCGGATGTGGTTCCCATGATACCCAGATCCGCCACCGAAAAAAACAACGTTCATGCACAGCGGTTACTTCTCGAACGATGGCCGTTGGGGGGCAGGCGCCCGCACCCGTTTGCCGCGACGCCGCGCCTTTGGTATATTCGCGCGGACCACCACGTCAAGCGTGCAAGGAGCCTCGTGTGAAGTTCAGCCAACGCCGTGCCGACCCGGCCGTGATCGTGACCCCCGAAGAGGCGCTCGACGCCCAGACTGCCCCGGCCTTCGAACAGGTTCTCATGCAAAACCTCGCCGACAACCCGGCGCGACTGATCATCGATCTGGGCGTGTTGCGCTTCATCGACAGTTCGGGCATCGGCGCGATCGTGCGCGTGCACCGCGCCGCGCGCGACCGCAACGTCGTGGTGATCATCGCCGCTGCTTCCGACCGGGTGAAGATGGTGTTCCGGTTGATCAATCTGCACAAGGTTCTCAACATGGTCGACACTGTCGCCGCCGCCGAGGCGTTCACGCCGCCCCAGGCCTGAGCCGAACAGGAAGACAAGCATGCTGCTGGCGATCAAAGGACTCAGCGACAAAGACCTCGACTTGCTGCACAAACACCTGAGCCTGCGTGAAATCGGCAAGAGCGCGGTGATTTTCGAAGAGGCAACAACTGCAAATACAATGTATTTCGTCGAGTCGGGCGCGGTCAAGACCGTGCACCGCTCGGCCCTCGACGGTCGCGACGACCAGGTGGTCGCGGTGTGCAAACCCGGCGGCTTCTTCGGCGAAGAGGCTGTGCTCGGCGAGAACCAGCGGTATCTCACCACCGCCGTCGCCCTGGAGGCCACCCGGGTGCTCGTGTTGACCCAGGCGGCCCTGCAAGACCTGATGACCGAGTCGATCGGCACGGGCACCAAGCTGCTCTTGGGCATCAGCCGCAACTACCGCGAGTCGATTTCCGGCAACGAACCGACCGCCCGCACCATCGTGGTCACCGCCGCCAAAGCCGGCACCGGTGCGACCACCACCGCGGTGAATCTGGCGGTGGCGTTGCGGCGCCGCACCAACAAACGCGTGGCTCTGCTCGATCTCGATCTGCAGATGGGCAATGCGGCGATGTTCCTCAACATGCCGCCCAATCCCAACATCGCCCGCCTCGTGCAAATGGAGGAGTCGCTGGTCTACGACCGTATCCGCTGGTTCATGGTCAACGCCTGCGGCGTCGATTCGCTGTGGGCGGCCGAGGCTCCGCAGGAAGCCGAACTGATCACCCGCGCCGGCGTGAACCAGATCCTGCAGGAGTGCCAACGGCACTACGATTACGTCGTTGTCGATCTGCAAAGTCACATCGACGATGTCACCTTGCTGTTATGGGACCGCGCCGATACGCTCGTGCTGGTCGGGCAACCCGACTTGCCTTCGTTGCAGCGTTTTCGCACCCTGATCAAGGTGATCGAGCGCCTCGACTACCCGCGCGAGAAATACGTCACCGTGCTCAACCGGTTTGCCCCGGAGGGTCACGAGTTTCTCGCCGAGTACGCCAAGGTTCTGCCCGCGCCACAGATCACGATCACCGAGAACGCGGCGGCGGCCCGGGAGGCCCAGTTCCACGGCACGCCGTTCGCCGCCGACCCCGCGCATCCGCTGGCGGCCGGCATTCACCGCCTCGTCGATCAGTGCACCGGCGCCACGCCCCAGACCGCCCCCCACGACGCCGGCTGGTTCGGCCGCATCAAGGGGTTGCTCGGCGCTTCATAAATACAGGGTATTTACTCGCCCCGCGGGTCGTTTGCACCGCCCGAAACCGGCGGGTTTGCGTCGGTGCCGGCGTGGTCCTCCTGCTCGCGTCGCTGCTGCACATCGCGGTGAAACCGAATCACCTCGGGTGGAATCAACTTGATGGCCAGCAACACGAGCAACGGCACCACGATGATGTCGTCGAGCAGTCCGATGATCGGAATGAAATCGGGGATCAGATCGATCGGCGACAAGGCGTACGCCAACGCCAGCATCAACAACCAGTACGCCGCCGCCGGCACGCGCGGATCGGCGTGCAGAGCCCGGATGAACGCAACCTCGCGCGCGATGCGCAACCGACACCAATCGATCAATGCCATGCGTGTTCCTCCTCGCTGCAGCCGTCACATCCCAAGCGACCGCGCCAAAATAGCGTGAACTTTTGGCCGTCGCCCCGTGTCTAATGGCTCGAGAGCCCACCATGCCAACAACCCACGCGTGTCGACGAACCGTTGCGATGGTAGTCCGTTGTGCCCCCCGGTTGCAACCGGTCGGCGGATTGACACCACACAACCATCGGTACTACCATGCGCCCACGGACCTGCCCGTCCGCCGAGGAGCATCGATGACCGCCGCCCCCCCGGGGCCCGACGACGCCGTCACACCACATGATCACCTACATCGTCATGGCCCAGACCTTTTCCCGACCCATCCGGCGACTGCTGGTCGCCCAGGGGATGGTCGGGCTCGGCGGCGGCATTTTTTCGGTGTTGCTCAATCTCTATCTCAAATCATTGGGCTACGACGAAGAGATCATCGGGCGCTTGCTCGCCCTGCAGTCGGCGACGGCGGCATTTGCCTCGATCCCGCTGGGAACGTTGGCCGACCGCACCTCACGTCGCACCGCCTACCTGGCCGGCCTCGCCTTTCTGGTCGTCGGTTCGGTGATCTGCGCCCAGAGCGAGCAACTCTGGATCCTCGTCATTGCCTCGGCGATCAGCGGCGTCGGCAACGGCGGCATGATGGTCTCGGTGCAGCCGTTCCTGCAGGAAAACAGCCGCCGCCGCCAACGTCCGTATCTGTTCAGCGTCAACTTCACGATCATGCTGTTGATGAGCATCGCCGCCGGGGTCATCGCCGGTTGGCTCCCGGCCTGGCTGAACTCCCTGGGCATCGGGCTGCATCCCGAGTCGGTGCCGACCCTGCGCACGGTGCTGTTGCTCGGGGTGGGCTGCATGTTGCTGGCCTTTGCGCCCGCGTTGCGCCTGCCGCACGCACAGCCCGGCACCGGGACGAGCAATACATTGTCTGCACCTCGATCCACGCCACTCGAAGCGGCGCCGGCACCGACACCGCCGACAACCGCAGCCTGGACCGACGAAGACCGCCGCGCCATGGCCCTGATCACCCGCTTTGCCATCGCCGACATTTTGATCGGGGCCGGCGCCGGCCTGATCGTACCGTATTTCAATCTGTATTTCCGCGACTGGGTGAACGCCTCGGTCGCCCAGATCGGCACGGTCTTCGCCGTCGGCCAACTGGGCACGGCCCTGGGCGGCATCGCCTCGCCCTGGATCTCGCGCCGGTTCGGGCTGGTGGGCGGCGTGGTCTGGACGCAGGTGCTGTCGCTGCCGTTCATGCTGATCATGGCCTGGCGTCACGAGTATTTCATCTGCGCTGTCTGTTACTTCTTTCGCGGCGCGTTCATGAACATGAACACGCCGATCCGGCAGGGCACGCTGATGGAACTGATGCCGGCCCCGTGGCGCGCCCGGGCGGCCGCCGCCGAGTCGATCGCCTGGAACCTCGCCTGGTCGGTGTCGATGCTGTTCTCCGGCGGGTTGATCCGCACCCACGGTTACGATTTCTGCCTGCACATCACCTTTGTCTGTTATCTCGTTTCCGCTCTGCTCTACTACCGCTTTTTCGCCCCTCTGCTGTCCAATCCTGATGCGAGGCCACGCGTATGATCAACTGCACGATTTTGTTTGATGTTGTATTTACTGCCCGCGTTCGTCGTCACTGCGCCGTCGCGGCTCTGTTTGCGCTCGCGCTCGTGCTCGGCGGCGGTCCGGCTTCTGCCGGGGATTTCGCCGACCCCGAACTGACGGCGGCCGGCGCGACCGAACCGGCGGCGCTCCCCGCCACGGAACCGGCGGCCCCGGCACGCATCCCCCTGGTTATTCCGGCCACGATCGCGTCGACAACTCTGGCAACGATTGCCACCACCGGTTGGTCGCTCGAGCAGTGCCTCGATTACGCGCTCGCCCATCACCCCGACCTGATCGCGGCCCGTCATGCCATCGTCGCCGCCGAGACGGGGCGCGGCCAGGTCCAGGCCACCCTCAAGCCGCACCTCGATGTGCGCGGTTCCTGGAGCCAGCAACATGTCGATGCCCGCCCGACCTACAGTGAGGCCGCGCGCGCCCTGATCGACCGCACCGTCGACAGTTACGCGGGTTCGTTGGGTTACAGCCAGACCATCCTCGACTGGGGCCGCACCCGCGCCCGCCTCGCCACCGTCGATACCCAGATTGCCGCCGCCCGTGCCCGCTACCAACAACAGGTGATCGCCGTGGCCAACGCGGTCAAGGTCGCCTTCTACCAGGTCACGCAGGCCGCCGCGCTCGAGGCGGTGCAACGCGAGGCCGTGCAGGGTTATGCCGAGCATCTCGACCGTGCCCGCGGCCTGGTCGAGACGGGGTCGCGCCCGCCCTACGACATCACCAAGGCCGAGTACGACCTGGCAAACTCGCGCATGTCGCTGATCCGCGCCCAGAGCACCTGGCAAAATGCCCTGTCGCGCCTGGCCCGGGCAATCGGCGCCACAGCAACACTTCGTATTGCTCTTCCGCAAGACGAGCGGACCGCCGACGCCACCCTGCCCCCGACCGTCGCCCTGGTCGAGCGCGCCTTCACCCTGCGCCCCGACCTGTTGATCGCCCAGACGACGCTGGCCGCCCGCGAACGCGGCCTCGACGAGATCAAGAAGAGCCTGCAGCCCTCGCTTTCGGGGCAGATCCAGTACAACTTCAGCGGTACCACCGCGCCGCCCGACCGCACCTGGACCGCCGGCATGACCCTGAGCAAGACCGTGCTCGACGGCAAACTGCAGCGCCACCAGCTCGACGAGGCCCGCGCCAATATCGATACCGCGCAGGCCCAACTCGACAGTGCGCGCCTGACCGCCCGTTCGGGGGTCGAGACCGCGGTCAACGCCGTCACCGATGCCCGCCAGCGCCTGGCCACCGCCCGCACCCTCATCGCCCAGGCCAGCGACACGCTCAACCTCGCCGAAGGTCGCTACGACTCCGGCGTCGGGTCCGCCATCGAGGTGACCGATGCCCGCACCCAGTACGTGGCGGCGCGTGGCGAGTTGATTCAGGCCATCTACGACGGGCACATCGCCCTGGCCAATCTCGAACTGGCTGTCGGCGGGCCGGTTGCCGACAGCCCCGGTGCAGCCACGGAGGCAGCCACCGCCACTCCGGTGGTGCCGCCCGCTGCGCAGAAAGAAGAGTCGCGATGAAGAAGCTCCTCGTTCTCGCCCTGATCCTGGGCGTCATCGGTTACGGTATTTACTTCGTATGGCAGAAGCATTCGACCACCAAGGTCACCCAGTTCGACACGGAACGGGTGAGCGAAGGTCCAATCGACCAGGTGATCAGCACCACCGGCTCGTTGTCGGCCCTGACCACCGTCGACGTCGGCAGCCAGATCAGCGGTATCCTCGCCACGATCACCGTCGATTTCAACTCGGTGGTCAAGGCCGGCCAGTTGCTCGCCCAGATCGACCCGTCGACCTACCTGGCGCAGGAACAGCAATCGCTGGCCAACATCGCCGGCGCTCGCGCCCAGGAGCGTCAAGCCACGGCGCAACTCGAGAATCTCGAGAGCAGCAAACACCAGGCGCTGGCCGACCTTGCCACCGCGAAGGCAAACCGCGAGAAGTCACAGGCCTCGCTCACCGACGCCGAGCGCGCCTTCAAGCGCGCCGTCGATCTGTTCGCGCGCAAGTTGATCGCGGCCGCCGACCGTGACAGCGCCGAGACCGGCCGCCAGGGCGCCGCCGCTGCGGTCAAAGGCAGCGAAGCCGCGATCGAGGCAGCCCAGGCGCGCTTGCAGGCGATCGAAGCGCAGAAACGCGCCCAGAGTGCCAGTATCGAGGCCGCGGGCGCCCAGATCAAGCAGAACGAGGCGTCGCTGTCGATGGTGCGCATCAACCTCGAACGCACCCGTATCGTCTCGCCCATCGATGGCGTCGTCATCTCACGCGCCGTCGACGTCGGCCAGACCGTGGCCGCCAGCCTGCAAGCCCCGGTCTTGTTCTCGATCGCCAACGATCTGCGCAAGATGCAGATCAACACCTCGGTCGACGAGGCCGACATCGGCAAGATCGCCAAGGGTCAGAGCGCGAGTTTCACGGTCGACGCCTACCCCAAGCGGGTGTATCGCGGCGTCGTCGACCAGGTGCGCCTGGCCCCGACGATCACCCAGAACGTGGTCACCTACGCCGTGATGATCAACGTCGACAACAACGATCTGACGCTGCTGCCCGGCATGACCGCCAATGTCACCATCCATGTCGACCGGCGCGATCACGTGCTGCGCCTGCCCAACAAGGCGCTCTATTTCAAGCCACCAGAGGACCTGATCAACCAGTACGGCCGCTGGTCGAGCACCGACACGGTGCGCATCTGGAAGGTCGACCGCACGCAACGGCGGCGCGACGACAAAGACAACGGGAGCGCCGACAGCATCGGCAGCAATACACCAAGTGTCAATGGCGAGCGCCGGCGTGGCCCGGCCGCCGAGGGTTCCGGACTGACCGTCGGTGACGAATCCGGCGATGGCTCAGCGGGCGGCGAGGGCAGCGATGCCCCGCGACGATGGCGACGCAGTGGCCGCGGCAACGCGCCGGTCACCGCCGATCTGCTGGTTCCCGTCGAGGTCGAGGTCGGTCTGGCCGACAGCGACTACACCGAAATCGTCGCGGGCGAACTCAATCGCGGCGACCAAATCGTGGTCGGCATCGGCTCCGGCGGCAGCGGTCGCGGCGGCGGCGGCGGCGGTGGTGGTGGCAGCGGCTCCGGACGCAGCCCGTTGCGACGACTGACGCGCATGCGTTAACTTACATGATACATACAACGACAACGCCCGAAGCCGTTTCTGCCCACGTGGCCGGCCAGGCGCCGCTCATCAAGGTCACCGGCCTGACCAAAACCTACCATCTCGACGGCATTTCGGTACCGGCCCTCAAGCACGTCGAGTTCACGGTGATGCCGGGCGAGTTCGTCGCCATCATGGGCGCCAGCGTCGACGCTGATGAACATCCTCGGCTGCCTCGACCGGCCCACGAGCGGGCACTACGAACTGGCCGGCGAGGATGTCAGCAAGATGGACCGCGATGCGCTGGCGAACATCCGCAATCGTCGCATCGGCTTTGTTTTTCAGGGGTTCAACCTGCTTTCCCGCACCTCGGCGATCGAGAACGTCGAACTGCCGCTGCTCTATGCGGGCGCCAACAGTTCCGCGCGACGGGAGCGCGCCCGCGCGGCGCTGGCGCAGGTCGGGCTCGCCGACCGCGAGCACCACCATCCCAACCAATTGTCGGGCGGCCAGCAACAACGCGTGGCCATCGCTCGCGCACTGGTCAACAGCCCGCCGATGATCCTCGCCGACGAGCCGACCGGCAACCTCGACACGCGCACGAGCATCGAGGTGATGGGCATCCTGCAGGATCTCAACCACCGCGGTATTACGATCGTCTTGATCACCCACGAGAACGACATCTCGCAATTCGCCGGCCGCCGCATCGTGCTGCGCGACGGTCTGATTCTCAAAGACGAAGTCGTCCAGCGGCGCCTCGAAGCGGCCGCCGAACTGGCCAAACTGCCGCCCGCCGTCGATGCCACGGCCCCCATCGAACCATGAATCTAGCCTCTGTCATCCGCCTGGCCATCAGTCAACTCGGCCGCAACAAGACGCGCAGTCTGCTCACCGCGCTCGGCATCATCATCGGCGTCGGCTCGGTCATCACCATGGTCAGCCTCGGCCAGGGTGCCAACAAGTCGGTGCAAGACCAGATCAGCGCCATGGGCACCAACCTCATCATGGTCATGCCCGGTTCCGCCAAGGGCGCGCACGGTGGTCCCGCCCAAGGAGCCGGCAGCATCATCACCATGAACGCCGACGATGCCGAGGCAATCGAAACGAACTGCCCGTCGGTGCGCCTGGCCTGCCCGGTGGTGCGTTCCAACGCCCAGGTCATCTACTCGAGTCAGAACTGGCAAACCTCGATCATGGGCGTCGGCACAAGTTACCTGACCATCCGCACCTGGAACCTCGACCGCGGCCGGTTCTTCACCGACATCGAGACGCGCCAGGGCACCAAGGTCTGCGTGTTGGGCAAAACCGTGGCCGACAACCTGTTTGGCGACGTCGACCCGGTCGGCCGCATCATCCGCATCCGCAAGATCCCGTTTCGCGTCGTCGGCCTGCTCGCCTCCCGCGGTCAGACCGGCATGGGCCAAGACCAGGACGACGTCATCCTGGCGCCGCTGGCCACTGTGCAAAAAAGAATGCTCGGTATTACATTTGTACACATGCTCATGGTCTCGGCCGCCGGCGACGACAAGGTAAACTCGGCCAAAGACGAGATCCAGCCGTTGTTGCGTCACCGCCACCGTCTCAACGCCGCCGACGACGACGATTTCCACCTGCGCACCCAGGCCGACCTCTCGCAGATGGCCGGCCAGACTCTTACCATCCTGTCGCTGCTGCTGTCGAGCGTCGCCGCCGTCTCGTTGATCGTCGGCGGCATCGGCATCATGAACATCATGCTGGTCTCGGTCACCGAGCGCACCCGCGAGATCGGCATCCGCATGGCCATCGGCGCGCGCGGCCGCGACATCCTCACCCAGTTCCTCGTCGAGGCGATGGTGCTCAGTTCGATCGGCGGTGTCGCCGGCATCCTGCTCGGCTCGGCCGGCGCCCACGCGGTCAGCCGCTTCGCCGGCTGGGAGCCGCTGGTCTCGACCACCGCCGTCGTCGTCGCCGTCCTGTTCTCGGCCGGTGTCGGCATCCTCTTCGGCCTGTATCCGGCCTGGAAGGCGAGCCGATTGGATCCGATCGAGGCGCTGCGGTTCGAGTAGGGCCGGCGCGGCAGCAAACGCTCACTGCGCCATCCGTGGCGGGCGGGTCTTGGCGTTGCAGGCAGCCAGTCTCACTGACTGGCTGCGTTTCTTTTCGTCGCTTTGCGCTCGCAAGATGATCCCCCATGTTGACCTCGGGTATCGGTTTCGCTACACTGACAGTGCTGACGGAAACCCGCTCGCCTGTCAGGCACCGGATTCACCTTGAATACACTCGGTCCGGGGAGGATCACCATGGTCGGATGCCGACGTTTCGTTCTCATCACCCTTCTGTTGGTGGCCGTCGGCTTCGGCGGTTGCAGCTTCGTCAACGTTGATCGCACCGCCAACGAGGTGGCCAAGGTGGCCAACCCCAGCACCGCCGTCGGCAAGACGGCCGAGGTGCGCTTTTCGGTAAAACTCGACGATCGCGAAGGCTTCGGCCTCGCCACCGCAGCGCAGCCCATCGCCGGCATTCGCACCAACAGCAAGGCCCCGGCGGAAGTCTCGTTTTCGCTATTGTCGATCAACGTCGGCAACAGTGAGCAACGAACACTTCGTCTCGAACGCACGGTGCCCGTACAGGCTGACGGCTCGGCCCACTGCACCTTCACCGATGTGCCGGAACTGCCGACGATCGGTGAGGTCAAGGTGGTCAACGGCACCATCGCCGGCTTTTCTGACTTTCACGGCGCCCTCGATCTGCAGTCTGGGGCCAACACGCTGGTCGTCAACCCGACCGGCTCGGGGATGACGCAAGACCTCGTCGCCAACGTCGTGCAGACCGTGGTGAACTCGGCCGACATGGTGCAGAACGCGCCGCGCAATCTGACCGCCGTCGCCGAACAGGTGGTGCAGTCGGTCGACCGCACCCAGGAATCCGCCATCGTCCAGGCCACCAGCAAACTGGTCGAACAGGTCGCGCCCCCGACTTTCGTCAATCTCGAAACCAACGCCGATCGCCAGGTGATGGTGGGCATGAACCGTTCACAACAACTGTGGCATGTGAGCGCCGCCACGGTTTTGGCCACGGCGCCCGTCACCCCGGGTGAGGCCGGCAACATGCGCATCGATTCGGTCATTCGCGAGGGCCTCGACGGTTATGGTTATGTCGCCTGGCAGCATGCAAACCGAGCCGAATCAGCAATAACGCGTATTGACGCACGCACGGGCGCCCGCACCGGTTCGGTGGTCAACCCCGGGCGCATCTTGCGCACCGTGCTGCTCGCCGACGGTTCGATGTTTGTCGTCGCGCAAAACGACGAACTGGGCTGCCCGACGATCTTCGTCTGGAACGGCACCGGCGACCAGAACACGCGTGAGGCCGCCACGGCCGGATCGGTACGCAAGGCCGGCACCAGTGCCGGAGGCATCGCCTGGTTTCATGCGCTCCTCGGCGCGCAGTACACCGGCGGCGTGCAGCAGGTCACCGATCTGTCGGTGCAGACCAACGGCGAAATCTTCCTCGGCATGACCGACCCACTGATGGGTGACACGTATTATTACCGGGCCAACATCGTGCAGATGAACTTCGACTATGCCGGACGGACCACCGGCCTGACCATGAATCCACCGATCCCGGGCGATACGCGCGTCACCCTGAGCTGGACCCAGGAAACCAACGACCCCTGGTATCAGATCTCGTGGGGAACGACCAGCGCCGAGGCTGACAGTTTTCAGCGCAACATCATCGACACCCACGTGAACCGCTGCGACATCGGCGGTTTGACCAACAATCAAACGTATTACTTTTCGGTGCGCAAGACGATGCTCGACTTCAACGGTCGCCAGATCTACTCGCTGCAGACGTATCCACGCAGCGCCACCCCGATTGCAGCGGCCAAGCCGCCGCCCAGCGATGTCAACGCCGTGGCCGGTTCGGGCACCGCGTATGTGTCCTGGACGGCTGTCCCCGGCGCTACCGGTTACTACATCCATTGGCGCGAGGGGACCGACGCCATCACTCCTCAATGCACCTGGTATGGCAAGTATCCCGTTTCGCCCGTGACCATCCCGACCACGCCTCCTTATTGGGTAAACGGGCGCACCTATTCGCTCGCCGTGCGTTGCACCTATCTGGGGCCGAACAATGTCGAGATGAGCTCCGACCTCTCCGCACCGGTCACGGTGACTCCTCGCACAAATATTCCCGCCCCGGCCGCGCCGGGCGGTGTCAACGCGGTGGCCATCGAACGCGGCGTCACGCTCGACTGGACACCGGCCGCCGCCAATGTCGACAGTTACACGGTGCAGCGGTCGACGGGGTCTACGCTGCTGCCGGCGCAAACGGTCTCGTTCAGCGACGTAGCCCGCCCCTTCACCGACACCAACCTCGTCGCCGGCACCCGATATTATTACCGTGTTGTCGCCATCGGCGGCGGCGGGCGCACCAACTCGACCATCGTCTCGGCCGTGCCCCTGACGCCGCAACCGATCCGGGTCACCGGCCTGCGCGCGGCCCAGATTCCCGGCATCTACGGCCTGGGCGCCCGCATCGATGTCCATGTCGAGTTCGCGCGGCCCGTACGCGCTTCCGGAACACCAACGTTGCGACTCGAGACCGGGGCCAGCGACCGCGATGCCGTCTACGTTCCGCCGGCCAACGGCTTTGCCTCGAGCACGATGCGCTTTGTATTTACGGTCGATGCGGGCGACAGTTCCGCCGATCTCGACTGTGTGTCGGCGCAGGCACTTCTCCTCAACGGCGGGTCGATCCGCGATGTGCAAAACGATATCGACGTCGATCCGACCTTGCCTACCCCCGGCGCCCCCGGTTCGTTGGGCGCCAACAGCGCCATCGTCATCGATGGCGTGCCCCCGCAACTGCCGGCAATTCGCGGCAGCGCCATCACCAACAATCAGCAACCGACCTGGGATTGGGGCACTGGCGAAGCCGGGGTCTGGCAGTACAAATACGGCGACGCCGACGTCGCCAACGGGGGCACACAGACGACAACGCCGGTCTTCACCCCAACCGCACAGCTATCCGACGGCACGCATACATTGTATGTTCGCGAACGCGACACGGCCGGCAACTGGTCGGCGGTCAGTTCCTACTCGATCGTCATCGACACGGTGGCGCCGTCGGCGCCGGCGGTCGACGGCCTCAGCGCCACCAACGATCCGCGCCCGACCTGGACGTGGACGAGCGGCGGCGGCGGCAACGGCACGTTCCGCTACCGTCTCGACAACAGCGATCTGTCGACCGGGGCAACAGAGACCACGGCCGCCACGCTGCAACCGGCCGGTCCGCTGGCCGACGGCATGCATACGTTGTATGTCTCCGAGCGCGATACGGCCGGCAACTGGTCGCCGGCTGGCGCGAAGGCAATTCTCGTCGATACCCAGGTCAAGATCGCTGCCCTCACCGGCCAGCCGCCGAACCCGACCAACACCACCTCATGCGACCTCACCGTTGGCGGGACCGGGGTTACCCAGTACAAGTGGCGCCTCGACGGCGGCGCATGGAGCGCCCCCACGCCCGTCTCGACCCATGTCACCGCCGCCAGTCTCGGCGACGGCAGCCACACCGTGGCCGTCATCGGTGGCGATGCCCTGGGCAACTGGCAGGCCGAAAACGCGGCCACCACCCACACCTGGACGATCGACACCGTCACGCCGATCGGCGCCATCGCCGCGGTCTCGCCCGATCCGCGCAACACCGCGGTCGGCGCCCTGGCCGTCACCTTCGGCAAACCGGTACAGAACCTCGACATCACCGATTTCACCCTCACCCGCGACGGCGCGAACGTGCCGTTGAACGCCGGCATGTTCAGCGGCGCCGAGACGACCTGGTCGCTCGATCTGTCGTCGGTGACCACGCTGCCCGGCGCCTACGCGTTGACCTTGTCGCGTTCGAACATCACCGATTCGACCGGAAACCCGCTACAGAACGACGTTGTCCGCACGTTCACCGTCGACACCACGCCATTGACGGTCACCGTTGCCACCGTGACCCCGTCGCTGCGCAACACCGTCGTCGGCGCACTGGCCATCACCTTCAACAAGAATGCATTGAACGTCGACATCACCGATTTCACCCTCACCCGCGACGGCACGTCGGTCACGCTGATCGCCGGGATGCTGAGCGGCAGCGGCCAGAACTGGTTCATCGACCTGTCGTCGGTAAGCGGCAGCAACGGTTCGTATCAATTGACCATGTTGCGCAGCAACATCACCGACGCCGCCGGCAACGGTTTTGCAGCCGACGTGACCCGCACCTGGACCATGGACGTCACCGCCCCGCGCGCGACCATTGCGACCATCACCCCCGATCCGCGCAACGTCTCGGTCGGCAACGTGTCGATCGAGTTCTCCAAACCCGTGTTCGGGTTCGACATCGCCGACCTGTCGCTGACGCGCAACGCGGCCTCGGTCACCATTTCGGGACTCTCGCTGATCACCGATTCGGCGACGCAGTATCACCTCGATCTGTCGAGCGTCACCTCGACCGACGGCAACTACGTATTCCGCGTCAACGTCGGCGACATCCGCGATGCCGCCGGCAACGCTCTCTTCGCTACGGTGTCCGATGCCTGGACCATGGACACCACGCCACCGAATCCGCCCATCGTCACGGTCGCGGGGCAGTCGAAGAACCCGGTCCGGTGGTTCTTCACCTCGAATGGTGGTGGCGGCGCCGGCGTTTTCCGTTATCGCCTCGACGACGACAACTTTGCCGCCGGCGCGTCTGAAACGATGGCGACGTCGATCGACTGGCCGCAAGACTTCATGCACGGATCTTTACATACGTTGTATGCATCGGAGCGCGACGCGACAGGCAACTGGTCTGCGGCCGGGTCGGCGATGGTACAGATCGACCTGGTCCCCCCCGAACTCGAGTCGATGTCGCCGGGTTACGGGGCAACAAACGTCGACCCGAATGGCCTCGTACTGCTGGCGACGTTCACCGAAAATGTCTACTCGAGCACTTTTGACGCCGCCCTGCTAAGAAACTCCGGCGGAATGGGCTGGTACAGGCACTACATGGACTCGCCCGTGGGTGACGCCTATGCGGGCGGGTTTTCCGGTCGGATGCTGTGGACCGCCCCGGCCAACATCGACGATGCGCCCGGCGCATCGCTGAGCTTCACCTTCAACCCGGGCATCACGATCCATGATGCCGCGGGAAACAACTTCACCGGTTTCCAGAGCCAGGTACCGTCGTCGTGGACCTTCACGCTCCAAGCTCCGACCACCGTGCTGCGCGGCTCCGCTTACGCCGATCATGTTCGCCGCGTGCGCACCGACAGCTCCGGCAACCACTTCGTGGTCGGCATCACCTACGGCGAACTCGATGGCGTGATGAATGCCGGCGGCAATGGCGACATCTTCGTCAGCAAGTTTTCATCCGATTGGACCTTCCAGTGGACCAAGATCTACGGCACAACCGCGTACGATGAGGCGCTCGATGTCGCATTTTATGGGTCCGATCTGATCGTCGCGGGCATGACCGGCGGCGATCTCAACAGCCAGACCAACGCCGGCGGACGCGATGCCTTCGTGATGAGACTGGACGTGTCCGGCAACCACACCTGGACCCGATTGCTGGGCACCAGCGGCGAGGAAGCGGCGGTGGCAGTTGTTTGCGACGGCGGTGGGATCGTCGTCTTCGGTGACACCTCCGGCGACCTGAACGGCCAGACCAACAACGGCCAGGTCGATGTCTTTGTCGCTGGCCTCTCGGCGTTTGACGGAACACTCAACGTGACACTTCTCACCGGCACGTCGGGCGACGATCACGTCTATGATGCCATCTACACGAGCAGCTATTACTACTTCGTTGGGTCGATCGGCGCCCAATATCAGTCACAAACTTTCAACGGCGGCTCCACCGATGCGTTTCAGGCCCGTTGCAACGGTTCACTGAGCATGATCGATCTGACCCCGTTTGGCGGGCCGGGCGACGATGCCTGCCGATGCCTGTGTGTGATGCCCAGTTACCCAACCAGCCCCTTCATGGCCGGCACCTGTGGTCGCACCATGGCCGGGACCAGCACCGAGAACTATTCGACCGATGACGATCTGAGCAACAACATCTGGGTCGCCCCGGTCGGCAACGGACAAGGGGGCTACGTCTGGGGCGACAACACGACCACCTGGCACGTCTCTGCCCTTACCTACGGCGAAAATCAAGACTTCTTCCTCGGTGGCTACCGCACCAACCCCATGCACGCCAATGCCCGTGACAACCTGGTCATTCGCTTCGATCCCACGAGCCAACCTCCTTACAACTACCATGGCAAGCCGGTCTGGCAGAAGACATTCGGCACGACCGTCGATGACGAAGTGCGCGGCCTGACGCACGAAGCCGACGGCGGCGTCCGAGGCATCGGTGCCACCCTCGGCAATCTCGACGGACAAACCAACCATGGCGACTACGACATTTCCATTTTCCGCTACAACCTCACCGGATCACGGCAATGACTTTTCACCCTCTCGCCACAGTGATGAGGTAAATACATTATGCGTATATCAGCAATACTGATGGCATTCGCAGCGGCGACACTGGTCCTGGCTGTAGGCTGCGCTCTCAACGGCCCCGACCGCGGCGGCATCGGGGCCGATACCGCCGGCATGACGCCGCTTGCCGCCGGCGGGGCAACAGTCGCGTTTGCGGTCCGCGTCACTCCCGACGACGCCGCTGGTGAGACCACGCCAGGCGCCTCGACCCAGGTCGAACCGGCGCTGCGCTGGGCCGTCGCCTCGGCGACCGCCAATGCCACACAAACCGGCGTCATCTTTCGGGTGATCACGCTCAACATCGGCAATCGGGCCAGCCCGACCTCGACCCTCGAGAAGTTCGTGCCCATCACCGGCAGCGGCATCGCCAGCGCCGTATTCACCAACCTGCCGACCAACACCACCATCGCCCAGGTCGACGGCGTGAACGTCAACATCGCCGGCTTTCAACGCTTTCACGGCGCCCTCGATCTGCTGGCCAATATCACCAACTACATCACCGTTCACCCGGTCGGCTCGAACTTCCGCGCCGATCTGGTCGCGCACTGCCTCGAGCACATCACCGTCAACCCGGTGCTCTTCGGCCGCATCACCGGCCCATGTGCAGCGCGTGCCGTGTCGCTGCTGAGCCAGCTCGACCGCCAGTCGCCAACAATTCAGCAAGACATTATCAATACATTCTCGCGGTCGTATACCCAGCCGACCTGGCGCCTGAGCATCGACGAGATCCGCCAGGCGCAGATCCGCATGGGCATCGCCGCCACCCAGGGTTCCGAACTGGTCTATGGCTGGACCCCGGGCGACACCTACATCACCCAGAACTATTCCGAAGACGAAGCCATGGGATTGTGCGGCCTCGCCACCTTTACCGACATCAACATCGCCGCTGCCGTGCGACCGTTCTCGGTGCGCGCCGATGTCACCCTGCCCGCCCAGTTCTCGTGGCTGAACAAAGACGGGCGCAACTGGTTGCCGCCGGTGCGCAACCAGGGGGTCTACAGCACCTGTGTCGCCTTCGCCGCCTGTGCCGCCCTCGAGTCGATGATGCTCATTCAGGCCAATGTCGCCGGCGTCGACCTCGCCGAATGGCACGTGTTTCGCGCCGGCACCCAGGGCGACACCCGCTGTTTGACCGGCGGTGGCTGGGAGTTCCCGGCTGCCATCGACTTCCTGACCAACGTCGGCGTCGTCGCCGAGCAACGGTGTCCGTATTACACGATTCCGAATTACGCCGAGCCTCCGCTCACCGAGAAGCGGCACCGCATCACGTCAGCCTTGCGCGCAGGCAATTCCACCGCCATTAAACAAGCCTTGTTGAACGGCCCGCTGCTCGGCGGCATGATGGTGTATCAAGACTTCCTGCGCTACACCGGCGGCAAATACGTGCACGTGTCGGGCAGCGCCATGGGCATGCACGCCGTCGTCATCGTTGGCTGGGACGACACCACGCAAAGCTGGATCTGCCGCAACTCCTGGTCGACCGGTTGGGGCGAACAGGGCAACTTCCGCATCGGCTTCAACGACATGCAACCATCGGCCTACCTGCTCAACTACGCCTTCACCAACCCGGCACCCAACCCGCCAGCCACGCTTGCTGCGGTGCCGGGCAACGGTGAGATCACGCTCACCTGGCCGGTGGCCACCAGTGCCACCGCGTACCACCTGTACTGGTCGACCAGCGCCAACGTCACCCGCCAGAACGGCACGCCCCTGCGCAACGTCACCAGCCCGTACGTGCACCGCGGCCTGCAGAACGGCCAGACCTACTACTACGTGGTCACCGCCGAAAACGGCACCGGCGAGTCGAGCGATTCGACCGTCGCGCAGGCCATGCCCGTCGACGAGGCCTCGATCGTGCCGGGCAACGTCATGGCCGTGCCCGAAGACGGCATCGTCACCCTGACCTGGAACCCGGTGCACCAGGCCACCGCGTACAACCTCTATTACTCGACGACGCCCGACCCGACCAAATTCACGGCGGCACGAATTCCCGGCGGCGTCACCAGTCCTTACGTCCATAGCGGGCTGACCAACGGCACGACGTATTACTATATCGTCACCGCCATCGTCGGTCGCATCGAGTCGCTCGACACTGCCACTGCCAGTTGCCGGCCGTGGCCGCAACCGCCGGTGCCGCCCGGGCAACCGACGGCCGACGCAGGCCGGCAAACGATCACCGTCACCTGGCCTGCGGTTGCGGGGGCGACATCGTACAATTTGTATTGCTCACTGCAAGACACCGTTTCGAAAACCAATGGCACGCAAACGGTCAACGTCACCTCGCCCTACACGATTACCAATCTCGCGAATGGCACGCCGTATCATGTCGTCGTCACCTCACTCAACGCCGCCGGCGAGTCGGCCGAGTCACCCAAGGTCTCGGCCGTGCCCGTGTTACCTGCCCCAACCAACGCCGCCGCCACCGGTGGACTGGGCCAGTGCGTCGTCACCTGGAACCCCGTCGCGGGCGCGACGGGGTATCACATCTACCACGCGACCTCGGCCAACGTCAGCAAAACCACCGGCGAGAAGTTTGAGAACCGCACCAGCCCCGCGTTGTTGCCGGCCACCAATGGCGTCACGCACTATTATTGTGTGACGGCGGTCGACGGGGGCATGGAGTCGGCCGAATCGGCCGTGGTCTCGGCGGTGCCGCATCTCTCGACACCGACCGGTCTGGCCGCAACGCCGGGCAACAAGGCCGTGACCTTGTCATGGAACCCGGTCACCGGTGCTTCGTATAACCTGTATTACCGAACGAGTGCCGGGGTCACCATGGCCAATGGCACACGTATCGCCAGCGTCACCAGTCCGTTCACCCACCAACCGCTCAACAATGGCGTGCCCGCCTACTATGTCATTACCGCGTCAGACACCACAGAAGAAACGGTGATTTCGACCGAGGTCACGGCGACACCACGCCTGCCGACACCCACCGGCCTGACCGCGTATGCGGGACCGAACGCGATTCGTTTCTGGTGGAACGCCGTGCCGAACGCGACCGGCTACAAGCTCTATTGGTCGACCAACGGCGGCGTCAATCGCAGCAACGGCACGGCGATAACCACCACCGCACCCACCTGCGTCCTGCCCGGCGTGTCTTTACCGAATACATACCACGTCGTCGTCACCGCCACCGATGCCACCGATGAATCGGTCGAGTCGGCTGCGCTGGCGACCACGCCGGCCGCGGTCTCGTCGGTCGACCTCGGCGGGGTGTCTCTCGATCTGGTCGAGGTGCGCCCGGGCACGTTCTCGATGGGATCGGCCGGCGGCGAGGCGGATGAGACCAACGTGCATCCGGTCACGTTGACGCGGCGCCTTCTCGTGGGCCGCACCGAAGTGAACCGCGATCAGTTCGGATTGTTGCGCGGTTACGACCCGTCGCAACTCGCGGGCGACGGGACATACCCTGTAAATACCGTCTCGTGGGTCGAAGCCATCTCGTTCTGCAACGAGATGAGCGCGCAACTTGGCTTGACCTCGGTTTACGGCAACCTCGGCACCGACGCCACGTTTGACGCCAATGCCAATGGTTTCCGGCTGCTGACCGAATCTGAATGGGAATACGTCTGCCGCGCCGGCAGCACCACCAACTACTCGTGGGGCGACACCATCGACCTGAGTTACTGCTGGATCAACGACAACAGCGCCGGCTCGACACACGCGGTTGCCCAAAAGACCGCAACCCTCGCCGGGTTGTTCGACACCCACGGCAACGTCTGGGAGTGGTGCTGGGACCGCTACGGCTCGGCCTACCCCACGACCGCGCAGGCCGACCCGAGCGGCCCCACGACGGGCAGCAACCGCGTCACCCGCGGTGGCTGCTACAGCAATTTTGCTTCCCACTGCCGCTCGTCGATGCGCAATCAGATCGACCCGTCGTCGACGGCCAGCAACGTGGGTTTCCGCGTCTGTCGCAATGCCCCCTGAGGCAACACCGGCCAGCCCAAGCCCCCGCTGTGCACCCTGATGTATTGACACTGCGGCACACGACGCCCCGACCATGGTCGGGGCGTCGCTGTCTTGCGAATCCTCCGCCCGCTCGGTTTCCCTTGAACTCCGCCGGCCCCCCGGCTAGACTTGGAAACATGCGACGGTCCGGTGGGCGATGAGCGACGACGAACTGATTGCCGAACTCGCGTCGCCGCTCAAATCGTTTCGCGTGTTCGCCATCGAGAAGGCGATCACCGAGGGGAACTCGGCTCCGCTGCTGGCTGCGCTCGAAGAGTGCCGCCGCGGCGAAACCGACGACGAGTGCACCCTGTTGCTCGACCATGCGATTGCCGCGGTGCGCCGGCGACTCACGCCCACCACGCGCGGCACGACTCCCGATGGCGATGAACTGGTACGGCGGTTTCCGGGCATGGCCTCGGCCGAGAAGGCGCAGGTGCTGCAGAACCTGGCCCGCTCCGACGTGCGCGCCCTCGCCCCGCATGCCCCGGCGTGGTTCACCGCCGAGACCGACCCGGTCGTCGCGGCCGGACTGATCCGCAAACTCGGTGCGCACTGGCCCACCGACCGGCACGAGGTGCTGCGCACCGCGCTCAAGTCGCGGTTTTTCAGCGTGCGCACCGCCGCCTTCGAAACGCTGATGGCCATCGCGCCGACGGAACTGGCCGAAGAACTGCCGGCCCTGCTCAGCTCCGATGACCTGCGGTTGCGCAGTCTCGCGATCCAGGGTCTGGCCAGGCTCGATCTCGACGACGCCGTGCAGCACGTCGCCGACATGCTGGCCGCGAGTGACACGCGCACCCGTGAGGCCGGCCTGCAAAACAGCTTTCTGCTGCCGTTCGCGAACCTCAAGCGCACGTTGCTCGAGTTTCTTGCCAACGAGACGGTGCCCAAGCTGATCGAGTATGTGGGCCTGCTCTTCGTCGCCAACCCCGACCCCGAGATCATGCCGCGCCTGTGGGAAATCGCCGGGCGCAGTCCGGCCGCCAAGGCGCAGATGATCCGCGACTGTTTCGATCTGTGCCGCCGCGCCATCGTCGTCTCGGGCCTGCTGGGCGACGCGGCGCCAACCTATTTCGCCCGGCTCGACCGCTGGATCCGCAAGCACGACACGGTTCGCGGCATTCGCCACCTCTGCGAGCTGGCGGCCAATCGCGAACTGACGCAGGCCGCGTTCCAGGCGTTTTACGAACCGCTCGACCTGGCCCAACCCGAGGTCACCGACGCGCTGCGTCAGGCGGTGGCCGACGACGCGTTGCCCGAGCCCTTGCGGATCGCCTTCGAGAAACTGCTGCAACGCGCCGCCCGGCTGGCCGCCGAGTCCGCGGCAACGGCGCCGACCGACAAAAGCAATACTTCGTCTTTACCCCGTAAGTCATCTACTGACGGCGTGCCTTCTCTGCGCGCCGACCCGAGCAAACCCGGCAGCGTCGCCACGACCACGCCCCCTTCGCCAGAGCCGGCAGCACCGGCGCCGGCCGGGCCGACAGCGGGCACCGACGCCGGTGCGACCTTTGCCCTGCCCAGCTCCGACGATCTCGGCCTCGCTGCCGCGCCCTCGCACCAATCCGCAGGCCTTGGCCACGAGGGCGCGACCAACGCGGCGATGTTCAGCGCCACCACCGGGGCCGACCTTGCCGAACGGCTTACCACCTGGCCGCTTGCCGACGCCCAGGCCGCGCTGCCGCTCGTCGCCTCGGTGATCGGCGATGCCGAACACCCGCTGCGCGTCGTGGCACTGCGCACAGCCGCCCGCCTGAGACTGGGTGAACTGGCCGACACCATCAAGCCGCTCATGAACCACAACGACGACCAATTGGCGACGGCGGCGCTCGAGTTCATCGGCGTCGTCGACAGCGAGCTGGCAATACAAACGATTTACACCCATCTCAAGTCACGCAACCCGCGTTTGCGCACGAGCGCCATGCGTCTGCTGGTGCGCCTCGACCCGGTGCGGGCACTCGACGCCCTGCAGAAGTGGGCCGCTTCGCCCGACAATCAGTTGCAGGATCAAGCACTTGCCGCGATGCCCGACTTTGATTTTCCCTCGGTGCGACCGCTGCTCGTCGAGATCCTTGGGCGGATGCGCGGGGGCGACCGGTTCCGGCGCGCCGTCACCCTCTTTCGGGCGCACCCCGACCGCGACAATCTCGATGCCCTCTGGCGCCTCGAACAGCGTTTCCCGACCGAGGCGACGCTGCTGCGTGAGATCCGCCGCCAGAACACCGAGGAACTGGTGGCCCGCGGCAGCCTTGCCGAAAACGAGGTACCGCAACTCGAAGCCGCCTTCGCCCGCCAACTCGAGGCCGAACAACGACGGGAGGCCTCGCCCTCGCCGTATTCGGTGGCGGCGACCCGCAAACAACCGTCGCGGTCGACCGCCCAGGCGCACGCTCCCGCCGGTCCCGCCGGCCCCGGTCTCGGTGAAACGCTGGCCGAATGGGCCGGCCGCTACTCGACGGTACTCATCTTCATGGCTACCGTGGCGGTCGTCTTCGGTCTCGGCCAACTCCTGCTGCCGCCCCCACCGCCGCCCAAACCCGCCTCGATCGTCGGCCAGACCCTGACCATCGAAGGGGTGGTCAGACAGGTCGTCGACGGCGGCGCCTCGCTCGTCATCGACACCACCGACCGCGGCCCCTTTGTCGTTTCACCAGAAGCCGGCACCCTCACCGGGTTTGCCGTCGGCCGCCGCGTGCGCGCCACGGTGCAGGCCACCGGCATCGATACCCAGCGCGGCACCCTCGCACGCTGCAAAGAGATCAAGGCATTGTAGCAGCACCGAACGCGACACCGGCGGGAGCAGAAGACATACGTTGTATGTATGCTACGGGGCTTTCAATAATACCCTGCCTGCGCCTCTTCACCTGCGCTACGCTTCGGCGTAGGCGATGACCACACGGTCACGTTTGACATTGGCCACCAGCATCGCGCCCGGGCGCCCCGGGTAGAATGTGCTGCCGAGCAAGCGCGCCAGCTCTGCGGCTGGACCGTTGAGCACCGCCACGTCGTCGAGGTGGACGGCGTCCGACAACCGGATCGATTCGCCGCTGCCGAGAATTCCGGCAATGTGGTAATGAAACCAAACCTGGTCGCGGTAGGTCACTCGTTGGCCGGTCACCCCGATGCCGACCAGATCGTCGAGCGACGCCACCACCGTGTTGGTGGTGAACCCGGGCAGATGCTTGCGCATCAACAGCCGGCGAGCAGGCAGGTCGGCGACGTAGTACTGCGCGGTGACGGCATAGAGCAGGCCGAACACCCCGGCGCCGGCGCCGACGACGGCAAACACGGGCACGGGAATGCGCACCCCGGTATCGAGGTGACACGCGACCAGCAGCACGAAGACGATGCCCAGCGCCGCGCTGATCCCGCCGAAGAGCTGCTTCTGCCCGATGGTCAGGTCGATCTTCACCTGCCCATCGGCATCGGCGCGAAAGGTCGTTGTCGCCTCGGTTTTCATGATACGATTATCTCTACTTCGCGCACGACATGCAAATGGGGCAGCAGACTGCCGATGCCTTTACGTTGTATTGTAGTTTTCGGTGGGTGCCGGCGCGGTATCATGGCGGCATTCACCGTCGTCTCGAGGCGGAAAGGGAGCAACCCACCATGGAAGACCGACAATGGTTCGACGTCTTGTTGTGGCCGTTCGCGGCCGTCGCCGGCGGCGTTATGTTTCTGTGGGGCAAGCGCTATCTCGAGACCGGTCCGCGCGGGCGTGTGCTCAACCGGTTCGTCTTCCTGACCAGCGTTGTCGTCGTGTTCCTCGGCGGTTTTTTTGACCATGCCCCCGCGCAGGCAAAGACTCCGGGCGACACCCTGGCTGCTGACGACACGGTCGGCGCGCCGCCTCCGGCTGCATTTCCGGCAGGTACGGGGGTCCAGAATCTCTTGACGAACCTGGCGGCCAGGGCCGACGACGCGACCCTTTGTGCCACAGCACGATACGAGGCGCTCGCCAAGGAGGTCTGGTCCGCCAGCCGTCGTCCCGATCTCGGCTTCGAAAGCACCCTCCCTGCGGGCTTCATCGAGTACGTGCGTCGCCAACTCGACCTCGAGTTGAGCCGAATCAAGCGTGACGACGGCCAGGGAGGCCTCACCGCCGCCGTCGAGAGCACCCACTTCGCCGATGCCCTGCGACAGCACGCCATCGTCGTGCGGAACCTCGACGAGCAAGGCGTTGCCGACCGCGCGATCACGCGCTTCGTCGACGCGGCCCTGGCGCGCACATTCACCCGCATCGCCGCCGTGCCGCTTGCCGCCCGCTTGGAGGCGACGGGCCTATCGCGCGAACAATACAAGGCGCTGGTCGCCGAGGCGATCGATGCGACCTTCGTCTTGTGCCGGCATTACGCCGCGACGGCCCCCGATGACAGCGACACCACGGGCGTACCGACGCACCCCGACGTCTCGCTCGAATATGGGGTGCGCCCGCAAGACCGGTTGGAGCCGCCGGTGGCGCACAACAAATACGGGGTCCGGGAACTACCGCCCCCGATCGAGCCGCCCAAGCCCGTGCCCGCCTATGGCGTGCGTGAGATGCCCGACCCCGACCAGCAGCAAGGCGGCAGACTCACCCCGGTAGCGCAGAAGCGGGCCAACCTCGGCGATGTCAGCGCCATCAAAGGCATGGTCATGATGCGGCAGGCCGGCGGCGCCTGGGTGCAACTCACAACCGGCAATACCGTGTATTTATCGACGATGCTCGACAACACTCAGGGCCCGGCCGATGTCGCGTTTGGCAGGTCCCGCACCGTGTCGCTCTCCGCCCACGAACTGGTCACAGGCTGGGAACTGCAAGCCCGCACCGGCATTACCCTGCCCGCCAACTACTGATCGGCAACCGGTTCGTCAGGAGGGCCCGGCGTGACCTGGTTCGACACTTTTCTCGACCGCAACTGGGCGCGGCTCTGGCAGACGTTCTTCGCCATCAAACGCCGCCTGGGCTTTCTGCATGCCCCCGACGACGTGCAGTGGCTGGCCACGGGGCGTTGCAACCTGTCGTGCCGCCATTGCGGCTCCGATGCCGGGGCGGTCGTTCCACAAGAATTGACAACGGCCGAGATGCGTGCGGTCATCGACGACCTCGCCTTGTTGCGGGTGCAGTATCTCACCCTCACGGGCGGGGAACCCCTGCTCCGCGACGACCTCTTCGAACTGCTCGGGTATGCGGCCACGAAGGGCATTCGCTACAATCTGGTCACCAACTCGACTTTCGTGCCGCGGTTTGCCGAACACCTGACGCGACTGCCCCCGGCGGCGATCAAGGTGAGCATCGACGGCGTCCCGGCTACGCACGCGGCGATCCGCGGCGACCCCGACAACTTTCGCGCCTGCCTCGCCGCCCTGACGTTCTTCAAGCAACTGGGCATCGATACCCGCGTCATCTGCACCACGCTCAACCAACAGAACCTGCCCGAACTGGCAGAGTTGTTCAAGTACGTACTGTCGTCCGATGCCTCATTCTGGGAGTTCCACCTGCCGATCTTCGAGGGGCGCGCGGTGACCAACAAATCCTGGAGCCACATCCGCAAAGACCAGGTCGAGCAAGTCTTCCGCTTCGTCCTCGACCACCAGGCCCTGTTTCCCATCTTCCTCGGCGAGGGCTGCGGCCACTGCGGGCACCTGACCCGGCACCTCTATCTCGGCCGCCGTTTCTTCTGCGGCTCGGGTTGGACGACCTTCACCATCATGCCCAACGGCGACATTGCCGGTTGCCCTGCCTTCAAACCCGAGTGGACGGAGAGCAACGTCCGGCATGAGTCGGTGTTGTCGGCCTGGCAGCACCGCTTCACGCGCTTTCGCGAGGTCCATCGGCATCTCGACCAGGAGTGCCGCGACTGCCCCCATCTCGCCGCCTGCAACGGCGGTTGCTGGCTGCACCGGCGCACCGGCGACCACTGCTACCGCGACATCTGGGAGAAGATGAGCGTCGCGCGCCCGCCTCAGCCTGGCCTGGTCGACGCAACGACCGGCGCTTCTTCGACGGCGGTAAGCACCAGCAGTGCCGCCACGGCCAGGCCGCCCGACCAGAACACATTGGCAATCACCCACCAACCCGAGAACATCGCGGGTTCCACCACCGCAAGCAAACCCGGATCGTAAGCGAGGTTGCCCAGCACCAGCAAGACCAGCGTCAACAGCGAACGCTTCGCGTTGGTGCACTCGCTCGCCGGAGGCCAGAATCCCTGCACATCATCCTGCACCGGCCGACCCTGCCGGCGACACCACCACCAGTGCAGCGCGGCGCCGCTCAACAACACGAGGTTGGTGCCGATGACGTAGAGCGAGAACTCGATCGTCGCGTCGCGCGAGCGCAGCAGCAGGAACCATGCACGGTCGGCGGCCGGATGCTGCGCGCACACGCAGGGGAGCCCCTGATGAAAGTCGAGCGACGCCAACAGGCTCCAGGTGTAGTTCGGAAACGACCACGCCGCCATGAACAACGGCAGGAACACGGCCAACTCGCCGCCGGCCTCACCCCAATCGGCATCGCGCAGCCAGTGTGGGTGGCCCCGTGCCCAGGAGCGGGCCACCGCCACGATGACCAACAGAGCAACATACGTCAGCAATACATTCCTGAACCAATAAGCGACGGCCGCGGGGCACTCGCCAAGCCAGGGCAGGCGGTCGTCGACCGACAGGATCAAGCCATCTTTGGTCGGTTGTACGTCCGCCAGCAGATAGTATCCCACGGTCACGGCGACCCACGACGCGACGCGCACAGCCGCGGTCGTGAAGCGGCCACGCGCCATCCACCCCCGCCGCCGTGCCAGCGTCTCGAAACCGCCGAGCATCGCGGCAAGAACCACACTGACCACCAGGACCCGGACGATCTCGAGCACCATCCACCACCCCCTTTGCGCCTGGCCCACAGTGTACCACATTCACGGAGACGACCGGCACCGGCCGCGTGCGGGCACCATCTGCACAAAGGCATCGGATGCTGGTATCATGTCGTGGGTGGGTTACAGCAATCGCAGGGGAGGTAGCAACCATGGGAATGGTCTTGAACCTGATGGCCGTGCGGGTGCGGGGGGCGGAGTTTCTGTCCGTATTGCAGAAAGAATACGGATTACAACCTGAGACTCCCGAACGCTTCGTCATTGTCTCCGAGAGTTCGGAGTTCGTCGAAGACACCGAACTGCGCGACTGGGGCGCCGTTGAGTATTCGCAGCGCTTCGGGGAAGCGATCTTCGTGTGGTATTACGATGGTGGCGCCGGAGAACTGTGCGGTTCCATTCTCTACGAGCACGCGGTCGAAGGCAGAATCGTGCGCGCACTTGGTTACTCGCCGAACCTGTGGGGCGATGAACTGCCCGATCCCGAACGGCTGCTCTGGCGCCGCGTCGAGGGTGTTCCCGAATCCTGGGAGAAGACGGCCTTCCCGTTTGCCGAGGCCGAACTCAACGAAGCACTGGCCGAGGCTGAAAGCTACGGTTCCCCATCCGCCGACGATGTCCGCCGCGCCTGGGCGCTGGGCACGTTCAGCGAGGGCGCCTATTTCCCCGGCAACGCCCAGGACCGCCTGCTCGGCGCGGTACGCAGGCACTTCAACTTCTGAGCAGAGGGGGCGGGCCAATCCAGGGGGCGCCGCGACGCGTTATGTCGCCGAAGACCGGGCAAACTCGGGCTGCGCCAGTTGCGCGAGCCACCAGGCTTTCCCGGGGAGATCGCGCTCGTGCAGGGCTTTCTCGAGATCGGTCACATCGTAGCGCACGCGGCGCAACTCGACGTCAACGTTGACGCCGGCGGCGTCTGGCGCACTCACCGGGTTCACGCGCAGAACGGCATACTCGGCCCAGGGATGGATGACCGGCGGCTGGCCCGGACCTGGCGGCACCTTGAACGGCATGCCCACGCTCCCGGGATTGATCAGCACACGCCCGTTCACCCCCTGATGGTACTGCATGTGAATGTGACCGCCGACGACGATCGACGCCGGGCAGCCTGCGAAGTAGCGCTCGAGAACTCCGGCCGGCATGTCGGGGTGCATGATGTCGGTCGAGCAGTTCGGCGAGCCGTGGCAGCACAATACTTGTGTGTTGTCGCCGACCGTCATCTCGACGGTTGGCCGGCACGTGGCGAGGAACTGCCGATCGAGTTCGCGCAGTTGCTTCATCCCCCACTGTACGTCGGGCTGCACGGCGGGGAAGATCCCCAGTTCGCCCCAACGCTCGGGGTGGAGCATGGCCTCCTCGTGGTTACCCATGACGCATGCGCACGCAAGCGGGCGCAGCAAATCGATGGTCTCGGTCGGTTGCGGGCCGAGCGAGGCGATGTCGCCGAGGCAGACGATCCGATCGTATGACATTTTGCCGACCTCGGCGAGCACGGCGCGCAAGGCCGCGGCATTGCCGTGAATGTCGGAGAACAGGACAACAGTCAGGTTCGCTGGTGACATCAGGTCGCCACCCCCTTCTCATCGCAGATTCCGCCGGCGCAACACGCACCGGGCCCCAAATCCACGCCGCCGCCACGCTGACGTCGGGGCCTGGGCGGCCTTCCGGCCAACGTGCTCTATACGTGAGCCGCGTCCCGCATTAGCGAATATACTATTCGCGTTTCATGTCGTCTTGATTGCGAACAACCCAAGGGGGGGATCACCGAGCAGGGTGCGCAATGGGCGCCGATGGCGTGGCGACTCCCGTCGACGAACCGGGTCGACGCGGCAGGGCCGGCACCGGGGGAACGATCACACCGCGGAGCGTATCGAGAGATCCGGAGCTGATAAACGATTCATATTCGCTCAGCGGGCGTTGAAGCAGCTTGGCCTCGAACAACTTCACGAGGTTTTCGCGCGTCAGAATGTCGATCATGATCGGATGCCACTTGTTGTACTCGGTCACGGCGCTTCTGAGTTCCTTTTGTTTTGCCTGAATCAGAGCGCCAGACTCAGCCGTTCTTCTGTCGTTCGCGCACGTTGTCGCGCTCGCCCCCTCGTCGGCGGCAAGTGCGCAGCGGGTCGACATCGGCAAGAAGAGCGCCGCAACCATGGCCCCCGAGAGCAGCAGGGTGAAGACAGCGGCCTTCATCGAGCCTTCGGCGCGTCGCTGCGAGCGCCCCGTGTTCCGGTCACCGGCGGCGAGCGTGGATTCCCTGGCAGTGGTAGCTCGCATCATTGTCATCACAGGATTTTCTGCAGCCATACCGTATCAAACACCTTCCCGTTCTTGGTTGCGACCTTCACGAATCGACCGCACTCGACAAACCCATGCGCCTGGTGAAACCGTATGCTTCCTGGGTTGAGCGACGAGACGCTGGCAAGCAAACTCGTGATGCCCCTCTCGATCGCACCCTTCTCGAGGGCCCCCAGAAGAGCTTTCCCGAGCCCCTTTCCCGTGTAGTCTCGATGAATAAAATACGTCACCTCGGCGGTTTTGGCAAACGCCGGCAGGGGATTGTGCGGCCGTAGCATGCCGAACCCGATCACCTTGCCGGTACCGTCGACAACAGCTCCCGTTGGCAGACCGGCCGCCATCTTTCAGCAGCGCCGCAAAAGCCTGCGGCGGGAGGGGCGTGGCCGGATAAGCGGCATACGAGTTCTCGACATAGTAATTGAAGATGCCCATCACGGCCGCGCCATCGGCCGGCGAAAGCGGACGAATCGAACAGAGTCTGTCATGTGCGTTCCTTGTTCAAGAACCTTGGTTGTCATCGGGCGATCACGGGGCGGTTCGCACAGCCATCGCAGCCATTGTCGATGTGAGTGACACCGAGCGCGGTGTGTCTGCATCGTAGAAACGCACGGCCCACGCCTGACTCTCGTCGAAGGTGGTGGTCATTGGATCATCCACCACCGCCATGGCTGACGTCCAGATGTACGACGAGGTGAACAGGTGTGATGGCATGCCCTCCGGCCGCAGATTCTGCACCTCGATCACAGTCGGCATTCGCCAGCCCCCGCCGCCAACAGCGAGTCCTTCTGCCCATGTCTTGGTGTTATGCCAACTGCGTGCAGTATCATCGTGATACCATTCGAGGCCTGCACGCAGATCGCGGATGATTCCCCGCGAATCCTGGACGAAGCGAGCTGTCGGGGAGGCATTCGAAAACGAACCGTCGGGGTTGGGCGAGCGCACGGCGAGAGCGCGTGTTCCCCAACCCGCGGTCAAGCGGGTGCATGGACCGATCGAGGCAAATCCACCGTCGCGAAACGCGAAGTAGAAGGCGGACTCGGTCACCGATTCAGTCTCCGACGCCAATTCGGACCAGATGCTGTACCCGCTGTTGCGTTGAAATGCGGGGTCGAGATTGAGGGGATACGGCCCCATTGTCTGCGTTTCCCCAAGTGGGTCCACGGTCGTATACGTTGCCCCTTGCCGACTCGAACTGGCGATATAGAGTCCCTGCAACTCGGCCACCGTGGGCAGACGCCAACCCTTGCCAAGACTATCGACCCAGGCCTTGGCCACATACCAACCCATCGGAAAATCGTCGCCTTCCAGCCATTGCAGGTTCGTTTGGCGATCACTGATGATGCCATCCGCACCCCGGGAGAAGCGCAGGCTGCCCGACGCGATGGTCGAGCCTCCCGTGCCCAACCACGCCGAGCGGCCAGCCCCTACCGCATTGGCATACGTTGTATTGACGTCGGGCTGGCGCGTCTGCGAAGCCACGACCCCGACCACACTTTCAACGAGTCGGCTCGGAGCCATGGCAAACACTGCCGGACTGGCGACCAACGCGAGCACAGTGTGTGCGACCACATCCTGTCGCAAGCCCGACCCGATGGGGTGCACGGTCAGCGTGTTTGTTCCGACGACCAAATCGAGTGCCCCGCGAAACCCCGCATACGCACCCATAGCTCCCGACGGAACATGGACCTCCGCCACGGTGGGAACTGCCGGCACCGAGATGTCGAGAACGGCGGTGCGGCTCGCATTTGCGGTTGCAGTATAGGTTGCGACGATGGTGGGGTTGCTGGCATTGCCGCGGAAGATCGAGGTCAGGCAGACCGAGATCGCGATGGGATCAGACGCCAGCGCGCGGATGGCTCCCTCAGGCATCACCCTGGAATCGCCCCCCAAACGCAATCCCAAGCGAATCCTGGCGTAACCGGGATCGCCTGACGGCAGGGTAACGAGCGATGACTCCGAGCTCGCCGGCGCAGTCGGGTTGCCGCCCGCACAGCCGGAGAGCAAGCAACCAACCCCCAAACACAACACCATGACCACACCCAGTATCAGACGTTTCATCTTCGCATCCCTTCGAGGTAACAATCCCGCACGATCGTCATGCAGACCACGATCTCGCACGCGCCCTGGGGCAAACCATCTTGATGATCACGCAACCGCCAGGACCGTGGTCACTGGCAGCGCAGAGTGGCCCAAACGGTATCACAAACAACACTCGACAGACAAGATTCATAACAGAGGCATAGCAGAGGCCGCGCTGGTCTTCCGGTGACATGCGTTTTCCGGTGACATCGTTTTCCGGTGACATGATCCGGTTTTCGTCACACGATGAGCGGCCCCTCTTGATCGAAGGTTGGCTTGGCACCGACGTGTTCGACGCGGGGTTTCCAGTTGGCGCCGAGCTGGTAGAAACGCAGACTGTCGGTCTCTTCATCGAAGATGCTGAGCAACTTCGCCTTCAGTTCAGCCAACTGCCCTGGATCAACCAGGCACTCGAACACGGAATTCTGCACGCGCTGGCCATAATCTTCGCAGACCTTGGCCACCCGGCGCAGGCGTTTGCGGCCCTGTGGGGTCTCAGTATTGACGTCGTATGTTACCAGCACCATCATAGATCACTTCCAGATGAACGGCGGATAGCCGTCGAGATCGCCGCGCAGGTGACGCGCGAGCAACAACGCCTGCGCGAATGGCAGCGAACCAGCCGGAATCTTCTCTTCCAGGAAGGGATGGGTGATCTCCTCCTGCTTTCGCTTCTGCCAGGCCGTCAGCAACTCCTTGCGTGTCTCGTCGTCCATGAGTACCGCCCCGGTCTCGGTGGCCTTGAACCCCTTCGGTCGCACTTGCTGCCGGTTGATCAGCGACAACACGAGGCGATCGACCAGAAATGCACGCAGCTCCTCCATCAGGTCGAGCGCGAGACTGGCGCGCCCAGATCGGTCACGGTGCAGGAATCCCACAGCCGGATCAAGTCCGACGGCCTGCAAAGCCGACGCAACATCATGCGACAATACCGTGTAAAGAAATGACAACATTGCGTTGACGTTGTCCATCGGCGGCCGGCGATTGCGGTCACGAAACACGAACTGCCCGCGCTGCGCGACGATCAGTTGGTCAAACACCGAGAAGTACTCGCGTGCAGCATCCCCTTCGATGCCCCGGATCCCGTCGACACCAGCGGGTTCACGGAGCCGCTGCAAGCCGTCGCCCATACGTTGTATTGCCACCTCGACCGGTTCGCGGGTCATGGTCTCGCCATGGTCACGCAGTGCACGCTGCAACACGGTCCGCGCATTGGCGATCTTGGCGGCGACGACCGATTGGGCAATCAATGCCGTGGCGCCTGGATCATCGGCCCGGCGATACTGTTCACGCCGCAGCAGTACATTGCCCGACACCGGCCCCTGCACACGCCCGTAGAACCGGCCGTATTCACTGAGAAACGACACGCACACGCCCCGCCGCCCGCACAACTCGATGAGCTTTGGACTCACGCCGATGCGGCCAAAGCAGACGATCCCCTCGAGCGTGTGGATAGGCAACCGCAGCTTCGTCTTCTTCTCGACGCGCACGGCGACGGTCATGCCCTGCCGGGCAAGGTAGGTGCCCTGGGTCGTAACGAACAGTGTGTTGAGGAGTTTGCGCATATCAGCTTCCCTTGATCACTTCGCCGAGCATCGTCTGCAACCACGGCCCCACCTGCGATCCCCGGCTCATTCGTTTCGGAGCGCATACATCAATCAGCGAACACGACCGACACCGCGCATCATACCGCGCCACCGGCGTCTCGCCGGCTGCGACCAGAGCGTGCAGGCGCTCGATCAAACGCGACGTCTCCGTTCGCAATTGCTCATCGATCGCAATTTCGTGCCGCCGCCGGGGTTGCCCGTAGTAGAACGCTCCGATCTCAATCGAGGTTCCGAGCATTTCTTCCAGGCACAGCGTCTGCGCACACAACTGCACATCGTCACACCGATCGATCTTGGGTTTGCCCCGCTTGTATTCGACGGGATAAGGGCGCCACCACCCCTTGGCCCGTTCGAGCCGCACCGCTCCGGCCGGCGTTTCGGCCCGCTCGTTGCCCTCGACCTGCTGGAACTCGACGACGTCGGCTGCGCCAATGAGACCATACTTCAGCGACCGCAACCGCAACCCACGCGCGATGCGCACGCCGGGCCGACACTCGACATCGGAACTGTGGGCCCGGTCGTGCAACACCTTCCCCTCGGCAGTGAACCGGTTTTCGGTCCAGACGCCCTCGAGGTGAATCAACGCCCATTGGCGCTCACAGAACTGCAAATGCTGGAGCGCCGAAATGGGTTGGAGTTGGTCGTCGAGGAACATCCTATGATACGGATTTCGGCTTCATCTGCCGAAGGAACGACGGGGCCAACCCCGCAGCGTCGAGGATCGCAATCAACCGAGGCAAATGCAATGTAACTACAGTGTAAAGCCGAGCAGAGTCGATTTCGCCGTATTCATGAGCGAGAACATGCCTTTGCCCAATGATGGCTTGCCACGGGATCTCGGCGTTCGCCTTGCGTGTTTCGTCCGACGTATGGTAGGCGGCCTCACCGATGATCTCGAGCGTCCGCTCGATCGCCCTCATCCGCAGTGGGTCTGCCAGAAAAGACTCCAGCGTGACGCCTCTGAGATACTCAACAGCTTCGAGGGCGGCTTCGCGCATGTCCCACAAGTAGGCTTTGTCGCTTTTATGCTGCTTCATAGATCACCTGACGCGTCGCCATGATTGCCTCGCGCCGGTAGGGGTTGCGAATCGCGTTCTGCTCGACAACATCGACTCTTCTGCCGAACAGCTCTTCAAGAAGTCGCTGCAGTTCGACAATCTCGAACAGACTCCAACCGGCATCGGGCGCAAACGTCAGCAGTACGTCAACGTCGCTCTCTGGTCGAAAGTCGTCGCGCATCACCGAACCGAACAGCGCCAGTTCAGTGATGCGCCACCGACGACAAAGATCGCCGAGACGACGATGATCTATGGAAATCCGCGGGTCGTTCCCCATACATCAATGATACCTCGCGCACGATGCGCAAGCGACTGACACCCGGTCAAAAACCATCGATCAGTTCCGGTTTCAAGCCAGGGAGATCTTCAACTACTCTGATGTCGACTTTTCCCGGTTCACTCGGATCGACTTCGGGTTTGATCGACTGGTGCACCCTTGCCGACGAGTATTGGCCCGGCTTACAGTTGTGCCGCCACCACACGACCTTCAGAACCTGCATGCTGCCGGCCGGACGGGCACTTGACTCGTCATTTTGGAAGATACGCGGAAGGATCTTCTTGATCATTTCGGCGTCTTCGCTTGAAAACCCCGTTCTCTCGGCAAGCTGTGGATTCATGCTGCCATAGAACACGTAGATGCCGTCTTCGACGCGGTGTTTCATGCCCATTGTGTCGGAGCCACGCTTCGTGCCATCTCCCTCAGAACTGACGCTCTTCGTAATCTGCACACTGGCAACGTCGACCGGCTTCAAGCTGAAGGCCGACTGAATCGTCACCGGCCCGCGAATGCCAATGGAGACACCGGTGTCGCCACCGCCGACGGCATCCTGCATGGCATCACCGGCAACCGTCGCCTCTGCGGCCTTTGCCTTTCCGGTCTTTTTTCCCTTTCCCTTGCCCTTTCCCTTGAAAGCGAAGAGTTGCCCGAAAGCCCTGACATCGAACCAAGTGCTGCACGCCTTTTTCGCCAGTTCTTCGGCGGTCAAGTCAGAACCCAGAATGGCATCGGCGCGCGCGCGAAGACTCGGATGCCCATCGTCGGCGCGATCCTGCGACTGGACGAACACGCCGTGTTTTTCCTCCTGCAGACGGTCACGGATCTTTCGTTTTATGCAAACATCCGTTACCTCGCCATAGTTCTCGTAATCTGTCCGGGGGCGATTGCCGTTCAGCGGGTCGCCGTTCGGATTTGCGCGCTTCACACGAAAAACAACCGCAAAATCGATCTTGTTCTGCAAAATCATGTTGGTCAATCTCCTTCGTCCTCGGTCTCGGGATTGTCTGGATCAGGCTGGTCAAGCGGGCCTGTGGGATTTCGCAGTGCGTGCCTCTGGCAGTGATATCCCAGGAGAAACTCGCCCGAAAGGCGGTCGTCCGCATTGAATCCGCCCGCCTCTTTCAAAGAAAGCATGAGATCATCGAGCAATACATTGAGTTTATGCAGGCTCCCTGGCCGCCGACTTATCAATCGGTTTTTGTGCGGGACCAGAGCCAGCTCAATCGTTCGCCACGTCGAGACCGGTCGATCCGAAAAACGCTGCATCAACCGCGCCGCCGTTGTTGGCCTCGACTCCCCAGCCACCCACAAAGCAAGCGACTCAATCTGTTCGGCGACGGCCAGCAGTTGTCCAAACAGATAATCGCGAGTCCGACGCTCCTCCAATGCCATTTCATAACTCCTTTCCGAATGCGCGCCTTTGAAGACGCCACAGGCTACACCGAGAACCCTCTCCCATTCCCGATTTGATTCGAATGCATGCCGAGCCGCTGCCCGTCGACATACCGATTGGACGATGTCGCGCGGGATTCGGCGCCCATCGAGGATGCATGGCAGGAGCCTCTCGACAACGGCCTTCTTCAGCTTTTCCCCCCCGGCACCTTTGATCTCGCGTCCGTAAGCTGCTTCAGCGATGCTGACCGGAGACGGAGCGCCAACCCACGACCCGCGAAAGTCGAGCTGCTGCCACCAAGCCAAGGATTGATGCCACCGTTCCACGCGATCGAAAAACTCCGACTCGGTGAACTCACGGTAGTACGTAATCGCCAAGCGGCCCAGAGAGGCCGAGTCCACAGCCATCACCACCACGTCGATCTTGCTACCCAACTCCACGGTGTATCCCGCAAGGCATTTCTTGAGCCGCGCCCCAAAAGCCTGCCCGGCATTACCCTCGTAACTGCTCGGTGAAGGTTCTTCATCGACCAGACCCAATAAGGATGCGGAATCGCAAAGCAGGTCTGGCAAGCGTTTCCCGGAAATGGACCAAGCGACAATCATCTGGTCACCGTTGCGGAAGCTCTGATTCCGGCGAGAGTCGAGCAACCACTGGAGCGCTTTGTGCGCCTGTTGCGTCACAGAGAAACCGACGGAACAAGCTTGGTTTGCGTTAATGAGACGTCCACGAAATGTGAATCCACTGGTATCGTTGGACGAAATCAACTTCGCTTTGTCACCAGTATTCCTCAACTTTGCCGGATGCTGCGAGGCAAGAACGACGTCAGTGTCACCCCTCACCATGCACAGGCCTCTCGGACTCCTTGTCGGACCCTCCGAATCCCCCTTCTCTCGGTCGGACGAAGGGTCTCGATCGGCGTTTTCCGCAACCCGTTGCATCTTGTCATAGTGACGGATCCAAGACTCGATGACCGCCGGATCCTGCCAGACAGACGTCTCAAGTTCACCTGGAATCTGCACTCGCCACCTCACGAAAGCATCCTGGGGCCGGGAGTTGTTCGGGAGTACGCTGAATATCGGTGCCTCGATTTCTCCTCCGCTGGCATCCCGTTCCATCGCCATTTTGCCGGCCGGATTCGTTGGTAGGATGCCAACAGCAATCAGGTCGCGGATGACACGGCCTGCCTGGACGTAGGCCAGAATCGCCTTGATCTTTACGGGCGAGTCGTCGGATTCGGCCCACGCTCGCAAATCGGCGATGTAAGATGCATGAGGTTCTGCGGGGTCTGACTCGAATCCGGCGGTAACAACCCCACCCATGAGCCGGAAGTCGGCAGCCACATATTGCAACTTGTCACAGAGCGGATGGTGTCGCGGCATCTTTCCCGAGCGATTGCCGGAGGCCTCTGTGCACGGAATCAATGTCGACTGGTCGCCTCTCGGAACGAGACAGCAGCGTTGCAGTTTACCGTCGCCATCAAGCACGATCTCGATTTGAGCGAGCTGCGTCGTGTGTGCGATTGGCTGAAGCGGAAAGTGGGCGAATTGAGGCGCGTTGACGCATGTTTCGTACGTCTCGTTGAGTCTTGCCAACCAACTCATCTCAACAACCCTCCTCCGATGCCTCGGCCTGGCAATCCCTGAGATTCTTGCCTACTCCAAAACGCCTGGCAGTCATCTCACGCACGAACTTCCGAATACTGCACTTCTCCGGAGGGTCGAACTCGATTACGCCGCTTCGCATCACTGGGCGCCAGAACCGGGAGTGGAGTTTTCCGTCGCCGGTTTCGTCCGGGTAATCGAAGCCATGGAACATCAATCCGAACTCCAGCGCAGAAACATCATCGTAATGGGCCTTTCCGGAACCAAACTCACAAGGTTCCACGTAACCCTGGCATTCGCGCGTCCCGAGAAATATGTCCTGCCGGCCACCGCGCGACAGCATGCGACGGGCAATGTTGAAGTGTGTTCCATCGACACGATCGGGAGCCAATAGAGGTTGGTGCGTGTTCCAGATGAAGTGGGCCCGCACCTGATACTCCACATCCGCAAGATAGGTGTAAATCGACAATTCGTTGCCACCCCCAAAAACACGGGGTTTCATGCCCTTCGTCTGTGTGCGGATCTGCTTCATTACTCGCACCTTGTCGATCACCCACACGAACGTCGGTTTCCAGTAAATCGATTTCGCCACGCCTTTCAAGGCTTCATACGTCGGAACGAGGTATGAGCATTTCTCACCGCCTATCTTCGTAAGCGGGTCAGTGAAAAGCGCAAACCGCCCCCACACCCTAAATTCGAGGGAGTTCTTCGGAGTATCAGCCAATCAGCACCTCCATTTCTCCGGACGGGGTTCGACACAACCCAAAGTCAGCATCGTAATAACGTTCATCGCTCAAATAAAGGATCTCGCTACCATCCTGAATGGGGTTCAATACTCGAAGACGATCCAGTTCTTTGAGATCTGACTCGAATACATTCACCGTGAATCGCTGTGCCTGCATCAGCAAAACACCCAACTTCCCGACATCGAATGCGGCGCAGAGATTCCCGATGATCTCCTTGCCCTCTGCCGAGAACGGCACAACCACGCCTCGTGTCGGGGCATCGATCGCCTTGAAGGCCTTGGCCGCGGTCATGAATGACTGACGGAAGAAACTCGTCGGCGCTTCCCGGTATTCGGTCCTATACTCGTTGACCACAAGCGGGTTGTTCGATAGCAGATTCAGAAGGGTGTCGTCGTGACCAATCTGGCGGCTTGCTACGCGGTACGCCATTTCGCCCGCACGCGCGAAGAAGTAGTATTCAAAGAACCGCGAGATCGCCTCTGGCCCGCAAAGATTGGCTCCGAACGGCTCCACACCAGCAGCGCAATCGTCCAGAATGCGCCGAGTCTTTTCCTGACCTTCAGAAATTGCTCGCAGGCTCGACACGCTCTCCACGGCCGGCTCGATGATATGAACTTTTCCGATTGGCCTTTTGCCGTGCCGGTTGCAGCGGCCTGACGCCTGAGCCACGGAATCGAGTCCGGCAATAAAGCGGATGACTGAGCCGAAGTCCACGTCTACACCCGCCTCGATCAATTGAGTGCTGACACACACAATCGGCACGGGATGCGTTTGAGCCAACCGGTCACGAACCTCTCCAAGAACCTTCTCGCGATGAGCGGGACACATACTGGTGCTGAGATGAAACACCGCAAGGTCAGCATCCCGACTGTGCCCGCGGCACTCCAAAAACACCTCACGAGCTGCTCTCTTCGTATTTACAACGACAAGACAACTTCCAACGCGTTTGGCCTCGCTCACGGCAAACTCCGCGACAGCTCCGTCAGTCCACTTCCTCGTCTTGCGTTGATCCAATACCTCTACGCGCCGAAGACTGGCAAACAAGCCAGGAACGTCGTCGATGATCTCACTCCGGGAGTCTAGTTTCAACGCACCCAGGGCACTTTCAACACGATGCAGAAGAGGTTGCGTCGCGGTGCACAAAACCACCGAACTGCCACAGGTTTCGATCAGAAAATTCACTGCATTATTGAACAGATGCACACATTCGATCGGCAAACTCTGGATTTCATCAAAGACGATCACGGCGTTCGCCAACTGATGCATCCGCCGCGCACCCCGCGTTCCACTCCCAAACAGACTCTCGAGAAACTGGACATTAGTTGTAAATACAACTGGAACATCCCAACTCTCGGCAAGAACCTTGTCGCGCCATCGTTGCTTCTCAGAAGTCAGATTTGAGTGGTGCTCGAGCACGATGCGACCACGTTCGTCTTTTGACACTTCTAGAATCGGCCGAACAACATTTACGTTCTGGTCGATGATCGTGGTGAATGGGACGACGTAAAGGACCCTCTCCATCCCATGGATCCGTGCATGATTCAGCGCAAAGCGAAGGCTCGCGAGCGTCTTCCCACCCCCGGTGGGCACCGTAAGAGTGAAGATTCCTCGCTCACCGGAGGCCCGGCTTAAACACTCGTCAGAAACACGACGACGGGCCTTATCAACGCTCGATTCAGACGGAAACCGAGCCAGTGTTTTCTCGAGGCGCTGGCACAGCAGGGACCATCCATCAAATGGCTTCTGTGATCGACGGGCTCTGCCATCAGGATTCTCGAAGTCAGCCGAATCAATTCGATCTGCGTCGATCAAACAACTGAATAGGAATCGCGCAAGAAGGCCACACTTGAACTGGATTCGCTGTTCTGCACCCTTGTTCACTCCAACTTCGGTCGCACGAATTGCTTCCAGTAAGCTCCGAAACGATGCTGGCAAACTGCCACCAAGGAGAATCTCTTCGACACGCTCGCGAATACAGCTATCAACATTCGAGAGCGACTCGCGCAGATGAGTCCGCGCATCGTCTTTTCCGACACGCCGACCAAAGGAATCGCGTGGAGGACCGCCAGCGTCAGGCGAGAGACAGTCAATCAGGCCGGAGTGATGAGACACTGTGACCAGCGCAAGCATGTTTCCAACAGCTCTAGCAATACCCCCAGAGTTTCCCAGTCGATGCCAAATCAACTGACCGCCAGCCGTGGAGTGATCGATCTTTCCCTTCAGTCCTGTAGCATCGACGTAATCGTCTGCGTCAGGATCAATAAGCCCTTCGGCTGATTTGATATAGGCCTGAAACGCGCTGCTGTATTTTCCGAGGTCGTGGAGCAGACCCACCAACTCACCAACATCAGCCAGACTCGACGACTGACCTCTGTCCGTCCATCGGATCTTTGATGCAAAGCGGCGGCTCAACTGCGCAACATTCAGCAAATGCTCCGCAACTGGTTGGACGTTCCCGTCGGACTTGCGGCGATGTGCGATGCTATCAGTGATGATCATGGCAATTCGCAACCCCAATTCATAACCCAACACACGATGTCTTTGGGTTGGTCATCGTCAGCACGACCGTGCACAGGTGGCGGGGCGACACGTGCTGACTGCCCCTCGAGTGAGTGTGCGTAGAGTTCGGCCATATCCCCTCGTCGTCTCACTGAGGCCTCGGACACTGCCAAGGCCGGGAACCAACGTTCACTTCTAGTGTCGCCCCTATTGTGCCACAAGCTGGTCTTGTATGACAAGACCGGAAATCATTTTTCTGCAATACAGCATCGGCAGTGGATTATGACCACCATTTGCTATGCCTCTTCATCGAGAACATCAACGCGGCGCACTGGCGGTGTTGGTGTTCGCGACGACCAATTTGCCGCGGCGAATTTCGCAGCTTTGACCTTCTCCGGATCGATCTCAAACCGGATGCCGTTGTCACCGGGAAACGGGTGCCGATGGTCGTAACTTTCGTGCATGATCTCGCCTGGGATGCCGTCTGGAAACGCCTTGCATGTCTTGTTGCCGACGTTGATATGCTTGCACCACAGACAAACGAACCCCGGAACCGTCATCGCGCGAACCTCCCCGGGGGGATCAAGAAGCGGTTTCTCGATGGAGTCGCGCAACGGCATGGCAGGGGAAGGACTCGAACCCACAAGGCCATCAGCGAAAAAGCCGGCAGATAGGCCTTGGTCGATGGACCGGGCAACCGAAGACAGTGGCGTGTGAATACAAAAGATGCTGGCAACGGGCGCGCCGAACTGCCTCGACCAGAACCGGATTGCGCAAAACCAGATCGGTCTCGGCAATCTGGGGCGGTGCAGTTGGAAGCGACAGTTCTGGTTTCATTCGGCGCACAAATTCAAGCGGCAAGGGCCTGAATGACGGCCTTGGGATTCTTGGCAACCACTCGCAGAAGGACTTGGGCCGGGCCCTCGGGAACTCGGCGACCTTGTTCCCAATTACGAAGGGTGGCGATGCTGACGCCGATCATCAACGCAAACTCGGCCTGGGACTTGTGAAGCTTGGTGCGAATGGCTTTGATGTCGAGTGGAGAGAATTTGAACGATCGCCCAGGAAGCATTTTGCCGCGTTGAATCTTGCCAACCTGTTTGATGCCCTCGATGAGGTTGTCGAAATCTTGGGGTTTCATTTCAGGTGCTCCTTTGCGACTTTGGCCAAGATCTTGAGCTGATCAGGCGTGAGATCTTCCTGGCAGTTCTTCTTGTAAACGGTGACAAAGTAGATCAAGCCCTGGCGTGGTCGCCAGAGGTAGATGACCCGCAGCCCGCCCCGCTTGCCGATGTTCTCGAGACCTCAGCGGAACTTGCGCAGGCCAGCGCCGTTCGGGATGACATCGCCGGCATCCGGGTTGTCGATCACAGCGTTTTGGAGAATGCGGTAATGTTCATCGGAAAGGATTTCCGTGATGAGCCGCATAAACAATTGTGTTTCGATGATCTCCACAACCATACTATACGCCAATGGCGTATAGAGGTCAATACGGCATTGCGCGCTCGCGCAAACCCCACGCTGATCCCTCCTTCCCCAGCGGAGCCGCGGGGGCGCCTAGCCCACGCGCGCGGCAGCGCGCATCCGGCGGTCGGGTGAACCCGAGAGCGCGGCAGGCGCAACGCCGAACCGGGGGCGCCCAGCCCCGGCGTTGCGACGGTCGGCCGCGCCACCGCAGAAGATTGGTGGTGAGGCGAGTTGATGGATTACTGGGGAAAAGGTACAATTGTAAATATCCGACACGGAGGAGAAAATTATGGCGGTGGCAGAGAAGCGCGAGCGGTTGACCATCGACCTTGCGAGCACGGAGCATCGGAAAATCAAGGCCTATGCGGCCCTTCGTGGACAGTCTTTGCGAGAATTTGTATTGAGAAGTATCAGAGCGCAAATGGAGCGGGATGAGGATGAGGCGGATTTGTTGAAACTCACAACCAAGCCGACCGCGGCGCTTCGCGAGCTCTGGGACAACGATCGGGATGCCGCCTATGACAAAATGTAAGAAAGGTGCCGTCGTTCTCGCCAAAATTCTGTTCACTGACGGAAGTGAGACCAAGAAACGACCCGTCGTCATCGTGAGCGGGAGCCACTACAACGCCAAGCGGGAGGAAGTCATCGTTGCGGCCATCACCAGCAACACCATTCGGCGAATCTTCGGGGACATCAAGATCGAGAAATGGAAAGAGGCAGGGCTGCTGTTCCCATCCGTTGTGACCGGGATCCTGCTATCGATCAAGAAGAGCCTCATCGATAAACAACTTGGAGAAATGAGCGACGAGGACTTGGGGAAGGTGGATGACAATCTTCAGAGGTGCCTCGGAATCTAGCTGTTGCAGCGATAGATACGGAAACAGGCATGGGAAAGAGAACCGCGAAGATCCTCGCCCCGAAGAAAGGCGCCGTCTTTGGCTTCGACGAGAAGATCGAGTTTCGGGCCGTGGCCACGGAAGAAACGAAGGATGGCGTTGTCGACATTTCGGAGCAGATCCAATGGCGAAAGCCTGTAAAGGGGATGGGTCCGACGTTTGCGATGCGTTTCAAGAATCGGGACCATACTACTGTGGCCATTTATCTGAATGGGACCCAGTATGATTCGGTGACGCCGAAGATTGTTTGCAGGGCCTGCGAAATTCAGCCGCCACCATCGGTCGACGAAAAACTCCTGGCTCAAATCATGATGGCGGAAGGGATAGCGTGCTCCGCCGAGGAACGTCGAGCGATCGGTTACGTTGTCATCAACCGAGTCCGTTTTCTACCCGGGTATTTCAAGAAGACGCTTGAAGAAGTTATCAGACAGAAAGGCCAGTTTCACGGCGTCAGCAACGATATCTACAAGTGGCTCGGGTCAGATCGGAGCATCGCCGAAAAACTCAACATTGAACAGTGTCAGCGATATCGAGAAACGCTGATCATAGCGCGAGAAATTCTTGGTGACCAAAAGTCTGCGGGAGAAAGGCTGTTTGTAGAAGAGGGGAAACACGCATTCTACATGAACAGGGCAACGAATGACCCTCCTGATGCGGATAAGTCGCCATTGCTTCGGAGCAAGACCGTGTCTGGAATGCGGCATTCGTTTTATACCAGCACGCGGTATTCTCCGAAAGGCTGATTCGTAGGTGGTGAGAGCGATGCGTTTCCCGTTGATGACGGTGTTGTTGTGTGTCCTGTTTACTTTCTGCGACGAGCCGCGGGCCTCGGCGCTGGAACCAGGATACTGCCCGATGAGTGTTGCATGGGTGCGAGAACACCGCTTCCCGATGAGAATGATTGGCCGGTTCTCTGTCGAGAAAGCGCCCAGTCGTCTGCCCATTGGAAACGGAGGCGTGCATCTTTCATCGACAAATCGCGATGGTGCCGGCATGGCCGTCACTATTCACGGGACGGCGAAAGACGGGACCAAATGGGAGGCGATGATCAGTGGCGGGTGTTGCACAAACGCCTTCGAGGTCCACACTGCCGACCTGGACAACAACGGGAAACAAGACGTTATATTTACATTCCGCGTTGCCGCGACCGGACTTGAAGGTGAATTTGAGCATCTGATGTTGCTGTTCGATGCGAGCGGGTTGCCAACCCCTTACCTGTCGGTTGGTTGTTGCCTCGACGAGGCCGACAAAATGCTCGACTTTGTTGACCTCGATGACGACGGGCATGCAGAAGTTTTTGATCAGGCCATGCAAAACGAGGAGTGGCGGTTTGCGGTCTATCGTGCGGATAACACCAGGTGGCATTGCGTATCGCGGTGGCCTTGTGTGCCCAGTGTGCCGATGGTTCTTCAGAATCGGCCTTGTGGAACGATACGATACCCACGTTCGTTGGACACAACGCAACCCGTTATCAGTGGCCGGATGCTGAGCTTTTTAGAGGGTCGGGATCGCCCGGCGATTGTGTTGGAAAGATCGAGGGGCGCAACTGAGACAATCCGGTTGCGATACGACACGGACCTTCATTGTGTGCTGGTTGCGGACACGCCATCTTGCCGGCGGATTCTCTTCGGAAATGCCCATGACGACGAGTGGAAGCGGACGTTGACGGAGCTGGCGTCAGGATCCCCGCATTTCTATGGCCTGGGAGAACTTGGCCTTCCTCCTTGGTTTGGTGAACCCAACCGGACCGCGCCGATGATCGCGTGGTTTCGGTCAGGATTCTCAGACAGAGATCGGCACGGTCTTCAACGCTGAGTTGGCCGCGCCACCGCTCATTCACTTGTTCGAGTTTCAATCCACGCGCCCTGTGTAACGTCGCTCTGCGAGTCTAGTTTCAATCCACGCGCCCCGCCACCA